>JALYIL010000170.1 GCA_030775825.1 Actinomycetota bacterium
GCACGGAGCCGGTCGTCGCGGAAGCGGGTGGCTTACCGGCGGTGCCGGAAGAGCCGGTCGCCGAGCTGTCTCCCGCGCTCTTGCTTGCGGTCTTGCCTGCCTTGGGCGAGACCATCGCCGGGGACCCGTTTGACGACGATCCGTCGGCGTATCCGCCGCGGTAGCCGCCAGGGATCGCGGCGGTCGGGTCGGGGGCGGGAACCGGCGGGTACTGACGATCGTGCGACTGGTAGTACGCGATCACGAAGGCGACTGCCTGGTTGGCCAGTTGCATGAACTGCAGGTACGCCCCGGTGTTGTAAGTGGACCACGGTGTCCAGTCAGAGCAAGCTCCGGAGATCACGTACATCGCGGCCGCATTTTTCGCGATGCCTTGGTTGGCGATCGAGTCACGCAGCGCGCCCGAGCCGCGCTCCGAGCGCAACCCACGGATCTGCCACAGCCCCGCCGACCAGTCCCAGACCGAGTCCATCAACGCGATGTCTCCCTGTGCGCTGGGGCTACCCCCCGATTCGGCCATAGCGATCGCTGCGGCCGTCGCAGCGGCGCCCGAAGAGCATCCCTGCTCCAGCGCGAGGGTCGCCAGCGCCGCGGCGGTCAGCGTTCCAGGCGCGCCCTGGTAAGCCACGATGCCGCTCGCACTCGGGATGCCAGATCGTTGGCCGGGCTTGAGGTTCGCGGGTATCCCAATGTGCCCGGTGTCGCCGGACAGCGCCGGCGGCGGGACCACATGGGCACGCACCAGGCTGCCGATTGGTTGGAGATAGGCGGGCTGGGCAGGCTGGCTGGTGGCCGCCGACGCATTCCTGGAGCTGCCCGGGATGGCAAGGGCAGACGCGCCGCAGGCTATGGCGATCAGTCCCAGGCCAACGGCGAGGCTGAGCCTGCGCCGCGACATCGACCGTCGGGTCCCTCGATCCTGATGCTGTCCGCGCCTCGGAATCGGCAGCTGCCACTGACTGATGAGCATTCGGTGCCACCACTGGCCCACACGCTCGCTGCGCACCGTGATACCTCCGCATCGCCTATGGCCGGCGGAAATGACCTTCTAGCGAATGGGTGTACCCCACCCACAGGCTATGTAAACGGCAGGTAAAGCACATCATGCCAGCCAGGGGAACAGGTGCGGGTGGTCCCGAGATCGGCCACTTCCCTGCAGCTCCCACGTCGCTCGAAACCACCCATCGGGTGTCGTGAGCGTGGCAGGGTAGGCCTGATGACACCGAGCTTGCCCCCCTGAATATTTCGAGCAGCGATGCGCGACCGCTGAGGACCCATGGCGGATCTCGTCGGGCTGGTACGAGCACCGAAAGCGTGCTGTCGTGTTGGCAGCGCTGCCTAAACCTCGAATGGCCGGCGCGCCGGTAGTGGGTGAGCCGGGGCTTGACGGTCCGGCCAGAACCTGGGCTCAGCTCGGATGGAGAGCTTCTCCGACGTCGGGGTAGCTTTTGAGCTCGATGATGTTGCCGCTCGGGTCCGCGATCTTGACGCTCGTTTTACCACGGATGCCCACGGCAGGAGGGTTAATCCATCGAACGGGTAACCCTTGAAGGCGATTGAGTAGGTCGCTGAGGTTGGCCGAGTCGAGCGTCACTCCGAAATGCCGGCATCCTTGCTCGTCCTCGGGTAGGACTTGCTCCGGCCGGGCTTGGAGATTGAGCTGCAACCCGTAGAACCAGACGTCCATTCCAACGTCTACTTGCTGTCCCTGGGTGCAGCCCAGGGTCTCGATGTAGAACGCGCGCGCGGATTCCAGGTCGCTGACGGGCAGGGCCAAGTGAAGGATCGGGTCCACGGATGCACTGTAGGCGGCACGGGTGGTAGGTCGTCGTGGCGCGGTGTGTGGTCATCGGTAGTACGTGACTAGCGCGCTGCGATGCCCACCACGCCAGAGCCCGGAACTCGAGCTAGTCATGTCCCAACAGGAGGCCGAAGACGCGCACACGTCGAGGCCGCTGGCCGACGGCGGCGTGATCGGCATCCTCGTCGGCATGTTGGCGGCCGTTTCGGGCGGCGGTCTACTTGCTCTGGGAAGTCGGCCTGCAGTCGGCTCAAATAAGCATTAACCCCGCGTGACCTCAGTCTCCATGACGACCCAGGACCCAGAGGATCCCGACAAGCGCCGCGGTCAAGATCACGCACAACAGTATGGCGGTGCCGTATAGAAGCTCGAAGGTCACCGGCGCACCCCTCTGTCTGGCCTTCCTCAGGTCGGACGGTACGGCGCCCAAGATGTGGGGGCCATGTGACCACGCCGACGCCGTGCAAGTTCCTGGCTCCGCCGTTTGTCGCGGTGCGCGTGGCAGCCATGCCCATGCCTTGGTCGGCCGTGGCCACCGCGCGTGGATCTGCTGGGCGTGCGGGGCAAGCTGGGCAATCAGTCGCCCAGTGGCTTCTGCTCTCGACTTCCATCCGAGCTCGGTCTACGACGCGTTGGTGAATCTGGCGTCGAGATGCGGGACCCGCACCAGCCGGGTGGACGGGAAAGTAACCCCTGACGGGGCCACCAACGCTGCCAGAATTTGAAGGATCTGGCCTCACATTGGCCAGGTCAGTCGTCATGTTCGAGTGCCGACGAGACCTCGCGATACGCCTCGGCTTGAGCACACGGGCGGTTCGTCCTGGCTTGCCAGCTTGACGAGCGCTGCAGCGAGCTTCGCCGGGTCGCCGCCTTGCTTGCCGTTCATGCTTTTCCAGTTGTTGACCGTCTCCGTGGTGCGTTCGGCGTACTCCTCGATCGTCGGCTCGGCGTACTCGCTCGAGTGAGCGAAGCCCGCGATCGCATCGCCCCGCTGCTGACGGCGCTTGTCGATCGCGCAACGCGACAAGGGGTCATTCGGCCGGACTTCGATCAGACCGATCTGGTCTTCATCCAGGTCGCGCTGTCCGCCGTCATGGACACGACGCGGACCGTAGCTCCTGAGATCTACGGTCGATATCTGACCATGTTCCTCGACGGCATCCGAACAGAAAGGCACACGCTCACGCCGCTCCCCGTCGCCCCGCTCACCGCCGAGCAGGCCCACGTGGCCATGACACGTAAACGTCGTGGGGCAGAGAAGGCGTAGCCGACACGACATCGCTACATGGCGCGCGGACCCAGCACGCCGCGGCCCGGCGTAGCCCGTGGTTCGAGTAGGACGACTTACCTGACGAAGCTGTGGAGCTTGTCGGGGCTTACTCGAACCGTCCGGCGCCTCTGATTCAGGCCCAGGTTCGATCCTCTGAACCCCGCAAACCACGGGTTCCAGCGCCTCCGCGCCAGATCCGTCGCCGTCTGACTGCTGACCAGGTCAAGGGTTCACTGCGCCGAGTACGAGGCAGGCAAGTCAGCTCGTGAGCTGGCTGCCAAGTACGGCATTTCCAAGACCAGCGCGCAACGACTCCTGCACAACAACGGCATCATCATGCGCTTCCAAGGTCTGTCGGAAGCTGAGGTTGCGGAGGCCACGCAGCTCTACGAAGCCGGCCAGTCACTCGTCCAGGTCGGCAAGAGCATGGGCCTTGAGCCCACCAGCGTCCACGATGCACTCAGACGAGCTGGTGTCCAGATGCGAAGTACTCACGGCCGCTAATGTTCGCTGAAGATCTCGCGGGCTTCTCGTAGGGCGTAGTAGACAATCACCAAACCCGCCAGCGGATCGGCCCACCACCAACCTTCGACTGCGTTCAGCACTAGTCCGAGCAGAACGGCGCAGGCTAGCAACCCGTCGATCAAAGTTACCCGACCTTCGGTGATCAATACTGGGTTCTTAAGTCCCAGGCCGACCCGCCTCTTGGCCGCCGCAAGGACGAACATCACGAGCGCGGTCACGGCTGTCCAAGCGATTCCCATTGGACTGTGTTGCGGGTGGTAGACGGCAATCAAAACGATCGCCGTCTGGACGAGCAGGTACAGCGCGAGCGCCAGGAACGCCCCACCGATAAGTTGCAGCGCCGCCCGTTGACGGGATACACCCGAGCCCGACAACTCCCAAAGCACTACGGTGCTCGCGCCAATCTCGATCAGGGAATCCAGACCGAATCCGGCGAGCGCAACCGAGTGTGCTCTGATGGCTGCGACGGCCAGCACTGCGATGCCGACGACGTTCCAGGCCAGAGTCGCCACTTCCAGGAGTCGACCACGGCGCAACAGCCGCCGAGTCGCGCCGTCGGCACTTCTCACGCGTGCGCACCCTCCTCGTGCTCAGCATGGCTGATCGGCTCAAGTTGGAAGGTGGAGTGCTCGACATCGAAGTGGCCGCTCAAGCAACCTTGTAGTTGATCGAGCAACTGTGGCGCGTGTCCGTCGAGGAAGCATTCGTCTGGAACGACCACGTGTGCGGACAAGGCTGGCTGATCAGAAGTGACGGTCCAGACGTGCAGATCGTGCACGTCCAAGACATGGACTGTGTCGAGGATGTGGGTGCGAAGTTCGTTGAGGTCGATGCCCGCAGGAGCAGCCTCCAGCAGTACCCGACCCGACTCGCGGAGTAGACCCCAAGCAGCCTTGAGCATCAAGGCAACGACGATCAACGAAGCGATGGCATCGGCGCGGGCGAATCCGGTGGTCAGGATGACGATGCCTGCGATCACGGTGCCGATGAACCCGTAGAGGTCGGTCAGGATGTGTTGGAACGCGCCCTCGACGTTCAGACTGGAACGATTAGCCTTCGCCAAGACCCAGGTCGCGCCCAGGTTCACACCGACACCGACGAGCGCTACGACGAGGATCGGGCCACCGGCACTGTGCGGCGGATGGATCAGGCGTGTCATCGCCTCGAAAGTGACGATCCCGCTGACGACGAGCAACGTGATGCCGTTACCAGCAGCCGCCAATATCTCGGCCCGTTTCCAGCCGAAGGTCCACGCCCCTGAAGCAGGGCGCGCGGCCAGTCTCATCGCCCAAAGCGACGCACCGATCGCACCGACATCAGACAGCATGTGGCCGGCGTCGGAGAGCAGGACCAGCGAGTTCGCGACAACAGCAACAACGACCTCTACGACCATGAAGGCCGCCAGTAGTAGCAGCGCCGTCATCAGGTAGCGACGATCGGCATTCGGATTCACGCCGTGGCTGTGATCGTGCTGATCACTGATAGCCATCAGCTTGCCTCGCGGTGTGCATGCACGAGACTTCCAGTCGTGTGCGCCCCACCCGGAATGACGTGGATGGTCGCCGCAGTCAGCCGCCGTACGTGTTCGAGAAGGTGCTCTTCAGCGTGGTGCGCCAGATCATGACCCTGCTGGATCGTCAGGCTCGGATCGACGGTGAGATCGGCCTCCGCCCGCAGCGTGTGGCCAATCCAACGGACCCGCATCTCACGTACATCGACTACTCCATCAACCGAGCGGACGGCAGCCTCTGCGTCGTCAACGAGCTGCGGATCAACGGCATCCATTAGGCGGGCACCCACCTGCTTCACGGCGGAACGCAGGACTCCGAGAATGGCGAGTGTGATCACGAGACCGACCACTGGATCAGCCCAACGCCAACCCAACGCGACCCCGCCAGCGCCGATGAGTACGGCCAGGCTTGTGAAGCCGTCGGTACGAGCGTGCAGCCCGTCAGCGACAAGCGCAGCAGAACCGATCTGCCGGCCCACTCGTATGCGATAGCGCGCCACCACTTCGTTGCCTACAAATCCGATCAGCGCCGCGACGGCGACCAGCCATAGATGGCTCACCGCGTGCGGATGAATGAGGCGGTTGATGGCTTCATACCCGGCCAAGGCGGAGGACAAGGTGATCATCGCGATCACGAACAGGCCGGCCAGGTCCTCGGCTCGCCCGAATCCGTAAGTGAAGCGCTTGGTCGGTGCTCGGCGCGCCAGTCCGAATGCGATGAGCAGCGGGACCGCGGTGAGCGCATCAGCGAAGTTGTGCAACGTGTCGCCCAATAACGCAACTGAGCCGGAGAGAATAACTACGACGGCTTGCAATGCCGCCGTTGCAGCTAAGCCGATGAGCGAGATGACGAGGGCATGCCGACCCGCGGCATCCGCCTCGAGCGCATCGTCGATCTGGTCTGCTGCATCGTGCGAATGGCCGCCGAACAGCTCCGACGCCCCATGGCGTAGCCGCGCAACCACACCGGACGAATGCTCATCATGGTCATGGTCGTGGTGGTGCTCATGAGGCCCATGATCATCGTCATGGCCGTGCTCGGTGTGGGTCATAGTCCCTCAAGTATACGATACCTGCGCAGTCGTGAATACGTGCAGTTCTGTGGGTATGCTGGCCGTATGCCTCCTCGGACCGATGTCACGCAGCCGCATCACGCTGCCAGCCAGCATTCCGAGCACCCGAACGAGGAGCAGGTATCGGCTGCGGTGATGTCCTTCGCGCTGCTGGCCGAACCAACTCGCGTGCGGATGCTATGGGCGCTACGCGACAGCGAACTTGATGTGGCATCCCTGGCCGACGCCGCTGGCTGCCGACCGACCGTTGCTAGCCAACACTTGTCCAAACTGCGTTTCGCTGGACTCGTTGAAGGGAGACGGGACGGCCGCCGTGTTGTGTATCGAATCCGAGGGGTGCACGTTCGGAACCTGCTCGCCGAAGCGCTGTTCCATGCTGACCACCAGGTGACCGGCGCACCAGTCCACAACTGATCCGCACTGTTTGTGTCCACACGAGCGGAGGTGGATACGGGGCTACCCGGCCCCGAGCGGCACATCTGCTCCGGTTCGAGTAAGACGGCTTACGTGTCCGGGCAGTGGAGCTTCTCCGCCGCTACTCGAAACTCCCAATTCTGGGCATTACGGCGCGTTTGGCCCCTAAAACGGCTCTTCGGATTTCAGCGGGGTGCGTGCCGTCCGCGAGTCGTTCGTGGGTGAGGGACGAAGGCGCTTCAGGCTTGAGGTGTGACCCAAAAAGCTAGACGCGCCTTCGTCGTGTCCGATGCTAGCG
>JALYIL010000171.1 GCA_030775825.1 Actinomycetota bacterium
GCCCGGCTCCGCCGGGGATACTTCGGCGCATGGGTCAGCCAGTGTTCCAGAGCCGTGCCGCCGAACTCGCGGGTCTCGGCTCGTCGGTCTTCCAGGCCGTAGAACCAACCACACTCGCCGAACTGGAATTCAAGGCCCTCTTCGCGCCCCGGCCACCCCCCGCTCAGGGACCGCCACGCGCCGACCCTTTCAGGGCAAAGTAGCTAGCGGGGATTACGTGCGGGGCTTAGGTAGCGCGGTCGGCGACTTCGGTCCTTCGGGCCGCTCGCCATTCCCTCGTTCAGGAGCGGTGCGACTTGAATGGCTGGCGTCCGCCGATGTAGTACTCGAACAACAAACCACCGACCGTGAACAGCACCGCGCCCACGCCGATGATCACCAACCATATCTGAACGAACGCGAGGCCGGCTCCGAGGAACGTGGCAGCGCCTGCGATCCCGATCGGCCAGTAACTCCCCGGGCTGAAGAAGCCCAGTTCGCCGCCAGCCTCGGCTATCTCGGCATCCTCCCGGTCCTCCGGCCGCGGATCGATGCGCCGCGAGACGAACCAGAAGAAGGATCCAGAGATGCCCACGAGGCCGCCGGACAAGATCAGCCCGGCCAGGCCCGCCACCTCCACGTGCCCCTGGTCCCGCGCCGTCCAAATGCCGTACAGGACCGCGGAGGCCCAGAAGAACACTGCAACGCCTAGGAAAACTCGGGCCTCGACCTTCACGTCAGCTTGCTCCCGGGTTCTGCGAGGTGACCGCGCCACTGCGGTGGGGGTCGAACGGCTTGGTGGCCGTCGCGTAAGCCGTCAAGCCCGCCTGTTGCAGTGCCTTGGCCTGGCGGGCAGGGTCACTCGGACCGATGGCTGCCAGCGCATCCATGTACTTGGTGAACACGTCGGCCGTGACCACGCGGACCTCGAAGTTCATCTGCGAGTGATACGTGCCGCACAGCTCCGCGCATCGCCCGACGAAGCTGCCCGTGGACGTGGCGGTGAACTCGAACTGATTGTCGCGCGAGGTCGACACGGTGCCGTACGGGATGACATCGCGCTTGAACAGGAATTCCGGAACCCAGAACGAGTGGACGACATCGGCGGAGTGCTCGATGATCCGGATGGTCTCGTTGACGGGAAGCACCAGCACGGGGACCTCGTCGTTGCTCCCGACGGTGGACAGGTACAGCGCGTTGGACGTGTTCACGTTGCCCGAAGCACCACATGAGAATGACGCGTTGCTAGACGACTCGTTGCAGCTTGCGTTCGCCGACTGACCTGCCTGCTGGGTCTGCGCGTTGGCGGCCGCATCCGCCTGGCTGGTCTGGCCCGGATAGGTGGTCTGGCGAATGGCGCCGGTCGCGTCCTTGTAGGAGTGGTACTCGAATTGCCAGTTCCATTTGAAGGCGTCGACCTGGATCCGCACGTCGGGGTTCTGGGTCAGCTTGTTGACGTTGTCCTCGACGACGACGGTGCGATAGAACAGTCCGGCGATGATCACGAACGGAATGATCGAGTACACGATCTCGAGCGGCAGGTTGTACTTGGTCTGCCGAGGCAGCTCGTCGCTCTTCTTCCGGTATCGGATACAACACCAGAAGATCAGGCCCCACACCCCGATCCCCACGATCAGTGCGGCGATCCCGGACCAGGTCCACAGAACTCGCATTTCTTCGGCTTGCTTGGTCACGCCGGTCGGCCAGCCGAAGCGGAAATTCCGCTCCACGTCGTGGGCCGAACATCCCGTCAGGAACAGTGTGAGCGAGCTGACGAGTAGCGCCAGACGACCGCCACGGACCCATCGTCTACGGCGCACCCGTGACCGCCTTTCGCCCTCGCATCGACCTAGTTCGTGACCGTCTGGAGCCTACTGGACCGGCACCCTGAGGCCCGGGTCGGGGCTGAGCGCGGTCGGGTCGCACCACCCCGGGAGTCCAGCTCGCTACCGTCGTGCGGGTGGGGGCTTATCTCGACGCGGCAGCCGGTGCGCCATTGCACCCGATTGCGCGCGAGGCGTTCCTCGCGGCGCTGGAGGACGGGTGGGCGGACCCCAGCCGGCTCTATGGAGCGGGGCGCCGCGCGCGGATGCTCCTGGACGCCGCTCGCGAGTCGCTCGCCGACTCGATCGACGCCCGGCCCGACGAGGTGAGTTTCGTGGCGAACGGGACCCAGGCCCTGCACGCCGCCGTGCTCGGTGCCCTTGACGGGAATCGTCGCACAGGGGACATGCTGGTGCACAGCTCGGTCGAGCATTCGGCCGTCTTGCACGCGGCCGAACGGCATGTCGCCGCTGGCGGGCGTGCGCGCTCCATCGGCGTCGATGCGCAGGCCCGCGTCGACCACGACGCATTCGTGTTCCAATCCAGGCAGCCCGGCGTGGCGGTGGCTGCGTTGCAGGCAGCCAATCACGAGGTGGGCACCTTGCAGCCGGTGGCTTCCGTCGCCGCGGAACTCGGCGCCATACCCGTCGTCGTAGACGCCACGCAGACGATCGGGCACAGCGCGCTGCCGGACGGATGGTCGGTCCTCGCCGGCGATGCTCGGACCTGGGGCGGTCCGACGCTGGGTTTGCTGGCCGTGCGTACCGGCCGGCGCTGGCGCTCGCCCTATCCGACTGATGATCGCGAGGCAGGTCGGGTACCAGGCGTGCCCAACCTGGCCGCGATCGTGGCTGCGGCAGCCTCACTGCGGGCCGTGCAGGGCAGCCGCGAGGAATGTTCAGCTCGCCACGCCAACCTGATCGATCATGTCCGCGCCACGGTGGTCGCGACCGTACCCGATGTCGCAGTGCTCGGCGATCCCGTCGCCCGCCTGCCACACCTGCTCACATTCTCCTGCCTCTACGCCGACGGCGAGGCCGTAGTCGCCGGCTTGGACCGGCGGGGCTTCGCCGTGTCCTCCGGCTCGTCGTGCACATCGTCAACGCTGGAGCCCTCGCATGTCCTGGTCGCGATGGGCGCACTGACCTCTGGCAACGTCCGGATCTCACTGCACCACGCCAGCACCGAAGCCGAGGTGACCGAATTCCTCAGTGTCCTCCCGGAAGTGATCTCCAAGGTCCGCGACGAACTCGGCGCGGCCGGGCTGTGACCGGGCTCGTGCTGGACTGCCGCAGCCGCCGCTGCCCCTTGCCGATCCTCGACCTGGCGCGACACATCGGCGACGTCGCCATCGGTGAAACGATCGTCGTCGAGGCAGACGACCCCGCGGCCCGACCCGACATTGCCGCGTGGTGTCGCATGCGAGCGCACGAAAATGTGGGCACGAGCGTGGCCAGCGACGGCACGCCCGCCTACACCGTGCGCCGCCTGCACTGATCGAGCCGGGATACTGGGATTGTGTGCGGACTGATCGGATTCCTGTCAGCCGGCTCCAACGCGGCAGCGGTGGCGCCGGCTATTGACGACTCGCTACGTGAGATGCGCCACCGCGGTCCAGACGAGGGCGGGGTCTGGACTGACGCGGATGTCGCCATCGGATTCCGGCGGTTGTCGATCATTGACATTGACCACTCCCACCAGCCGCTGCCATGGCTCGACGGCCGTTATCACCTGATCTTCAACGGTGAGATCTACAACTACGTCGAGCTGCGCGCGCGACTGGCACGCGATTTCGGCGCCACGTTCGAAACTGAGGGTGACGGCGAGGCGATCGTCGCCGGCTATCACTACCTGGGCGAAAAGGTCGTGCGCGAGCTGCGCGGGATGTTCGCCTTCCTCATCTGGGACGCCCAGGAGCAGATCCTGTTCGGTGCCCGCGACTGGTTCGGCATCAAGCCGCTGTACACCTATGCCGATGAGCGCGGCGTGTTCTTCGCTAGTGAAAAGAAGTCGCTACTCGACGTCGCACCACCTGGGGTGCGCGCGCAGGTGGACCAGACCGCCTTGCAGCACTACTTGACGCTGCAGTACGTGCCCGAGCCTGCCTCGATGCATACCCCCATCGGGCGTATCGAATCAGGAACGTATTTCTCCCTGCGGCCTGGTGAGACTGTGCGCGCGCGGCGTTACTTCCACCCGGACTTCGCCATTCGCCCCGTCGCCGATGCCGACCAGCTGTTCCGCGAGATCGCCGACGCGCTCGAGGACTCCGTCGAGAAGCACATGCGGGCCGATGTGACGGTGGGCTCGTTCCTTTCGGGCGGAATCGACTCCACAGCAGTTGCGGCGCTGGCCAAACGACACAATCCCAAGCTGTTGACGTTCACGACCGGCTTCGAACGTCAGGGCTTCAGTGAGATTGACGTCGCGGCCGAATCTGCCGCCGCCATCGGCGTCGAGCACATCACCAAGGTTGTCTCTGCCGATGAGATGATGCAGGCACTGCCATTGATCGTCTGGTACCTGGACGATCCCGTGGCGGACCCCGCGCTCGTTCCGCTCTACTTCATCGCCCGCGAGGCACGTAAGCACGTCAAGGTCGTGCTGTCCGGTGAGGGCGCCGACGAGCTGTTCGGTGGTTACACGATCTACCGCGAGCCGATCTCGCTGCGCGCGTTCGAGTGGATGCCCGCGGGTCTGCGTCGTGGGCTGGGCAGACTCTCGACGCGAATCCCGGAAGGAACTCGCGGCAAGGACCTGCTGCGCCGGGGAGCGATCGGCATCGAAGAGCGCTACTACGGCAACGCGCGGATCTTCCGTCCCGACGAGATGAGCTTGTACCGCTGTTATGACGCGGCCGTGTCATACATGGACGTCACTAAGGGCCTGTACGAGTCGACGGCGCACCTGGATGGCTCGACCCGGATGCAATACGTCGACCTGTTCACCTGGCTTCGGGGCGACATTCTCGTCAAGGCCGACAAGATGACCATGGCGAATTCGCTGGAACTGCGCGTGCCGTTCCTGGATACCGAGGTCTTCCGCGTCGGTTCGTCGATTCCCACCGACCTGAAGATCACAAGAGAAACCACGAAGTACGCGCTGCGTCAGGCCCTGGAGCAGATCGTCCCGCCGCACGTCCTGAATCGTCCCAAGCTCGGATTTCCGGTGCCGATCCGGCATTGGCTCAAAGACGTCATGTACGACTGGGCCCGGGCGATCATCATCGATTCCCAAGCAGAGGCTTTGATCGACAAGCACGCCGCGCTTCGGCTGCTCGAGGCTCATCGGCAGGGCCCGCACGATTATTCGCGAAAGATCTGGACGCTGCTCGTGTTCATGATCTGGCACGGCGTCTTCGTCGAGGAGCGCATCCGGCCTGAGATCCCGGAGCCGGTGTACCCGGTGCGGCTCTGATTCCAGGACAGTAGCAACGGACAAGGCCGTCGCCGGACACGGATCAGCCGAGATGGGGCAGGACGTCGGCGGCACACTCATCGCCGTAGGACTCAGACAGCCGCTCGACGAAATTCGGCTTCTTGACCTCGTACTCCTGCGTCCCAACGGTTTCCAGGACCAGGGTGGCGAGCAGGCTACCGACTTGAGCGGCGCGCTCCCACGACAGACCCCAGGCCCGTGCCGATAGGAAGCCGGCACGGAACCCGTCCCCAACGCCGGTCGGGTCGACCCTGGCATACTCACGTGCCACCGGCACGTGGACGCGCTCGACGTCGCTGCCGACGATCTCGACACCGGAGGATCCCAGCGTCGTGATACGTACGCCGATCCGCGCCATCACCTCGTCCTCGGACAAGCCGGTCTTCGACTCGAGCAGACTCTTCTCATAGTCATTGGTGAACAGCAGCTCAGCGCCGTCGATCAGCTCGACAAGCTCCGCGCCGGTCATCCGGGCAATCTGCTGGGACGGATCCGCGGCGAAGCGGAATCCGCGATCGCGGCACTCAACGCTGTGCCGCACCATCGCGGCGGGATCATCGGCGCTGATCACCACGAGATCAGCCTCGGTGTGGTTCCACGCCGGCTCCAGTTCAATGTTGCGCGCCTCGCTCATCGCCCCGGCGTAGAAGGACGCGATCTGGCACATCTCCTCATCGGTGGTGCAGACGAAGCGGGCGGTGTGGTGGATGGGCGACACGTGCACGAAGTTGCAGTTGACTCCATGTCGCTCAAGCCAGGAGCGGTACTCCTCGAAATCGGCGCCCACAGCACCCATGAGTACTGGCGACTCGCCGAGCTGGCCCATCCCGAAAGCGATGTTCGCAGCGACTCCCCCGCGACGCACGACCAGATCATCGACGAGGAAGGACAACGACACCTTGTGCAAGTGCTCGGCAAGCAGCTGCTCTGAAAACTTGCCCGGAAAGTGCATCAGATGATCGGTGGCGATAGATCCGGCTACGAGAACGGGCATGGCGGGCACGCTACCCAATCATTGTTTCGCTGGCTCGCTGACGTGGGCAGACATGCCAACGGCCGGACAGACATGTCGTCAGTCCAGCCGTTCGGCGGTATCGGCCCTAGCCGCAGAAGGAATTGCCGCAGGCACAGCCGCCGCCCGCGTTCGGGTTGTCGATCGTGAAGCCCTGCTGCTCGATAGTGTCGGTGAAGTCGATCGTCGCACCGCCCAAGTACGGGGCGCTCATCCGGTCGACGACGATCGGCACGCCGCTGACATCGAGCTCGAGGTCGCCGTCGAGGCTGCGCTCGTCGAAGAAGAGCTGATACTGCATGCCGGAACAGCCGCCGGGCTGCACTGCCACACGCAGCCGCAGGTCGTCTCTGCCTTCCTGGTCAAGTAGAGCGCGAACCTTCACGGCGGCCCCGTCGGTCAGCGACAACGTGGTGGTCGTGGCCTCCGCGGGCGCTGCGGTGAGCTCGATCGACGTGGTGTCAGTGGCTGTCATGAGGCTCCTATGGGTGTCTCGAGCGTCGTCTCTACCGGTTGCAACCAGGACTGGCCCAGCCGCTATTCCCCCATCGTAGCGGGCACCGGCGGCGACGTGGCGCTTTGCCGGTCGATCTCACCTAGTGCGTCCGGACCGTGCCGTTGCTCACCATCACCGCAATGGGCGTCAGATTGCGGCTTGCCGGTCCGGCGAGAAGTTTGCCCTGGGCATCGAAGCGCGAGCCGTGGCAGGGGCAGGCGAACCCGACCCCGGCCGAGACGAAGTTCACTGTGCACCCCTGATGGGGGCAGGTCGCGTCGAAGGCCGTGATCTGGCCGGG
This sequence comes from Actinomycetota bacterium, assembly GCA_030775825.1. Taxonomy (GTDB): domain Bacteria; phylum Actinomycetota; class Actinomycetes; order Mycobacteriales; family Jatrophihabitantaceae; genus JALYIL01. The sequence goes on from JALYIL010000171.1 coordinate 7,051, forward strand.
CTGTAGCTGCAGCACCCAAGCCGGGGTCTGGGTGACCGGATCGATCACTTGCCGACCGCCGCCCACACTCACCGCGGACACCGAGGTCAGGGCGCTGCCGCTGGCCGGCGCCGCGCCGGCCGGCTGCGGG
>JALYIL010000172.1 GCA_030775825.1 Actinomycetota bacterium
GTGTCGACCCAGGCGATCGACCCGCCACCCGCGCCCACGGTGTGGATGCCGACGGCCGGGGTGCGAAACGGCAATCCGGCTATCTCTGCGGACGTCGACACCTCCGGATGGCCGTTCCTGATCAGGCACACGTCGGTGGATGTGCCGCCCATGTCGAAGGCGATCGCGTCGCCGAAGCCGGCGCAGCGCGCCACGGCGCCCGCCGCCACGACACCCGCGGCAGGCCCGGACAGCAACGTGTGCACCGGGGCGGCTGCCACGAAATCGACGCCGGCAGTGCCGCCGCCCGAGGTCATCACGGTGATCGTCGGGTCGGGGAGCCGGGCCGTCAGGTTGGACAGGTAACGGCGCATCACGGGTTCGACGGCGGCGTTGAGCACGCACGTCGAGGCCCGCTCGAACTCGCGGAACTCCGGCAGCAGCACGCTGGAGCGGGTGATCGGCACGTTCAGCCGGCTCAGCGCGTCGCACAGCCGCCGCTCGTGTTCGTCATTGGCGTAGCTGAACAGCAAGCTCACCGCCACCGATTCCGGCTTCAAGCGCTCGACCTGGTGCACCACCCGATCAATCTCCTTGTCGGTCAGCGCGACGACCGCCTCGCCGTCGGGGCTGGTGCGCTCAACGACGGTCACCACCAGGTCGTGCGGAACGAGCGGCGCAGGGCGGGTGACGCGCAGGTCATAGAGCGCGGGCCGGTCCTGCCGGGCGATCGCCAGCACATCGGCGAACCCGTCGGTGGTCACCAATACGGTCCGGGCGAGTGAGCGTTGCAGGACCGCGTTGGTGGCGGTGGTGGTGCCGTGGGCCAGCAGCCGCAATGCCGTATCCGGCCACGCCTGCCCGACACCTCGGTGCACTCCCACCGACTGGTCGTCCGGGGTCGTCGGCACTTTCACCGCCCGAGGCCGGTGACCTGCGGCGTGCACCACTACATCGGTGAACGTGCCTCCCACATCCACTCCAGCGCACGCCCTCGCGGGCTCAGTCATGACCGCATCCTTCCCGTCCCGCCCATTGTTGCCGCGTGTCCTTCGTGCGCATCGGGTAATCGACGTGCACTGAGGGTTACTCTGGTTGCGATGTATGTCTCTGCGTGGAACAAGGGAAAGTGCCGGTGACCCGGGTCGCCCGCACGATGTCGGTGTGCGCTGCCGCACTGCTCGGTGTGGGATTGTTCACCGCCAGAGTCGCCTCCGCCGACGAGCCCTGCACCCGCACGATCAACGATATCGACGGCGCGCGGGCTGCGCTCAACGCCGCCGCGCCCGGAGATATGTTGTGCTTCTTCGGCGGTGACCTCGCTAACGTGGATCTCACGCTGACCAGGTCCGGTACAGCCAAAGACCCGATCACCCTGGTCTCTGACGGGCACAACACTGTCCACCAACTCCACGTCCTCGCTGATCATGTCATCATCCAGGGCTTCACGGTCGTCGGTGGTGGCGAGTTGCTGCTCGCGGGGACGGGCATCGTTGCGCAGAAGAACACGGTTCATGACACCCAGCGTGGTGGGATCATCTGCGCTAACTGCACCGATTCCATCATCGAATCCAACACCGTGAGGCAGGCCGCCACGACCGGCATCTCCATCAGCGGGCAGCGGATCACCGTGCGCGAGAACCTGGTGAGCAAAACGGTCGCAGGTGGCGATGGGGATGCTGATGGTGTGCGTTTCTTCGGCAGCGGCCTGCGGATCATCAGCAATTCGATCCAGGACATCTCAGGCGGTCACGACTTCGCCGGCGGCTCGCCGGTGGCTCTGCACCCAGACTGCTTTCAGACCTTCGATACCGGCCATTTAGCCACCTTCGATGTCGGGATCGTGGGCAACTCCTGTAAGAACGTGGAGGAGAACTGCCTGATCGCCATGGGTGACGAGAGTGGCAACAGCGAGGCCCCCGCAGGTGCTCCCTCGATCACCTTCATCGGCAATGATTGCGCGACCAACGGCGATCAAGCGGTGAATCTGCGCCGCTGGCCCAGCGTCGACGTACGCAAGAACCACCTGCGCGGTCCGAACCTCAAGCGTGGGGCACTAATCACCAACGGTTCCACC
>JALYIL010000173.1 GCA_030775825.1 Actinomycetota bacterium
CTCTTACTGCGGCCCTCGACCAGCACCGACGTGACGATCAGCTGCGGCATCCCCATCGTTCACCCCTTGGCTCAGGTGTGAACGATGTCCCGAGACAGGTGTGAACGATGTCTAGAACTCAGACACCGCCACCTCCACAATGGGGTGTTCACGATTGTCGGTCGTGGATGCTCACGAAAGTGGAGGCGAGAGCCGCCTGCGGACGAGATGATCTCGTTCGGAGGCGGCTTTCGCTGTTCTTCCGCCCCCGATTTGGCCAACACCGCGTATACCCGACCCGGCCGGAAACAACCTCAAACTCAAATGCCAAGTCTCAACAGCACAGCCAGCGTCCTAGACGAAACCCATCACCCCGACAAGACCAACACAATCAACCGACCCTGACACGACGGAGGTCACGCATCATGACCACCGTCAGCAGCATCGGCTCGGAGAACATGACCAGCGTCATCGGCACCCGCGCGGCCAAGCACCGCCGACTGGAGGCTCCGTCGAACGGGACGAGTTAGCGACGGTCACGGCTTGTAGAAGGGGAGAGCCTTCCCGAGCGCATCGTCCATGTCCTTCTTGACGAGAAGCATGATCTCGTCGCGCGACTTCTGGAGGCCGGCTTGATCGATCGGGTGCTTCTGGAAGATCTGAGCCACCTTCGGTAGCGGGATCGAGTACCGCTTCGCCAACAGTTTGGCCAGGTCGGCAGCCCTTTGCTGTTGCTTCGGATCCGGTTTTGTCACGGCGCCACCTTCTTGATCGTTTGGCTGTCCCAGCATTTTCTACTGCTGGTGGTGTGCGCGGCAAGGGCGATCCCGCGCGGAAATGCGCAGTCGGCGGACGCCTGCAGCCCACCGTGTCGCGCGGCTGTAGGCCGCTGGGATCAGACTCGGCAGCTCTCGCCGTTCCTGAGGACGGATGGCCTCAGTGCGCCACGCTCGCGCGGCCACCCCGATCACTGGTCGGCTGCACTGCGGGGGACGCTAAGCGCCGCGGTGAGGAACCGGGTGAGGGTCTCGAGCAAGGTCAGTCGCGCGGCTGCGCTGCGGTACTCGTGGCCCTCACCAGCCAACTCGAGATACTCGACCGGCCGGTTGAGGGCCTCTAGGCGCTCGACGAGTTGTTGGGCCTCGGTGCGCGGGACGTTGGTGTCCAACTCGCCATGCACGACGAGTAGCGGAACCTGGATCGCCGCCGAATGGTCTAGCGGCGACAGCTCGGCCAACAGTGCCGCGTCATGTCTCGGGTCACCGTATTTCGTGACGGCCGCGGCAGCGATCCACGGTTCGGTGTCGCGGAAGAAGGTGAGCAGGTCGCTCATCCCGCAGATGTCAACGCCCGCGGCGAAGGCGGTCGGGTACCGGACCAGAGCCATCAGCGTGGCGTAGCCGCCGTAGGAGCGCCCGCCCACCGCGAGCCGGTCCGGGTCGGCACCATAGCTCGACACGAGCACCCGCGCGCAGTCGGCGACGTCGCGGATCGCGTCGACACGGCCGTACCTGTCGCCGGCGTGGACGTACGCGCGGCCGAAGCCGGACGAGCCGCGGATGTTCGGGGCGAGCACCGTGATACCGGCGGCGGCAAGGACTTGGTGCTGCGGGTAGAACCCGGGCCGTTCCTGTGCCTCGGGACCGCCGTGGAGCCAAATCACGGCAGCGCCGGGCCGATCGGCGTGACGGCGACCGGGATACAGCCATCCCGTGAGTGGCAGGCCGTCATGCGCCTCGAACTGGACGAGGCGGGGAGTGATCAGTGGGGTCGGCCGGGGCCGGGGCGCAGCACTGATCGCGTGCCACTTCCCGGTGGGCACGTCCAGGCACCACAGCTGCCGCGGCGCGGCCGGGCTCTCCACAGACAGCACCGCGCGGCTGCCGTCTCTAGCCAACACCGCCCCGGAGACGACCGCGCCGGGCAGGTCGGGGCACGGCCTGCGCCTGCCGGTGGCGGAGTCGAGGAGCTCGACCTCGCTACGCCCAGCCGCGTTCCACACCAGCAGAAGTAGCGCACCTGCGGCGTCGGCGTCGGCGAATTCGAGCTCGGCGTCCTCGCGGGCGGCGATGGTGCCCGCCGCAATTCGCCGACCGTTCTCGTCGCTGCCGATCGCCACCAGCTCGCGGCGGGGCACGCCTGCATCGGTGACCAGGTACGCGGTGTGCACGGCACCGCCAGCGCCTGGGGGTGCCGGACGGAGCATCCCGATATCCGTCGAACCTGTCTCGGGGTAGGGCAGGATCGGATGCTCGCTGTCGGCGATCCGGTCGAGCAGCAGGCAGAACTGCGCGCCCCGGGGCCCGTCGCGCAACAGCGCCACGCGGCGGTCGGCACTGAGGTCAAGCACCGTGACCAGACCGCCCCTCGCCACAGGCTCCGAGGCCCCGGTGGCGGCGTCGATCAAGAAACACTGGTTGGGTTGACCGGGTCGCGAGTCGCTGACGGTGACGAGAATGCTGTGCCCTTCGCGCGCCCATGGACCGAGCGCGGCGTGCCGGTCACCACCGGCGATCCGGCGAGCGTCCGTGCCGTCGGGTCGCACGACCCACACCTCGGTCCGAACGCCCCCGCCGGTGGCGAGCGAGCATGCCAGCCACTGCCCGTCGGGTGACCAGTGCACGGCCAAGACCGGGTCCGGGCTGATGCTCAGCAGCACGGCCTCCGCGCCGGCGGCGATCTCCTGCACCCACAACTGCGGCGTGCCGTTGCGGTCGCTGACGAACGCGACTTGCGAACCGTCCGGCGCCGAACTCGGCCCCCAGCAGCCCCAGGCGGCGATTAGTTCGCGTGCGAGCTCGGCGACGGCGCTCCAAGGAGCCGTCGTCGTGGACATGTTCAGCGGACGTTCATGGTCTGCAGCCACATTTCGATCAGGGCCAGCTGCCACAGGGCGTTGGACCCGAGATTTGTCCGCGTCGTGTTCGGGTCCGCCAGCATCGCGTCGACGGCGTCCCGGCGGAACAGGCTCCGCGACCGTGCGGCCGGATCAGTCAGCGCGGCTCGTACCCGTTCGAGGTAGGGCCCCTCGAGCTGGCGGATCGCCGGCACTGGGAAGTAGCCCTTCGTGCGGTCGATGATCTCGTCGGGGACGATGCCGCGGCTCGCCTGTTTCATGACGCCCTTGCCGCCGTCGGCGAGCTTCAGCTCGGGCGGAATGGTCGCCGCGAACTCGACGAACTCGTGGTCGAGAAAAGGCACCCGTGCTTCGAGGCCGGCCGCCATCGTCATGTTGTCCACGCGCTTCACCGGATCGTCGACCAGCATGATCTCAGTGTCGTTGCGCAGAGCGGCATCCAGCGTCGTCTGCGCTCCGGGGCGCGCGAACTCGCCGGTGACGAAGGCGCGGGCGACGTCGGAATCGACCAGCCACTCGGGATTGACCAGCTTGGCCAGGTCGGCGAACGGGCGATCGAAGAACACCTCGGCGTAGGCGTCGACGGCCCTTTCGCGTGGCACCTCGGCCAGCGGCGGGTACCAGTCGTAGCCGCCCAGGATTTCGTCGGCGCCCTGCCCGGACTGGACGACCTTCACCGATTTCGCCACTTCCTGGCTCAGTAGGTAGAAGGCGACGCAGTCGTGGCTGACCATCGGCTCGCTCATTGCCGCGATTGCGCCGTCGATGGCCGGCAGCAGCCGCCGCGAGTCGATGGCGATCCGGTGATGATCGGTGTCGAACCGTTCGGCGACGATGTCGGAGTACTGAAACTCGTCGCCCGATTCGCCACCCGCGGAGTCGAAACCGATGCTGAAGGTCTGCAGACCTGCCTGTCCCTCGTCGGCCAGCAAGGCTACGACCAGGCTCGAGTCGATTCCGCCGGAAAGCAGGACGCCCACCGGGACGTCGGCCACCATGCGACGCTTCACGGCGCCGCGCAGTGCCTCGACAAACGCGTCCTGCCAGTCCCGCTCGGACCAACTGGAGCGGGACTCGGCTCGGCTGAACGGCGGGTCCCAATACCGGGTGTCGGTGCTCGTGCCGTCCTTCTCGATCACCCGGACGGTGGCCGGCGGCAACTTGCGGATGCCGTTGAGGATCGTCCGCGGCGCCGGGACGACCGAGTGGAAGCTCATGTACTGCGCGAACGCGGTGGTGTCGATGGACGTGTCGACGCCGCCTGCGTCGAGCAGGGCGGGCAGGCTGGAGGCGAACCGAAGGCGGTCCGCGGTCCGGTCGAGATACAGCGGTTTGATGCCGAGCCGGTCGCGTGCGAGCACGACGCGTCCGCTGTCACGCTCTGCAATCGCGAAGGCAAACATCCCCATGAATCGGTTGACGCAGCTGGTCCCCCACTCGGCGTAGGCCTTCGCGATGACCTCAGTGTCGGAGTGCGAGAAGAATGAGTGGCCGCGTGCCGCCAGCTCGTCGCGTAACTGCTTGTAGTTGTAAATGCAGCCGTTGAACACGATGGCCAGACCCAGGCCCGGATCGATCATCGGTTGGCCGCCGGCCCGGGAGAGATCGATGATCGCGAGTCGGCGATGCCCGAGCGCGATCGGGCCGTCGGCCCAGATCCCGCTGCCGTCCGGACCCCGCGGGGCCATCCGGGCACACGCCCGCTCCAGCGCGGCGACGTCCGCCCCGGATCCGTCGAAGCGGATTTCTCCCGCCAGCCCACACACGGATCCTCGTCACCTGCCGTCGTCGTTGGGGTCGATGACGAGCCAGGTGTCCTTGACACCGCCACCGCGGGAAGAGTTCACCACCATGCTGCCTGCCGGCGCGACCCGGGTCAGCGCCAGATCAGCGAGCCGGGCGTCCGACGAGCCCGTCCCACTCACATATACGAACGCGCGCAGGTCGACGTGGCGAGGCTGCAGCCGGCCGCCGTCGAGCACCGGATGGGTCGAAAGGGCCACGACCTCCTGCGCGATCCACCCCCGCGGGTTTGCCTCGATCTCGCCGCGCCGGGTCTCGACCTCGACCGGGGAGGCGTCCGGTCCGATCAGGACGCCGCCGCCGCCGTAACCATCGACCGGCTTGGTGACAAGTTCCCCGAGCCGCTGCAGGACAGATTCGCGTTCCGCGCTGTTCGCGCAGCGATAGGTTGCCACCGGGGCGAGCAGCGGACGCTCGCCGAGGTAGTAGCTGATGAAGTCCGGCACGAGGCAGTACATCGCTTTGTCGTCGGCGACCCCCGACCCTGGTGCGTTGGCCAGCCGCACCGCGCCCTCGCACGCGGCCGCCCAGATCCGCTCGCCGATCGGCTTGCCGCCGGAATCCCGCAGGTGGAGCAGGTCGGCGCTCAGGCGCAGGTACAGCACGTCGACCCGGCGACCACCGGCGTGCACCCGACCGCCTTCGACCACGACCTCGTCAGGTTGGACGAGCAGCAGCCCGGCGCCGGCAGCAATCATGCGATGTTCGTACCACGCGGAATTGTCGGCCCCGTCCGACAAAAGTGCGACGACGGGTTCCTCGCGGCCGGAGATCGCGCGCAGCGTGTCACCGATCAGGCTGAGCGCAGTGCCTGGATCGCGCAGCGCGGCACCGACGCCGAGTTCGGGCATGGCCCGCTGCAACAGATGCCGAATCCCGATCGCGTATCCGACTCCGGACGGCACCCGGGTGTTGTCCTCCAGGACCCTCCAGCCGCCTAACGAGTCGCGCACGAGGTCAAAGCCGATAACCGGGGCGCGCACCACGTCGCCCGGTAGATCACGGGCTGCCGCGAGCCATTCCGGTCCGTCGTGGACGGTCGACCAGTCCAGGATGCCCGCGTCGACGATGCGCGCGGGACCATAGATGTCCTCGAGAAACATCTCGAGGGCTCGCGCCCGTTGGGTCAGGCCGGTAGCGAGCGCCGCCCACTCGTGCGGGGCGACGATCCGCGGGACCAGGTCGATCGGGAAGGGCTGCTGACGACCCTCTGCCCCGAAGGTGAATCCGTCGGCGATCGCGGCGTTGGCCGCGGCTGCTGCCCGCCGGTTCAGCTCGGTGACACCGAGCTCGTCAAGGATCGCGAACACCGGGCGGTAGCTGAGATGGGGCACGCCGGCGCCGGCCAGAGCCTCGTCCTCGCCTGTCCCGGTGTATCCAGCGGTGAGGGCGAGGGTAGCGACTGGCGGAGCGTACTGGCCGCGGGTCTCGGCCATCGCGAGGGCGACGACGTCGGTGAGCTTGCCCCGCTCGGCGAAGCGGGCCCGCTGCCGGGCGCTGGATCCGCCCCGCGCCAGAAGGGCTTCCGCCAGTTCGCAGGCCACCGCCCAGTCGCCGGCAGCCTCCAGATG
>JALYIL010000174.1 GCA_030775825.1 Actinomycetota bacterium
CTCTTACTGCGGCCCTCGACCAGCACCGACGTGACGATCAGCTGCGGCATCCCCATCGTTCACCCCTTGGCTCAGGTGTGAACGATGTCCCGAGACAGGTGTGAACGATGTCTAGAACTCAGACACCACCACCCCGACAGACACCGCCACCCCGACAGTGTGATGTCTCGGGAGGATGTGCACAGCTGCCCGAGGTGACCGCGGCGGATTTCCTCAAGCTCCGCGGAGTCGAACGGGCTACCCGACTCTCGGCGCCACTAGGATTCGGGCGTGATCGAGCACACAGCACGGCACGTGGTGGACGGCTTGCGCGAACAAGGCGTGGATGCCCACGTTGCGGAGACGGGTGTGAACCGGTTCGCCGTTCGGGTCGTTCTCGGTGATGGCCGTGAAGGGCTGTGGGGCAGCGCGGGGGCTGGGCTGGAGGCCGAAGTTCTGCTGGACGGCGACCTCGTCGGCCTGGTACCCGAGATTGCCGGATCGGTGGACTTCACCGAGGCGCAGATCGTCGATGCGCTGTGCCGGGCGGACTACAGCACGCCGGTCGGGCATGAGCGCCCGGACCGTCCGCCGGCCGAACGTGCACTGCCGATCGAGGGTGGCCTGTTCCGCCGGTTTCTCGGCGGCTTTCGCAGCGACAACTAGGGCCCTCAGCGCGTCATGTGAAGGGGCCAAACCGCCGCCACCCGGCCCGCGGTGCCGGAGGGCCGCCGGTAGACGCTCGTCGAGTGCGGCCCCGAACCCGAGGTGCGCGCGCCGAGGTGTCGCCGCGGGCGGCATAGACTGCCGTCCTACGCCCAACGGCTGCAACGACGCCTGATTTCGAGGAGCACCGGCACTGTGAAGAGCACCGTCGAGAACCTGAGCCCGACCCGAGTCCGGCTCGCCGTCGAGGTGCCCTTCGACGAGCTCGCGGACAACGTCGCGGCCGCCTACAAGAAGATTGGGTCACAGATCCGCATTCCCGGCTTCCGCCCCGGCAAGGTGCCGGCCCGGATCATCGACCAGCGGGTGGGACGCGGTGCCGTGCTGGAAGAGGCGATCAACGAGGCGTTGCCGCGCGTGTACACCGAGGCTGCCCGCGAGCACGAGCTCCGGCCGCTGGGCCAACCCGACATCGACGTCACGAACCTCGATGACGGTCAGTCACTAAGCTTCACCGCGGAAGTGGACGTGCGTCCCGAGGTCATCCTTCCCGAACTCGCCAGGATGGCTATCACGGTCGACGACGCGGTCGTGACCGACGCCGAGGTGGACGAACAAATGGACGCGCTGCGCGATCGATTCGGCACGTTGAAGGGTGTCGATCGACCGGTCCAGATCGGCGACTTCGTCTCGCTCGACCTGATCGCCACCATCGATGGTGCCGAGGTGGAAGGCGGGTCGGCCAAGGGCATGTCCTACGAGGTCGGCAAGGGTGACCTGATCGACGGTCTGGACGAGGCGATCACCGGCAAGTCGGCTGGCGAGAGCGCCACGTTCTCCAGCACCCTGCAGGACGGCAAGGACGCCGGGGCCCAGGGCGAGATCTCGGCCACGGTCAACTCGGTCAAGGAGAAGGAGTTGCCCGCTGTGGACGACGAGTTCGCCCAGCTGGCGAGCGAGTTCGACACGATCGGCGAGCTCCGTGCGGATATCCGCACTCGCCTGGAACGGGTCAAGGCGCTGGAACAAGGCGCGCAGGCACGCGATCGACTGCTGGAGAAGTTGCTCGACTCGGTCGACTTCCCGGTGCCGGAGTCCGCCGTCCAGGCTGAGGTCGACTACCGCGAGCACGAGGTCGTTCACTCGCTGGGGCACGACGAGGCCATGCTCGAGCAGTACCTGCAGGCACAGGGGCAGAGTCGTGAGGAGTTCGACGCAGACATCCGCGAGGGCGCTCAGAAGTCGGTGCGAGCCCAGTTCGTGCTCGACGCGCTGGCGGACAAGACCGAGGTGCAGATCGGAGACGGCGAGCTCACCGAGTACCTGGTGCGGCAGGCGGCGCGGTATCAGATGGCTCCGCAGGAATTTGCCAACCAGGTGGTCCAGGGTGGAAACCTTCCGGCGCTGGTCGCCGATGTACGCCGTAGCAAGGCGCTCGCCGCCGTACTCGATGACGCCGACATCACCGATGAGTCGGGCAATGCCGTGGACCTCTCTGCCTTGGCGCCGGGCGCGATGGCAGACGTGATCGATGGCGGGAGCCTCGCTGCTGAGGCCGGGGACGGCAGCGACGGCGAAACCGACCCCGACCTGTAAGTACCAGCCGGTGACGCTCTCAGCGAACGCGGCCGGAATCGGGACTCTCCGGCCGGTGGCCTTCGTTAGGGTCGGTGTCATCACTCGACGAAGGAAGGTCTATCCGTGAGCCGCTTTGACCCTGTTGTGGATGGTTCTGGCGCGATCGCCGTGCAGAGGCGCAGCGGCGGCGGCGGCATGAACCTGAACGATTCGGTGTACGACCGCCTGTTACGGGAGCGGATCGTCTTCCTGGGTCAGCCCGTCGACGACGCGATCGCGAACCAGATCTGCGCTCAGCTGCTCTTGCTCTCGGCAGAGGACAACACTCGCGACGTCAATCTCTACATCAACTCGCCCGGCGGTTCGGTGACTGCCGGCATGGCGATCTTCGACACGATGGAGCTCATCGAGTGCGACGTCGCCACGTGGTCGTTGGGGCTGTCTGCATCGATGGGCCAGTTCCTGCTCTCGGCGGGGGCGCGGGGCAAGCGGTACGCCCTGCCGCATGCCCGGATCCTGATGCACCAGGGTTCGGCGGGCCTGGGCGGTACTGCCTCCGACATCAAGATCCAGGCTGAGCAGTGGAACCTCACCAAGCAGGAGATGGCCGAGCTCACCGCGCAGCACACCGGTCAGAGCGTTGAGCAGATCATTCTGGACGGAGACCGCGACCGCTGGTTCACCGCGAAGGATGCGCTGGACTACGGCTTCATCGACCACATCGTCCGCCGGGTCAGTGACGTGCCCGCCGGAAATGTCACCCCGGAGTAGGAGACTCGCGAGATGAGTGAATTGATCACGCCGCACGGCCTCGCGCTGGGCGCGCCTTCTCGGGGGCCGTCATCGCGGTACGTGTTGCCGAGCTTCGTCGAGCGCACCAACTACGGGATCAAGGAATCGAACCCGTACAACAAGCTGTTCGAGGAGCGCATCATCTTCCTCGGCGCGCCCATCGACGATGTCGTCGCCAATGACGTCATGGCTCAGCTGATCTGCCTGGAGTCCACCGATCCCGATCGCGACATCATCCTGTACATCAACTCGCCCGGAGGATCTTTCACGGCCTTGACCGCCATCTACGACACGATGGTGTTCGTGCGACCCGAGATCCAGACGGTCTGCATGGGGCAGGCGGCCTCGGCTGCCGCGGTGTTGCTTGCCGCCGGTGCCAAAGGCAAACGCTTCGCCCTGCAGAACTCGCGGATCCTCATCCACCAGCCCTCCGGCGGCACCGAGGGCGCGATGCAGATTTCCGACCTCGACATTCAGGCCCGCGAGATCCTGCGGATGCGTGAACTGATGGAGGAGATTCTGGCCCGCCACACCGGCCAGGACCTGGAGCAGGTTCGCGCAGACGTCGAGCGGGACAAGATCATGACGGCTCACCAGGCCAAGGAATACGGGATAGTCGATGACGTTATCGCCACCCGGAAGCTGGAGAAGGACTGAGCTGGACCGGCCCGGCGCGGCGCGCCGGGGGGCTTGATTACAGGGGACTTCCACGACGTTTGCGGGTAGCGTTCGGACCCTGTCCGTAGTTCGCTTGGACCATACGGCAGTCATAGAGGGGAGCGAGAGGCTCGTGGCGCGTGTCGGTGAGACCGGTGACCTGCTCAAGTGCTCCTTCTGCGGGAAGAGCCAGAAGCAGGTCAAAAAGCTGATCGCCGGTCCCGGCGTCTACATCTGCGACGAGTGCATCGACCTTTGCAACGAGATCATCGAAGAAGAGCTGGCCGAAACCAGCGAGTTCAGCTTTGACGAGCTCCCCAAACCGAGCGAGATCTACGAGTTCCTCAACAGCTACGTCGTCGGACAGGATCAGACGAAGAAAACTCTGGCCGTCGCGGTCTACAACCACTACAAACGCGTGCAGGCCGGTACGGAGACCAAGCCGCGAAATGCCGAGTCGGCGGTAGAGCTGGCCAAATCCAACATCCTGCTGCTGGGGCCGACGGGATCGGGGAAGACGCTGCTGGCACAGACGCTGGCACGTATGCTCAACGTCCCATTCGCGATCGCCGATGCGACCGCGCTCACCGAGGCCGGTTACGTTGGTGAGGATGTCGAGAACATCCTCCTCAAGCTCATCCAGGCGGCCGACTACGACGTCAAGCGTGCCGAGACCGGCATTATCTATATCGACGAGGTCGACAAGATCGCTCGCAAGGCGGAGAACCCGTCGATCACCCGAGACGTTTCCGGTGAGGGCGTCCAGCAGGCACTGCTGAAGATCCTCGAGGGCACGACCGCGTCCGTACCCCCACAGGGCGGCCGCAAGCACCCGCATCAGGAATTCATTCAGATCGACACGACGAACGTGCTCTTCATTGTCGGAGGCGCTTTCGCCGGACTCGACACCATCATCGAGGCTCGTATCGGCAAGAAGGGGCTGGGCTTCAGCGCCGAATTGCGGACCAAGTTCGACCGCGAGAACAGCGACGTCTTCGGCAACGTCATGCCCGAGGATCTCATCAAGTTCGGCCTGATTCCGGAATTCATCGGGCGCCTGCCCGTCATTACCTCCGTGCGGCCGCTGGACCGCAATGCGCTAGTGCAGATCCTGACCGAGCCGCGTAACGCGCTCGTGCGACAGTACGCGAAGTTGTTCGAACTCGACAACGTCGAGCTGGACTTCGTTGAGTCCGCCCTCGAAGCGATCGCCGACCAGGCCGTCCTCCGCGGCACCGGCGCCCGAGGCCTCCGGGCCATCATGGAGGAAGTCCTGCTCTCGGTGATGTACGAGGTCCCCTCGCGCGAAGACATCGCCCGCGTCGTGATCTCCCGGGAGACCGTGCTCGACCACGTCTACCCGACCTTGGTGCCGCGCGAGGTGCCCAAGCGCCAGCCCCGAGAGAAGTCCGCGTAGCCGTCCCGTCGCGGCCGGACGGCTGGGTAGTGTCGAACGGTGCCCGAATCACTGCGTCCCCTCCAGCTGCCGTCACTGCCCGACCAGTGGTCTTCGTTCGTCGCGCAGCGGTGTGACACTCAGCTCGACGCTGCTCGGTCGCGCGTCTTCCGGCTCAAGGGGACGGCGAACGTGGAAGCCGCCGAAGTCGTCCAACTCTGGAACGACGCCGAGCTCGCCCTCGGTCTGGCCGCCTCGCTCAGCTCGCTCATTGGGGAGGTGCACCCCGACAAGGCGGTTCGCACGCTCGCCGAACAGCGCAGCCGCGAGGTAAAGAAGCTGATCACTGAGCTGGGCCAGGACCGTGATCTGTACGCGGTTCTCTCGCGAGCCGAGCGCGACCTCGAAACGCCCTTCGCCGACGGGCGCGTCGATGCGGGCGCGCTGCGGCTGCTGCGCTTGACCCTGCGCGACTTCCGGCGCGCCGGCGTCGACCGAGATGACGCCACCCGCGATCGCCTGCTCGCGCTGTCTGAGAACGAAGTCAAGCTCGGTCAGGACTTTGCGCGCAACATCCGGGACGACGTGCGCACCGTGCGGCTGCGCCCGGAGCAACTCGCGGGCCTGCCCGCGGACTACCTGGAGGCCCATCCCCCCGGGGCCGACGGCATGATCGCGCTGAGTACCGACTACCCCGACATCATTCCGTTTCGAACCTTCGGCCAGGACGCCCAAGCGCGTAGGGATCTGACCATCGCATTCCTCAATCGCGGCTGGCCGGACAACGACGCCATCCTGCGTGAGCTTCTGGCGACCCGGCACGAGCACGCAACGCTGCTCGGCTACTCGGGCTGGCCGGATTTCGACGCCGAGGTGAAGATGGTGGGCTCGGGGGCCGCTATCGCCGAGTTCATCGAACGCATCGCCGAAGCGGCACGACCGAGCGCGGATCACGATGTCGCCGTGCTGCTAGAGCGGCTGCGACAGGACCGTCCGTCCGCTACTCGTCTCGACGCGGCGGATGTGCCCTTCTACGCCGAGGTCGTGCGGCGCGAGAACTTCGAGGTGGACGCCCAGGAGGTGCGCCGCTACTTCGACTTCGAGCGGGTCCGGACCGGGTTGCTGGATGTCACCGCTCGACTGTTCGGCCTGCGCTATGTCGCTGTGACCGATGCCCCGCGGTGGCACGAGGACGTGGTCGTCTACGACGTTCTGGCGGCAGAGACCGGCGCGCTACTCGGGCGCATCTATCTCGATCTGCACCCTCGGGCGGGCAAGTTCAAACATGCGGCGCAGTTCGATCTCGTGGCGGGAGTCGCAGGTCAGACGCTGCCCGAGGGGGCGCTGGTCTGTAACTTCGGGCGCGGGCTCATCGAGCACGTCGATGTCGTTACGCTCTTTCACGAGTTCGGCCACCTCGTGCACCACGTACTCGGCGGGCGCCAGCGGTACGCGCGGTTTTCCGGCGTGGCCACCGAATGGGATTTCGTCGAGGCCCCGTCGCAAATGCTCGAGGAATGGGCGTGGGACGCCGAGGTCTTGCGGTCGTTTGCGGTGGATGAGCGCGGCAATCCGATCTCGGCCGAACTCGTCGCGCGCATGCGCGCGGCCCACGAGTTCGGCAAGGGCTACCTGGCTCGCACCCAGATGTTCTACGCGGCGGTGTCCTACGTGCTCCATTGCGCGGCCGTCGAGGACCTGACCTCGACGGTGCGTGAGCTGCAGGATCGCTACGACGCCTTCGACTACATCGACGGCACCCACTTCCACACCTCGTTGGGTCATCTGGAGGGCTACACATCGGCGTACTACACGTACATGTGGAGCCTGGTCATCGCAAAGGACCTGTTCTCGGCGTTCGAGCGCGACGACCTGTTCGACACCTCGGTCTCGCATCGCTACCGCGACCGGATCCTCGCGGCGGGCGGAAGCGGCGACGCAGCCGACCTCGTCGCTGAGTTCCTGGGGCGCCCATACTCCTTCGACGCCTTTGCCGCGTGGCTGGCCAGATAGCGAGCGTGGCCGGCCGGCTAGCACAGGGCGGGAGCGTCTGCCCGCCCGCCGCAACGCTTCCCCGCCGGCAGCGGGACCCTAGGATGCCAGCGTGACTGCCAGCGCCGGTGCCGCCGACCTGCCGAGCCAGTACCAACCCGCAGATGTTGAGGGCCCGCTCTACGAGCGGTGGGTCGAACGGGGATATTTCACGGCAGACCCGAGCAGCGCCAAGCCGCCGTTCTCGCTGGTCATCCCACCGCCCAACGTCACCGGCAATCTGCACCTGGGCCATGCGCTGGAACAGTCGATGATGGACACCCTCACCCGTCGTGCCCGGATGCGCGGCTTTGACGTGCTGTGGCTGCCCGGCATGGACCACGCGAGCATTGCCGTGCACAACCTGGTCGAGCGCCACCTCGCCGAAACCGAAGGCAAGGGTCGCTTCGACTACGCGCGCGAGGAGTTCGTCACCAAGGCGTGGGAATGGAAGGAACGCTACGGCGGCCAGATCCTGGGCCAGATGCGCCGGCTCGGGGACGGGGTCGACTGGACCCGAGAGCGCTTCACGATGGATGCCGGCCTCAGCCGTGCCGTCCAGACAATCTTCAAGCGACTCCATGACGATGGCCTGATCTACCGCGCAGAACGAATCATCAATTGGTGCCCGCGGGACCTCACCGCGCTTTCGGACGTGGAGGTCGACCATGCCGAGGAACCCGGCGAGCTGGTCTCGATCCGTTACGGCGACGGTGACGACTCGATCGTGGTTGCGACTACGCGCTCGGAGACAATGCTCGGCGATACCGCCGTGGCCGTGCACCCCGACGATTCCCGCTACATCCATCTGATCGGCAAGAGTGTCGCTCTGCCTCTCACCAACCGGCGCATCCCGATCATCGCCGACGACCACGTCGATCCGGGCTTCGGCACCGGGGCCGTGAAGGTGACTCCGGCGCACGACCCGAACGACTTCGACATCGGCCGGCGACATGAGCTGCCGATGCTCACGATCATGGACGAGCGCGGCGTGATCACCGCGTCCGGTCCGTTTGCCGGGCTGGACCGCATGGAGGCCCGGTTCGCGATCGTCGCCGCGCTTCGTGAAGACGGACGCATCGTCGACGAGCGGCGTCCCTACCTGCATTCGGTGGGGCACTGCTCACGATGCGACACGGTGGTCGAACCACGGCTGTCCTTGCAGTGGTGGGTGCGCGTGGAGTCCCTCGCCCGCGCCGCGGGCGACGCGGTGCGTGAGGGGCGCGTGGTGATCGAGCCGCCGTCGATGCGACCGCGGTTTTTCGCCTGGGTCGACGGGCTGCGCGATTGGTGTATCAGTCGCCAGCTGTGGTGGGGTCACCGCATCCCGGTGTGGTACTCCCCGGACGGCGATGACGTCTGCATCGGCCCGGATGAGACGCCGCCTGGGGGATGGACCCAGGACGAGGACGTCCTCGATACGTGGTTCTCCTCGGCGTTGTGGCCGTTCGCCACGCTCGGCTGGCCGGAGCAGACCCCAGAGCTGCGTCGGTACTACCCAACGACGGTGCTCGTCACCGGCTACGACATCTTGTTCTTCTGGGTCGTGCGGATGATGCTGTTCGGGCTCTACGCCAACGCCGACCGTGGGCCGGCCGACGCCGTCCCGTTCCGCACGGTGCTACTGCACGGACTGATCCGCGACAGTTCGGGAAAGAAGATGTCCAAGTCCCGCGGCAATGTCATCGACCCGTTGTTGTGGATCGATGAGTACGGCGCCGACGCCGTGCGATTCTCGCTGCTGCAAGGCGCGAATCCGGGTGCCGACCAAGCCGTCAATGCCGAATGGGTCATCGGCGCGCGCAACTTCTGCAACAAGCTGTGGAACGCCACGCGCTTCGCGCTGCTCAACGGTGCGAGCGTCGATGGCGAGGTCCCGGAACACCTGATCGGAGCCGACGCCTGGATCCTGTCCCGCCTCAACGCGGTCATCGCCGAGGTGGACGCGCTTTATGACCGCTTCGAGTTCGCAAAGATCGCGGACACGCTGTATCACTTCGCGTGGGACGAGGTATGCGACTGGTACGTCGAGCTCGCGAAGATCACGCTTGCCGGACCCGATGCGCCGACGACCCGCCGGGTCCTCGGCGAGGTGCTCGACACGTTGTTGCGATTGCTGCATCCGATGATCCCGTTCGCCACGGAGCAGCTGTGGATCTCGCTCACCGGGCGCGAGTCGGTGGTCATCGCGCAGTGGCCGGCCGCGGACCCCTCCCGCGAGGATGCCGTCGCCACCGCAGAGATCACGGCCGTGCAGGCCGTCGTCAGCGAGGTCCGGCGCTTCCGCTCCGATCAGGGCCTCAAACCCGCACAGCGCGTGCCCGCGCGGGTGGCGGGCGCTGGCAACGGAGAGACTGCCATCCGCTCGCTGCTGCGCCTGCGCGAGCCCGGCGAGGAATTCAACCCCACCGCTTCGCTGACGACCGCCGGCGGCGTGCTGATCGAACTCGACCTGTCAGACGCGATCGACGTGGGCGCCGAACGCGCCCGCCTGGTGAAGGCGCTGGGGGCCGCGGAGAAGGAACGTGAGGCCAACTCCACCCGGCTTGCCGACCCGGCCTTCACCGGCAAGGCTCCCGCGCAGGTCATCGACAAGGTGCGGGGCCGGCTTAAAGCCGCGGAGGCGGAGATCGCCCGCATCGCAGCTGCCCTCGACGCCCTGCCGCCGGGCTGAGCGGCAATTTCCTCTCGCCGTAGACTGGCGCGTCGTGGTCACCGAGGCGGACAAGTACGCGAGCCTGCTGCGTCGGGTCGAGGCAGAGGTCACGGGGCGCTGGGGCGAGGGCCGCCTGCAACCCACGACGGAACGCATCAGGGCCCTGATCGACCTGCTGGGTGAACCGCAACGCAGCTACCGATCGATCCACCTCACGG
The DNA here is from genome assembly GCA_030775825.1 of Actinomycetota bacterium. Taxonomy (GTDB): domain Bacteria; phylum Actinomycetota; class Actinomycetes; order Mycobacteriales; family Jatrophihabitantaceae; genus JALYIL01. The sequence continues at coordinate 9,974 of JALYIL010000174.1, forward strand.
GGACCAACGGCAAGACCACGACAGCCCGGATGGCCGACGAGCTTCTACGCGGGCTCGGACTGAGGACCGGCCGCTTCACCAGCCCCCACCTATCCAACATCACCGAACGCATCGTGATCGATGGCCAGCCGGTAAGCGATCGAACGTTCGTGGAGGGTTACCGCGAGATCGCTCCGTATCTCGAACTCGTCGACGGGCAGTTCGGGATCAAGCTGTCCTTCTTCGAGGTCATGGTTGCGCTGGGGTATGCGATCTTTGCCGACGCGCCGGTCGACGTCGCTGTCGTCGAGGTGGGACTGGGCGGGACGTGGGACGCCACCAATGTGATCGAAGCCGAGGTCGCGGTGGTCACCCCCGTCGCCCTCGACCACATGCAGTTCCTCGGCAACACCGTCGCGATGATCGCGGCGGAGAAGGCGGGGATCATCAAGGCGGGTGCGACGGCGATACTCGCCGCGCAGCCCCCGGACGCGGCCGCCGAACTGCTGCGCCGAGCAGTGGAGATCGGGGCGGTCGTCGCGCGGGAAGGCCTCGAGTTCGGCGTCCTGCAGCGACGAATCGCCGTCGGTGGCCAGGTGCTCACGCTCCAGGGCCTCGGCGGCATCTACGACGAGCTGTTCCTGCCGCTGCACGGTCCGCACCAAGCCCAGAACGCGGTGTGCGCGCTCGCCGCCGTCGAGGCCTTCTTCGGCACCGGCGCCGAAACTGGTCCGATCGATGCGGACGTCGTCCGGGCCGCGTTTGCCTCGGTTCGGTCCCCGGGGCGGCTCGAGGCGGTCCGGTCTGCCCCGACGATCCTCGTCGACGCGGCCCACAACCCGCACGGCATGGCCGCGGCGGTAGCAGCTATCGGGGAGGCCTTTGCGTTCCGCCGACTCGTCGCCGTGCTCGGCGTGCTGGGCGACAAAGACGTCACCGGCATGCTCGAGCAACTTGAACCGGCCGTCGACGAGATCGTGGTGACGCAGAACTCCTCGGTGCGGGCTTTGCCCGCCGATGAACTCGCCGCACGTGCGGTCGCGGTGTTCGGTGCCGAGCGCGTCAGCGTCGCCGAGCGACTCGACGACGCGATCGAAACCGCAGTGCGACTGGCCGAAGAGACCGGCGATGACCTGCTCTCCGGCGCCGGGGTGCTCGTCACGGGATCGGTTGTCACCGCGGGCGAGGCACGTCTGCTCATGGGCGCCGGCGCATGACTGAGCCGCCGGTCGCCGACCCCACGCCGGAGCAGGCTGCCGAGCGCGCCCTTCGCGCCAACCGGGCCACTCGTGGCGCACTGGCCGCCGTGTTGTGCCTGGAGGCACTTGTGGTCCTGCTCGTGCCCCGCGCCATCAAATTCACCATCGGTCTCGGTGCCACGCGCACGGCATTGCTCATCGCACTGGCGGTCGTCATGGTTGCCACGGGTGCCCTTCTCCGCAGACGGTGGGGCATCGGTGCCGGCACCGTGCTCCAAGTGCCGTTCCTGCTAACCGGCTTCTGGCTGGTCTCCATGTTCCTGGTCGGCGCGGTCTTTGCCGCGATCTGGTTGTACCTGCTGAACCTCCGGCATGAACTCGTCGGGACGCCGACCGGCGTGCGCATGCTGTTCTCGTGACATTTCGAGACTGTCGATACGCTGCCTCGCGTGACTGACACCGCTGTTGAGCGCACCCTGATCCTCGTCAAGCCTGATGGCGTCGCGCGGGGGCTCACCGGTGAGGTCCTGCGCCGCGTCGAGGCAAAGGGCTATCGGCTCGTGGCCCTGGAGCTACGCGTGGCCAGCGACGAGCTGCTGGCCAAGCACTATGCCGAGCACGCAGGCAAGGCGTTCTACCAACCACTGGTCGAGTTCATGATGTCCGGCCCGATCGTCGCGATCGTGGCCGCGGGTGAACGGGTGATCGAGGGATTTCGGGCGCTCGCCGGCGCGACCGATCCGACCGCCGCCGTCCCGGGAACGATCCGCGGCGACCTGGGCCGCGACTGGGGCGAGCCGGTGCAGCAGAACATCGTCCACGGCTCGGACTCAACGCAGTCCGCGCACCGCGAGATCGCGCTCTGGTTCCCCCGCCTGTAGTTTTCCCGGTCCGTGACCGGTCGGCGGTTCATCGCCACAGCTGTCACATCGGTAACGCGGTAACCGCGCGTCGCAACCCCATTCGAGAGCGGCCGAACCATACGATCGCGACAGTCTGTCTCGCGATCTCGAAGGGCTCCCGTCGTGACGTTCACCCCGCTTGCACGCCTGTCGCTGGTGTCCCAGCGCGGCGGCGACCTGCTCGGCGGTGATCTTGCGATCGATCTGGGCACCGCCAACACGCTCGTCTACGCGCGCGGGCGCGGAATCTTGCTCAACGAGCCTTCCGTGGTGGCCGTGGACACGACCACGAAGGCGGTGGTGGCCGTTGGCGCGGAGGCCAAGCGCATGATCGGCCGAACCCCGGGCCACATCGTCGCGGTACGCCCCCTCCAGGACGGGGTGATCGCCGATTACGACATCACGGCCGAGATGCTCCGGTACTTCGTGCGCAAGGTGTTGCGCCGGCGCGGGGCGTTCACCGGGCCTCGCATCATCGTGTGCGTGCCCAGCGGCATCACCAGCGTTGAGCAGCGTGCGGTGAGCGAGGCCGCGTATGCGGCGGGCGCGCGCCGCGTGCACATCATTTCCGAACCCATGGCCGCCGCGATCGGCGCCGGGCTGCCAGTCAATCAGCCCTCGGGGTCGATGGTCGTCGACATCGGCGGCGGCACGACCGAGGTGGCGATCCTGGCACTCGGTGGGATTGTGGCCTCCACCAGCCTGCGAGTGGCCGGTGATTCGCTGGACACAGCCATCGTCGATCACGTCCGCGCGGGGTTCGCCCTGCTGATCGGCCGGCGAACTGCCGAGGAGCTCAAGATCTCGGTCGGGTCGGCGTTTCCGGTCGCCGGTCCCAAGAGTGCCGAGATCCGCGGACGCGATGTCGCTACCGGTCTGCCTCGCAACGTCACGATGTCCGGTGAAGAGCTACGCAAGGCGATGGACCCGCCGATCGTCCGGATCGTCGCCGCGGTGCGCGCCACCCTGGATCGGTGCCCGCCGGAACTCTCGGGCGATCTCGTCACCCGCGGCATCGTGCTCACCGGCGGGGGAGCGCTGCTGCGCGGGCTTGACGCCCGACTGCAGCACGAAATCGGCATCCCGGTGCTCGTCGCGGAACGCCCGCTCGACTCGGTCGTTCTCGGGACCGCCACGGTGGTCGAGCATTTCGAGCAACTGCAGAAGGTCGTCATCGACGGCCACCGTCGATGAGATAGCAGGCGCACGATGCGTCGGCTGAGCAGGCGGCAGCGAAGGGCCGCAATTGTCCTCACGGCCCTCGCTGCTTGTCTGCTCACCCTCGACCTGGGTGCTGGAGGGCTGCGCTCGGCGCACAGCGGCATTCGGGGGGTGCTCGGAGCGCTGTATCGAGGCACCGACGGTGTGCTGGGCCCGGCTCGGCGCTTCGTCCAAGGCGTGCCGTCGGCCGGCACCAACCAGGCGCGAGTGCGTGCATTGCAGCACGAGAATGCCGTGCTCCGCGCCCAGCTTGCGGCGCGAGCCGCCGACCGCGCCACTCAAGCGCAGCTGGGCCGCCTTCAGCTCGCCGCCGACTCCGGCGGCTACGGGTTGGTACCGGCTCGGGTGATCGCCCTAGGCCCCGGGCAGGGCTTCGACTGGACGGTCACCCTCGACGTCGGGACAAAGGACGGCGTCCGGGTCGGCCAGACGGTCACCGACGGCGGCACCGGCGTTACGGGCGGCACTGGGGCGCTGGTCGGTCGCGTGCTGCTCGCTGACACCGCGAGCAGCGTCGTATTGCTGGGCGCGGACCCCGGTTCGGGAATCGGGGTTCGCGACCTGCGCACCGGCGACGTGGGCGTCGCGACCGGACGCGGGAGCGCCGGTTTCACCTTCACTCCGCTGAACCCGAACGCGCGAATTCGCGTCGGCGATCTGCTCAGCACCGGCCCCGCCGGCGCGACGAGCTACGTGGCCGGGTTGTCCGTCGGGACCGTGACGTCGGTGCGGTCCTCAGCGGATGGGACCACGCGAGCGCAGGTGAGCGCGGCGACTTCGCCGACCTCGCTCGACCTCGTCGGGGTCATCCTGGTAGGCGGGCAGGACAGTGTGCCGCGCCCCGTCCTGCTCCCTGCCGGCGTGCTCCCCTCCGGGACGCAGGCCCAGCGGTGAGATACCTACGCGTGATCGCGGCGCTGGCCGCCATGATCACCGCGATGCTGCTGCAGGCCACGGTGCTCGCGCCGCTGACCCAGCCGATCCCGATCAGCCTCCCGGCCGTCCTGGTCGCCATGATCGCCCTCGTCGACGGCCCGGGTGTCGGGATGTCATTCGGGTTCGCGTCCGGGCTGGTGGCCGATCTCGGCTCGGCGCACCCAGCCGGTGTCCTGGCGCTGGCGTGGACCGGGCTCGGCGTCGTCTGCGGCATGGCGGCGACCCACCGAAGCGCCCGCGAGGACGTGGTGACCGCCGCGCTCTGCACTGCGGTGGCAACCTCGCTCGCGACCGTGCTGCTCGCGCTCGTGCACTCCGGAGGAGCAACGGCATCGCTGGCGGTCCGTGATCTGGTGCCCACCGCGATCGGTGACGCGCTCGTGGCCCTGATGATCGTCGTTGCGGTCCGTGCGCTCCTGCACACCGAGGTCCTGCGCGCGCCGCGAGAGGTGCTCACGGAGCTGAACGTGGCACCCCATGGCTAGCCCGTACCGCCGGCGTGACCCCGGAGGCCGGCGTCTGGCGATCGTGATCGCCCTGGTGGCCTCGATGGTCGTGACCCTGTTCGGGCGGCTCTACTACGTGCAGCTGCTCGATCCGAACATGCCGGTGCAGACGGCGGGCCAGCTTCACGAAGGGGACATCGTGGTGGCGGCCCCGCGCGGGCTGATCGTCGATTCGCGGGGGCAGGTCCTGGTGGGCAACACGTCCGCCCAAGTTCTCACGGTGAATCGCCAGCAGCTCCAAGCGCTACCGGACAACGGCACCGGGGTCCTGACCCGGCTGGCTCCGCTTCTCGGGACGACAACCGCGCAGCTTGCCCGCGAGATCACCCCATGTTCGCCGAAGGTTCCGGCGCCTTGCTGGACCGGTCAGCCATACGAGCCGGTACCGGTCCTGATCAACGTCCCCATGCCCGTGGTGCTGGCCGTGAGCGAGCATCGTGAGCAGTTCCCCGGCGTCGCGCTGCAGACCGTGACCATGCCGACCTACCCGGGCGGCTCGCTGGCTGCCCACATTCTCGGCTACACCGGAGATGTCACCGCGCGTGACGAGCAGGCCAACAAGAGCCTCACCGATTCCGACACCATCGGGCGCACCGGCCTGGAGAGCCAGTACGACGCCGTCCTGCGCGGCGTCGACGGCAAGCAGGTCGTGCAGCTCAATCCGCAGGGGTCGGTGGTGGGCGAGGGTGCCAGCGTCACCGCGAGGCAGGGCGACACGCTGGTGACGAGTATCGACGCCAACGTCCAGCGCCTGGCCGAGCAGTCGCTCGCCACCCAGATCGCCGTTTCCCGCGCGAGTGGAAAGCCGGCGACATCCGGCTCCGTCGTCGTCATGGACCCGAACACCGGCCGCATCATCGCGGCGGCCAGCTACCCGACCTACAACCCGGAGCTGTTCGTTGGCGGTATCTCCAACACCGCCTACGCCGCTTTGACTGCCCCGTCGGCAAACGACCCGCTGCTGCCGCGCGCATTCGCCGGTGAGTACGCGCCGGGTTCGACCTTCAAACTGATCACATCCTCCTCCGCGGTCATGCATCACGAGCTCTCGCTCACCTCGACCTATCCCTGCCCCGCCTCCTTGACGGTCGATGGCCGGGTGAAGACGAACTTCGACAGCGAGACGTTCGGCATGCCGCTCACCCTCGGTCAAGCGCTCGGGTATTCCTGCGACACGTTCTTCTACGCGGTAGCCGCGCAGGAGTACTACGCGGACCAGGCCAAGATCGCCGCGGGGCAGACGCCAGCCGAGTACCTGCAGCAGATGGCGGCGGCCTTCGGTGTGGGACGCGCTCCCGGGGTGGACGTGCCGGCCGGTGAGCAGTCCGCGGGCAGCTTCGCCGACCGGGAAACCAGATTGGCGCGCTGGACGGCGAACCGGCAGCAGTACTGCGCCGACGCAAAGCGGGGTTTTCCTGATCAGTCGAACACCGCGCAGCGGGTCTACCTGACGCAGTTGGCCACCGAGAACTGCACCGACGGATGGCGCTACCGGGCCGGTGACAACGCGGACATGGCAATCGGCCAGGGCGAGACGACCGTCTCCCCACTGCAACTGACCATCGCCTACTCGGCCCTGCTCAACGGAGGCAAGATCTGGGAGCCGACCCTGGGGTGGGCCGTCGAGGACAGCTCGGGAAGGGTCGTGCGCACGATCAACCCCACCGTGCACAACACGGTGCCGGTGAGCCAGAGCCTCTTCAACTACATCGCCAATTCGCTGTCGTTCAGTCTTGGCTGGCAGGTCTCGGGTGCCTTCGCTTATCTGAACTCGCCTTATCGCGACCTGATCGGCGGCAAGACCGGCACGGCTGAGGTCTTCGGCCACCAGGACACCTCCTGGCTCACGACCTGGGGGCCCGTGAGCAAGGACAAGCTCAACAACGTCAAGGCGCGCTTCGTCATAACGGGAATGATCGAGCAGGGCGGCACCGGGGCCACGGCGGCCGGCCCCATGCTCAAGCGCATCTGGGACGGTCTGCTCGGTGCCAACGGGCCGGCTGTCATTGCCGGGTCCCGCCCCGCCACTCGGCTTCCCCAGCTGTCCGGACTTGCCCGATGACGATGGTTGCGCGTGACCCGCGCGCACCGTTCCCGCTGACGGCCACCCTGATAGCCCCGCCACGTCGCGCGCGCGGATACGACTGGATCTTGATCGCGTCCGCGCTGGGCCTGGGACTCGTCGGCGCGGTGCTGGTGTGGGCAGCGACCCGCGATGTTGCTCGGTCCACTGGTGGCGACCCGCAAGCGTTCCTCTACCGGCACCTGCTCAATCTCGCCATCGCGGGAGTCCTGATGTTCGCGGCGTCGCGCCTCGACGCCCGCCTGCTGCGCCTGTTCGGCCCGGTGGTCTACCTCGCGAGCCTGCTTGGCCTGTTCGCGGTCTTCGTCGTCGGTTCGACGGTCAACGGTGCGCATGCCTGGATCAGGCTGGGCGCCGGATTCGAGTTGCAGCCCTCGGAGTTCATGAAGCTGGGGATGATCGTCGGGATGGCGGTGTTGTTCACCCAGCGTGCGGAGCGGCGTGGGGAGGATTTGCCGCCCTCGACAGCCGATGTGCTGCAGGCGATCGGCCTGGCGGCGGTCCCACTGGCCCTGGTCGTGCTGCAGCCCGACCTGGGCTCGGCCATGGTCCTCGGCTTTGCCGCACTCGGTGTTCTGGTGGCCGCGGGCGTGCGAGCCCGTTGGACGCTCGGGCTGCTGCTGCTCGCCGTGGTGGTCGCGGTCCTCGCGGTCAAGGCCGGGCTGCTCGCCACCTACCAGCTGCAGCGGTTCACCTCGTTCACCCATCCTCATCACGACGTTCAGGGTGCGGCCTACAACGTGACCCAAGCGCACATCGCCATCGCCAACGGCGGGCTGTTCGGAACTGGACTGTTCAACGGTCCGCAGACCAACGGTGGGTTCGTTCCCGAGCAGCGCACCGACTTCGTCTTCTCGGTCGCAGCCGAGGAGTTCGGCTTGATCGGCGGCACTATCGTGATCGCGCTGTTCGGGATGCTGTGCTGGCGCGGACTGCGAATCGCCGTCGCCGCCGATCGGGCCGGGCGCCTGGTCGCGGTGGGCGTGGTGTGCTGGATCGCCTTCCAGGCGTTTCAGAACATCGGGATGAACCTCGGCCTGACTCCGGTCACCGGCCTCCCCCTGCCGTTCGTCTCCTACGGAGGATCGTCGATGTTCGCCCAAGGCCTGGCGATAGGGCTGCTGCAGGCCATTCGCCGCCGCGCGTCAGGCTGACGGTTGGAGTTCATCGCCGACACCGCCAACGGCGCTGTGCCCAGCGATGGTCGTGCCGATGCTCGCTGTCACGACCATGACGACTGCGACGGCCAGCACACCGGTGAGGCGCTGCCCGAGCACCAGCAAGCCGGCCAGCGCCGCGACCGCCGGCTCCAGGCTCATCAACAGGCCGAACGCCGCGGCCGACAGGCGCCGCAGCGCGACGATCTCGAGCGAATAGGGAATCAGCGAGGAGAGCAATGCCACGGCGAGACCGCCCGCCAGCACGCTGGGTCGACCTAGCGCCCTGCCACCCTCGACCACGCCGGCCGGGATCACCACGACGCTGCCGATGCACAGAGCGATGGCGAGACCGTCCAGTGCCGCGAAGGACGCGCCGACGCGCTTGGACAGCAGGATGTAGGCCGCCCAACAGGCGCCGGCGACGAGCGCGAGGACGACACCGAGCGCCTTGATCTCACGGTGGTCTCCGCGGAAGGCGAGCAGCGCCACACCGCCGCCGGCGAGCAGGACCCACAGGAGGTCCAGTGGGCGGCGCGAGCCCGCCACGGCCACCGCCAGTGGGCCGACGAACTCGATCGTGACCGCCACGCCGATCGGCAGCCGGTCCAGCGCCTCGTAGAAACTCCAGTTCATCGCGCCCAGGATCAAGCCGAATGCGATCGCGGCGCGAATGTCGGCGCTCGATCGCCCACGCAGCGACGGGCGACTGATCGCGGCCAGCATGAGGGCGGACAGCAGCAGGCGGAGCATGACCACCCCGCCCGGACCTGCTTGGGCGAAGAGCTCGGTCGCGAATGCCGAACCGAATTGAACTGAGGCGATGCTGCCCAGGAGCAGGACCTGCGGAGGCGGCATTCGCACACGTTCGATCCTGTCAGAGCCGGGGACCCGCGCTGACGGCCCGTAGCATGGGTTCGGTCATGACTATCGAGTCCCTGTTTGCCCGGCTAGAACCCCTGCTTCCGCGGGTGAGCAAACCCATCCAGTACGTCGGCGGCGAGCTGAACGCGCAGACCAAGGACTGGGACGAGGTCTGCGTGCACTGGGCACTCATGTACCCCGACGCCTACGAGGTCGGGCTGCCGAACCAGGGCGTCCAGATCCTGTACGAGGTCATCAACGAGCGATCCGATGCCTTGGCAGAGCGGACGTACTCAGTGTGGCCGGACATGGAGGCCTTGATGCGCGAGCACGGGATCGGGCAATTCACGGTCGACTCGCATCGTCCGGTCGCGGCCTTCGACCTGCTCGGCGTGTCTTTCTCGACCGAGCTCGGATACACGAACCTGCTCAACGCTCTGGACCTCGCAGCCATCCCATTGCACGCCGCGGACCGCGACGACACGCATCCGATAGTCATCGCCGGCGGCCACGCCGCCTTCAACCCCGAGCCCATCGCGGATTTCATCGATGCGGCCGTGCTGGGCGACGGCGAGCAGGTGGTCGGCGCGATCACCGACATCGTCGGCGAATGGAAGGCGCAGAGCCGCCCTGGGGGTCGCGAGGAACTCCTCACCCGCCTGGCCGCCACCGGCGGGCTCTACGTGCCGCGCTTCTACGACGTGACCTACCTGCCTGACGGCCGGATCGAGGCGGTGTGGCCCAACCGTGAGACGGTTCCGGCCCGGGTGCGAAAGCACACCGTGATGGACCTCGACGACTGGCCCTATCCGAAGACTCCACTCGTGCCGCTGGCCGAGACGGTGCACGAGCGGATGTCGGTGGAGATCTTCCGCGGCTGCACGCGCGGTTGCCGGTTCTGTCAGGCCGGCATGATCACGCGGCCGGTGCGCGAACGCAGTATCACCGGCATCGGTGAGATGGTCGCGAATGGCCTGGCGGCAACCGGCTTCGAAGAGGTGGGCTTGCTGTCGCTGTCCTCGGCCGACCACTCCGAGATCGGGGCAATCGCGAAGGGCCTCGCGGATCGGTACGAGGACGAGAAGGTCAGCCTGTCGTTGCCGTCGACGCGCGTCGACGCGTTCAACATCGATCTCGCGAACGAATTCAGCCGAAGTGGGCGGCGATCTGGCCTGACCTTCGCTCCGGAGGGTGGATCGGAACGGCTTCGGCGCGTCATTAACAAGATGGTGAGCAAGCAAGACCTGATCCGTACCGTCTCCACCGCGTACGCCCAAGGGTGGCGGCAGGTGAAGTTGTACTTCATGTGCGGGCTACCCACCGAGACCGACGAGGACGTCCTGGAGATCGCTGACATGGCGCACGACGTGATTCGTGCGGGGCGCACCGCGACCGGCGGCAAGGACGTCCGGTGCACCGTGTCCATCGGCGGGTTCGTGCCCAAACCGCACACCCCCTTCCAATGGGCGGCCCAAGCCGACCCCGAGACGGTCGACAACCGCCTGCGAAAGCTGCGCGAGGCCATCAACGCAAACCGCTCACTCGGCCGGCAGGTAGGCCTGCGCTATCACGACGGCGAACCGTCCCTGGTGGAAGGACTGCTCTCGCGCGGTGACCGCCGCGTCGGCGCTGTGATCGAACGCGTGTGGCGCGACGGCGGTCGCTTCGACGGATGGACCGAACACTTCAGCTTCGCCCGCTGGGTCGCGGCCGCCGAAGCGGAGCTGCACGGGGTCGACCTGGCTTGGTACACGACGCGCGAACGCGATGGCGATGAGGTGCTGGCATGGGACCACCTCGACTCCGGCCTGGACAAACAATGGCTCTGGGACGACTGGCAGGACGCGCTTGCCGAATTCGAGCAGGACGACTGCCGCTGGACGCCGTGCTTCGACTGCGGGGTATGTTCCAACCTCGGCACCGACATCCAGGTCGGCCCGACCGGCGCCGAACTCGGCCCCGCCCCAGGGCGCGCCCTGCTCCCACTGGTGTCCAAGGGCTGATGACAGGCTCGCTGCATGGCCACGCGCGGCATGGCTAGCCGCACCCCGGACGGTCCGCCGCCGCCTCCGGTGGTGCAGCGAGTTCGGTTTCGCTACGCCAAGCGTGGCCGGTTGCGCTTCACCTCCCACCGTGACTTCGCCCGGGCCTTCGAACGGGCACTGCGGCGCGCCAACGTCCCCATGGGGTACTCGGCCGGCTTCTCGCCGCACCCGAAGATCTCCTACATCGGCGCAGCGCCGACCGGGGTGGCGAGCGAAGCGGAGTATCTCGAGATCGGGTTGGCCCAGCCCGTTGACCTCGAGATGCTTCGGGCGGCGATCGACGCTGCGCTGCCGGACGGGCTGGACCTGATCGAGGCCGTCGCCGCCGGCCCCGGCTCCTTCGCCGACCGGATCCAGGCATCCCGGTGGCGCATCGAGCTGCCGGGCGTGAGCCTGGAGGCTGCCGAGCTGGCCCTGTCCGCATTCCTGGCGCAGGCGCAATATCCCGTCGAGCGTCTGACCAAGAACGGTCGGCGCACGGTCGATGCCCGTACCGCCGTGATCTCTGCCGTGCTATCCGCCCCCGCCGGGAGGCTGGACGCCGTGTCGGACCCCGCCACGGAACCTCAGGGCGCGCGACGTGCCATACTCGAGATGGTTGTCCGGCAGGTAACTCCCGCCGTACGTCCCGACGACGTTCTGGCCGCACTCCGTGGCGTCGCCGGTCTCGCCCTCGATGCCCCGCCAGTCGCGGTGCGCTTGGCGCAGGGACCGCTCGACGACGCGGGCTCGGTTGGTGATCCGCTGCAAGTCGACCGCGGCCTGCTCGAGACGTCGCCGTAATCGGAAGACTTTGCGGGTTGTCCGTACCAGGGCAATTCGCCACAAACCGCCTTCGTGCGGTCGCGGTTTCGCCAGCCCGGCGGCCCGCGCCCGGAGGCCCAGAAACGGAGTGACGCGAGCACATGCTCGATACCGAGAACAACGACAACAACGCGAACGATCCAACCGGTGGTGGCGACGCCGCCAGCCCGCCGGCAACCCCGGCGGGAGTTGCCCCCGCAAAGGCCTCCCGGCGCCGGCCGGCCAGGAAAGCGGCAGGTGCAGTCGCGGATTCATCCGGCACCGCCGAGTCGCGACCACGCCCCGTCGCAGAGACGGCGCCCGCCGAGACCGCGCCCGCCGAGAC
>JALYIL010000175.1 GCA_030775825.1 Actinomycetota bacterium
AGCCATGCCGCCGTGCCGCACTTTCTCGTGGACGAGTTCGTCGACGACGTCGTCGCACGGGCCCTCTCCCCCGAGCTGTCCGTCTCGCTCACCCCACACCGAGAGGTTGCCGAGCCAACCGCGCTGCGCCGTTCGGACGGCTCATCCGTGTACGAGATCGCAGGCTCACAGCGCTACAGCTCGACCGCGATCCTCGCCGCCGAGCAGCGCGTGCTCGCGCTCGCCGGCCGCCGCGACGGCCGTGTCCTTGACCCCTCGACCATCGCGCTGACCTTGCTCGAAGACGCGGCGAACGGCGTGCAACTCGGTCACGACCAAACAGCGATGGTTCGAGAACTCGCCGACTCAGGCGCCCGGGTGCAGCTCGCGCTCGCGCCCGCAGGCACCGGCAAGACGGTGACCATGCGTGCGCTCGCCCACGCATGGACGGCTAGCGGCGGCAGCGTCATCGGCCTTGCGCCGTCGGCCGCGGCCGCACGCGTCCTCGGAGAGGAGCTCGGCGATCAGGCCGTCGCGGCAGACACACTCGCGAAGCTCGTCCATGCCGTCACGACCGGCACTGCCGTTCCCGCGTGGTTCGACTCGATCGACCAGAACACGCTCGTCATCATCGACGAGGCCGGCATGGCCGGCACTCTCGACCTCGCTACTGCTCTCGATCACGTGGTCAGCCGTGATGGATCCGTCCGCCTGGTCGGCGACAATCAACAGCTGGCCGCGATCGGCGCCGGTGGCCTCTTGCGCGACATCCAGCGCCAACACGGTGCCGCGACCCTCACCAACGTCCGGCGGTTCACTCACGCGGACGGCGGCCCGAACCACGCCGAGGCCGCAGCCTCGCTCGCCCTGCGCGACGGCGATCCCGCCGCGATCGCGTACTACACGGACCACGGACGCATCCATGTCGGCGACGCCACCACCTGCCTCGATCAGGCGTACCGAGCATGGGCAGCCGAGCGCGCGTCCGGACTGGATGCCCTCCTGCTCGCCCCGACGCGTGACCTGGTCCGCGCCCTCAACACTCGCGCACGCACCGATCGACTCGCCGCCGACGGCCAAACGAGCCAGGAAGTCCAACTCAGCGACGGCACGCACGCCTCGGCCGGCGACTCCGTGATCACGCGCCGCAACGACCGCAGGCTCGCGACGTCAGCGACCGACTGGGTGGCAAACGGCGACCGCTGGACCATCACGCGCGTTCACCCCGACGGAGCGCTCGACGTGTCCCACGTGTCGGCGAAGCGTCGGGCCACGTTGCCGGCCGACTACGTCCGCGATCACGTGCTCCTCGGCTACGCCACCACGGTGCACGGCGCGCAGGGGATCACCGCCGACACCAGCCACGTCGTCGCGACGGGCGACGAGACCCGGCAGTTGCTCTACGTCGCGCTCACCCGCGGGCGAACGGCCAACCACGTGTACCTCGATGTCACGAACGGCGCCGACCCGCACGCCGTCATTGAGCCCGACTCACTTCGGCCGCCGACCGCCGTTGAGATCCTGACCCGAGTCCTCGGACGCGACGACCCGGCCACCTCTGCCACCATGGAGCTGAGGGCGCTGCACGACCCGGCCGCAAAGCTGCGGCAGAACGCGGCGGAGTACCTCGACGCCCTCGGCGTCGCCGCCGAATCGGTGCTCGGCCCCACGAACCTCGCCAGGATGGAGCAGACGGTCGAGTCGATAACGCCCGGGCTCACCGACTGCCCGGCCTGGCCGGCACTGCGGTCGCGGCTGATGACCATCGGTCTCGACGACACCAACCCTTACGCCGCACTGCAGCGCGCCGTGCAGGCACAGCGACTCGACTCGGCAACCGACGCGGCTGCGGTGCTGGCCTGGCGGCTGCAGTACGACGAGTCCCGCGCGCCCGGACCATTGCCCGGGCTGCCACCCGTGCCCACACGGCTTGTCCAACACCCCGACTGGGGCCGCTACTTCGATCGACGCATCGAACTGCTTCGCCGCGATGCGGAACAGTGCCGGGCCGAGGGTGCGGCCTGGACCGCCGAGACTGCGCCTCCATGGGCGGCGCACCTCGCCGGACGCGACCACAACCTGACCGGCGAGCTCGCAGTCTGGCGCGCGATCAACGCAGTTCCCGACACCGACTCTCGACCCACCGGCCCGCCACGCGAGGACCTTGCTGGCTGGCGGAGCCAACACGAACTCGACCGAAAGGTCGAAAGGGAGGTCCCGGGTGCCACGGCCTGCCACAATTTCTCGGCGCGGGAACTGGCCGACACCATCGATCCCCGGCTGACACCGGACGCACACTGGCCGACGCTGGAGCGGCAGCTCGAAGCCGCCCACCGTGACGGGCACGATGTCGCCGGACTCACCCGTCGTGTGACGGTCCGGCCGCTGCCTGACGAGCAGCCCGCAGCCGCGCTCGGCTGGCGTCTCGTCGACGCGTTTGCCACAAGCCGAAGCAAGCACAACGCCGAGCCGGACGAGAAGGCGTCAACGCCGAGCCGGCAGGTCGTCCGCCGAGGTCACGTCCACGAACCGAAGCCAGCCAAACCTCGTCCACCGGAGATCGACTATGTCCGCGCCTTCGGCAACAAGCCGACACCCGGCGCAGGAGTCCGGCGATAGCGGCATCGCGCCGGGCAAGCGCCGATCTACGACCCGACTTCGTCGCGAATCTCGTCGTCCTGACTTGGGCCAAGATCACGAAGCCGGCCGACGTCGGTCCCTTGTGTTGGGGGTTTCAAGTGTCGCGGCAGCGTGGATTTGCGCACTAAATTGACCTGGGGCGAAGCTCAGGAGCCGGCTGACGTCGATCCGTTGTGTCGGCGTACTCCCTCAGTTCGCCAGTGGGTCGTGGCCGGCGCTTGGCAGTGTGCGTCGAACGGAAGGATGACGATCTTGTCCGAGGCACCGAGTGCCGACGGCTGGCACGTCAGATTGCCGAGTCGGTCAATCGTCGCTGGTTCGCCGCTCGTCGTGGAGGCCGATCGAACGCTCACCGGTGTATCGATCCAGGCTGCCCGAGTCGATGAGCACGAGGACAGCTGGGCTCTGTCGGCTTCGCTCGAGGTTGAACCAGCACGGACCAACGTAGGTCGCTGTCCCGCCGTTGGCGAGCAGCCGCCCGGGTTGTATTTCCTAGTTGCTCTCGACGTCATCAGTGGGCCACAGGCGGGGTCGATCCGGATCCTGCTGAAGCCACCCCTCTTATTCGAGGTCCGTCCTAGCTCAGATCCGTCGCGCTCTCTCGATGAACTGGAAGCAGCGTACGGAGAGGTGGTCCGCGCGCGGCAGGAGCAACGAGAGGCGGGGATCGGGACCGGTCCGGTGGCCGCCACGGTGCTGGTCTTCGTCAAGGACCTTTTGACGACCACGCAGCTCAACCTCATTACTTGCGACGTCGTGCCCATCGACCCGGTCAGCTGGACCGCGGAGCTTGAGGCGGTAGATCGGTACCTAGGCAGCCGCGGCGCACCGCGCGTCCAATGGACACCACAGGCGCTCGAACTGGTCCAGCGGGCCGAGCCGGCCACACTCATACAGTTCCCAGTGGTTCGCGCCAGTGCCCTAGAGGACTGCGGAGCGGTTGCTACCCGTGAGGCGTCACTGCTCGTAGCACTGTTCGCTGCCCATCGGGGGAGCCTCGGCGACGTGTTCTGTACCGTCGTTCAAGATCACCAGACCGGCCAACTGCTGACGGCCCTTCACATCCCGCCATACCGCGGCAACCTGATCGGAGGCTTTACTTCTGGCGAGGAGCCGGAAGGCCTTCGGCGCGACCTTCATGCCATTCAGGCTGACGACACGCTCCAACTGTTCGTCCAGCTACTTGGCGAGGCTATCCGCGAGCGGAGGCCCGACTTTCAGTATGTACGGCTCTGGTCGCTACTTGAGACCGTTGCAAAGGCCCGTGGATGTGCCGGACGGCCGAAGCATGACTGGAACGGACAGGTGCAGCTGACCAAGAAGGGCCAACCAGTCTTTGTTCAAGACGCCGCTGATCAAGTCTATGAGCTTCTGCGCGAGATGCTTGAGCCCCGGGGCATAGGCGAGCAGACGTTCGCAGGTGGCCTTACCTTCGGCAAGCTCGGTGACCAGATTCCGATCTGGTATAGACGTCGGAACTGCGCCGCGCATGGCGATCCTGGCTGCGTCTGCCGCGACCCCTCAAGGCTCGGTGGTGCGGCGGCCAAATATGCGAACTGCCACCAGGCACGAAGCGACGATCAGCATGGGGTGGACAGCTACCTGATGACATTTCGCGAAGTTGCGAAGAGCGTCGTTTTTGCGCTTCTGCGGGAACGGTGGCCCACGTGAAGAGTAGGCATGCACGCCAGATGAGGACGAACTTTGGAATGCCGTCTGGACCGCCGCCGTGTGCCGTTTCGAACCCCATGGTGACCTACGCGACGGCTTCGCAGTGATCACCGATTCGGGCTGTGCGCACTAATCTGACCCAAGTCAGGTCGTCCACCGAAGATCGACTATGTCCGCGCCTTCGGCAACAACCCGACACCTGGCGCAGGAATCCGGCGATAACGCGTCGCGGCGGGTGAAAGCCGACCTACGACACGACTTCGTCGCGAATCTCGTCGTAGGACTCGGCGAGGTATCGGATCAGCGCGTCGCGGAAGCCCGGCTTCTCGAAGAACGCATTGAACAACTGGCCGTTGGCCTCGTGACGGTCGACGATCATGCTCTCCGCCTTCTTGTGCAACACCACGCCGTATTGGTCACGGTCGTTGTTCAGCGCTACGACGCGCATCTGCTCGTCGGACTTGATTGCCTGCTTCTGTTGCCGGAACCAGACCAAGTCAGCCTCGCCGAGGTTCATGCCGTACCGCTGGTTCAGCTGCTCGATCAACTGCGACAGCTTCTCCGTCGGCGACTCGTACGCCTTCCCGGTTCCACCGCCCGGCAGCGCGACACCCGGCTCGTCGGTGCCCGAGGTCAGCGACAGGTTCTCGTCCTCTCCCTGGGCCTCGGTGCGAAGGTGGGTGAGCAGCACCGACTCGCTGATCTGCGGAAGCGGCTCGTCGGGCGCCGAGGGCAGCAGCGGTAGCAGCGCTCGTCCGTAGAGGTACAGCGATTCCAGGTCGCGGTCGGTCCAGGGCATTACCTGGGCCAGGAACGAGTACGCCCGCACGAACCCCTTCAGTGCGTCGCGGAACACGTCCTGCGCGTCCTCGTCGAGCCCGACGAACCGCCCCACGGCGGGGTTCACGTTGGCGTAGATGATCTTCTGGTTCGCCGAGTCACCGGCCAGCAGTGCGTCGACGGCGGCCTTCTGTTCGGCGGGGTGGATCACATGCGCCGCGGTGATGGTGTGTTCGAGGGTGTACAGCAGGTTCGGATCGGTGGGCGCGGCCGAGGACTGTTCGAAGAACGGCTCGAAGGCGCCCTGGATCTCCTCGGCCTTGTTGGCGAAGTCGAGCACGAACGTGTCGGCCTTGCCGGGGTGGGTGCGGTTGAGCCGCGACAGAGTCTGCACTGCCTTGACCCCAGCCAGCTTCTTGTCGACATACATGGTGTGCAGCAGCGGTTGGTCGAAGCCGGTCTGGTACTTCTCCGCGACGACGAGCACCTGATACTCGTCGGACGCGAACCGCTTCGGCAGCTTCCCTTCGCCGAACCCGTTCATCATCGGCTCGGTGTAGCTGACGGTCGGGTCGCTCGGGTCGACAACGGTTCCCGAGAACGCCACGAGCGCGGCAATCCGGCCCGGCCCACGGTCGTAGCCTTTCGCGGCGATGTAGGCATCGATCGCCTGCTTGTAGCGGACGGCGTGCAGACGCGAGCGGGTCACGACCATCGCCTTCGCCCGGCCGCCGATCTTGCCTGCCGTCTTCTGTCGGAAGTGCTCGACGATGATCTCTGCCTTCTGCGCCAGGTTCGTCGGGTGCAGCGACACGAACCGCGCCAGCGCTGCTGACGCCTTGCTCGTGGGGACGTCCGGGTCATCGGACGGTTCGGTGTTGGCGAGCCGGTAGTAGGTGTCGTAGGTCGTGTAGTTGGCGAGGACGTCGAGGATGTAGCCCTCCTCGATCGCCTGGCGCATCGAGTACAGGTGGAACGGGACCCGAACGGGTTCGTCGTCTGCGCCGGTGACGAGGTCGCCGAACAGTTCGAGCGTCTTGGGCTTGGGAGTGGCGGTGAATGCGAAGAACGCGAGGTTGCCCTGGGCGCCGCGAGCGGTCATCGACGACGCGATCAGGTCGACGGCGTCGTCGGTCTCGGACTCGATCTTCGCCTCGGCCTGCTCGGCCACGGTGAGCGGATCGGCGTCGGCCGCCACCAGCGTCGATGACCCGCCGAGGACGCGCTTCATGTCCTTCATCGCCTCGCCCGAGGTGGACGAGTGCGCCTCGTCGACGATCACCGCGAACCGGCTGCCCGCCACCGACCCGGCGTGCTCCGCGACCACGGGGAACTTCTGCAATGTCGTGATGATGATCCGTGCGGTGTTGCCGGCCAGCGCTGCTCGTAGCTGCGTGGAGTCCTCGTCGATCTTCACGATCGTGCCCGGTGTGTGCGCGAAGCCTGCCACGGTGGACTGCAGCTGGCGGTCGAGCACGACGCGGTCCGTGATGACGATGACCTTGTTGAAGATCGGCTGGTCGATACCTAACCCGGCCTCCTTGACCGTGGCGGTCAGCTCGCCGTGCCATGACGGGGTGTGCAGCCGGGACAGGTGATGCGCCGCCCAGGCGATGGTGTTCGACTTGCCCGACCCGGCCGAGTGCTGGATCAGTCGGTTCGTGCCCGGGCCGGCCTGTTTCGTCGCCGCGAGCAGCTTCTGAACCGCGTCCCACTGGTGGTAGCGCGGGAACAGCGTCGCCGTCTCGCCGGTCTTGTGCCCGTTGGCGTCGTACACGTCCTCTATGTGCACGAACTCACCGAGCAGGCCCAGCCACGCGTCGCGCTGCCACACTCGCTCCCACAGGTAGGCCGTGTCGTACCCGTCAGGGTTGGCAAAGTTGCCGGCACCGCCCTTCTGGCCCGCGCCGCCCGAGCCCTGGTTGAACGGCAAGAACCGCGTCTGCTCCCCCGCCAGACGGGTCGTCATGTAGACCTGGTTCGGGTCGACAGCGAAATGGACGACCGTCCGCGCGCGGAAGATCAGATCGGAGGGGTTCCGGTCACGCTCGTACTGCCGCATCGCGTGCCCGACTCTCTGCTGCGTCAGCGGGTTCTTCAACTCGGCTGTCGCGGTCGGGATGCCGTTGACGAACAGCGTCATGTCGACCGAGTCGGCGGTGTTCGACTCGCTGTGATGCAACTGCCGGACGACGCTGAGCCGGTTCGCGTCGTAGCGCTGCCACAGGGCCTTCGTCAGCCCGTTCGCCGGGGCAAAGAACGCCAGCCGGAACGAGACGCCATTCATCTTTGTCACGCCACGCAGCACGTCGACCGCGCCGCGCTGCGTGAGTTGATCGCCGACGTACTTCGCGACCCGCTCCTTCGCGCTCGCCGCACCGCCGAGCCGCTGAGTCAGCTGCTCCCACTCGTCAGGCTGCGACGCCTCCAGGAACGCGACCAGTTCGGACGGGTCCAGGCCGAGGCTGCGGTCGTAACCGGAGGGCTCGCCGTTGAGCCAGCCGCTGGCGAGCAGGTGTTCCTCGATCGAGTCCTCAAACGCCGATTCCGACGTCACCTTGCTCATGCCGACACCTTCGAACCATTGGCAGTCGAGACGTCGAACTCCCCCGTCACCGCCGCCGTGATCAACGACCGCTTCAGTTCGCCAAGCATCGCAACTGATTCGGCGAGAACGCGCGACCCGGCGTTAGCGTAATCGCGAGCCTCATCCGCCGACGCCACGACCTTCCTCTGCTCATCAGGTCCGCGCCATCGCACGGGAAGATCAAGCAGCGCGCCAACGCCGAAGTGCTGCTGGATAGACCCCGACGCGGCCGCTGCGATCGCCGTGTTCCGCCGCGCAGCGTTGAGCGCGTGCTCGATGTATTGCGGCTCCGTCGCACCGTTGGCACGCACGATCACAAGGTCGATGCAGTTCCACCCGATCGCCCAATCCGGCACGACGCACGCCGCACCGGCATCGCCTGTTCGAACGACGACTACGTCGCTGGCGACGAGTTGCGAGCGGGGGTGAATCCGGTGTCCCTCGTGCGAGATCTCCACGAGGTCGACTGTCGAGATCTCACCTTCATCGACATTGGTCCCGCGGAGCGCTGGCACGCCGCACGACGCATCCACGTAGTACTTCGCGGGCTGTACAACGATGCCGACAACAGCCTCGCGAACCAATCTTCGCATCGGCACGGTCGAGCCAGTGAAGAAGAGCTCTGCGAGACGAGCCGTGAAGGCTTCCTCGATCAGGGCCTGTTGCTGATGGCGGGCCGCGATGATGTTGTCGATTCGGGCGACTTGGTCGTCGAGGAAGTCAGCAATCCGCCGCTGCCCGCTGATGTCGACCGCGCGCAGCGCTAGGTCTCGAAGGAACTCATCCGGGACGCGCTGGAGCCCGGCGACCCCTTGGAATCGACTGACACCTTCTTCGAGGAACGGCTTAGTGAGCAAGCCGTAGCGAACGAACCGCGGGTCGGCGAGACCGGGTCTTGCGCGGACGACATGCACTTCCGTACTCGCTGCACCCGCTGGCGCCGTCATCGTCGTGATCAAGGCCGATCGACCGGCTTGGAATGTCGGCGTCACCTTGGGGCTAAGGATGTCCCCGTTGACGAAGCGGACGTATCCGGTCGAGACCTCAGACTTCGACCGGGACCGCGAAGTGTCAACTCGGCTATCAGCCCATACCGTTTCGAGCGGCATGAACGTTACCGACTCGTCGTCCGGAATCTGGTCAAACGCTGGCGTCGATGGATTCACCTCAGCCAGGTATCGGAGGCGCACCGTAGTTGCCACTACGCGAGGCCCTTCATCCAGTGCTGAATCTGCGTTTCCAGCTCATCGATCTCGGCGCGAATTTCGGCGACGGGGCGGGGCGGAGAGTAGACGTAGAACTGCCTGGTGAACGGGATCTCGTAGCCGATCTTGGTCTTGTCGTGGTCGATCCACGCGTCGGGGACATATGGATGGATCTCGTCGACGAGGTGTTGCTCGGCCGCCGTCCCGACGGCTTTGAGTTGCTCGGCGGGGCTCATCGCTAGGTAGCCGTCGGGCAGCGGGATGTTTTCCTGATCACGCAAGTCGGCGTCCGCCTCGTACCCGCCGCCCTTCTTGGCCTTGATCGGATCGGCCTCAGCGTCGTACCCGGCGATCGACTTCAGCACCGCGTTGATCTGGCGGGTCTCCAGCCCGCACGCCGATACCGCGATCCGCGCCCGCTTCTCATCGGACCATGACTTTCCGACCAACGGTGCCACTGCTGCTGACAGCTCCTTCGACAGGCCCGCCGTGGTCGTCTCGTCCACGCGCCAGGTCCTGCGCATCGGTCGCTCGACGGTGAGCCGAGCGAAACCGAAGTCCTGATTGCGCATCACCTTGACCCGCGCGTCCGAGCCGTTCAGCTCGACCGCCTCGCGGAACAGCCGGGCGATCTCGTCGATCGCGTCGCGGGTCAACTCCTTGCGCTTGTCGCCGAGAGACTTGCGCATCTTGGTGCCCAGCTCGCGCGTGTCGACGAGCGTCACGGTGCCTGTTCGCTCGGCGGGCTTGCGGTTGGTCACGATCCACACGTACGTGGAGATGCCGGTGTTGTAGAACATCTGGTCGGGCATGCCGACGATGCCTTCGAGCAGGTCGTTCTCGATGATCCAGCGACGGATCTCCGACTCTCCCGACCCGGCACTGCCGGAGAACAGCGGCGAGCCCGAGAGCACGATCGCGAGCCGCGATCCGCCTCCTGCCGCGGAGGCGGGCTTCATCTTGCTGATCATGTGTTGCAGGAACAGAAAGGACCCGTCGCTGATCCTTGGCAGCCCGGCGTGGAACCGGTTCGAGCCGCCTGCGGTCAGCGCCTCGGCTTTGATCGGATCGGCGTAGGCCTTCCAGTCCACGCCGTAGGGCGGGTTGGCCAGGATGTAGTCGAACCGAGTCCCGCGGAACGCGTCGTCGACCAGCGAGTTGCCTGGCGCCATCCGCCCGGGCGCGACCCCGCGCATCATCAGTTCCGAGCAGGCGATCGCCCAGGTCTCGGGGTTGAGCTCCTGGCCGGACATCTCCACGGTTGCGGCCGGGTTGAGCTCGCGCAGCCGCTGGTCGGCCATGGTGAGCATGCCGCCGGTGCCGGCGGCGGGGTCGTAGACGGTGCGGACCGGCGAATGTCCAGCAAGGGCGTCGGCGTCCTCGTCGAAGAGCAGGTCGACCATGAGTCGGATGACCTCGCGGGGCGTGTAGTGCTCACCCGCCGTCTCGTTGCTCATTTCCGAGAACTTCCGCAGTAGCTCCTCGAAGATGTAACCCATCGCCTCGTTCGAGACCACGTCCGGGTGCAGCTCGATGTCGGCGAAGTCGCCCAACACCGCGTAGAGCACGCCGGCCTTGTCCAGCCTGGCGATCGTCTGCTGGTAGCCGAACGCGTCGAGCACGTCGGCGGCAGCGGGGCTGAACCCGGCGACGTAGGTCTGCAGCTGGGCGGCGATGTTCTTGTCGTCGGACAGCATCGTCTTCATCGACAGCGGGCAGGTGTTGTAGAACGGCAGCCCGCCGGCGGCCCGCTTGAGCAGTGCGTCCGCGGCCGGGCTGTTCAGGTCCAACCCCGGCATGCGTGCAAGCACGGCCGGCTTGGTCGGCTCAAGGACGGCGTCCAGTCGAAACAGCACCAGTGTAGGCAGCATGACCGAGCCGTATTCGTGCGGCTTCAGGTGACCGCGCAACTTGTCGGCGATCTTCCAGATGAATGTGACCTTGTTCTCGAACCCTGCCGGTGTGGCCACGACGTCCCTTCGATCGGTTCCAACAAGAGGGTCCAGCAGTCCCAGGTGACGGTGGGAGCCTATGACGCCATCGTTGGGAGCTCGACGCGCAACTGTGCTGCGAGCGCACGCCGCAACGTGCCATCACGCTTCGCCTGATCGACCGCCTGCCGCAACTGGTAGGGATCTGTGCCGGTGGCCAGGCAGTCCCTGATCGTTCGGGCGACGGTCGTGACCGGCAAGCTGTCGACCTGCGTAACTTCCGAGCTGGCGAGCTCGCGCCGGTGCGTCCGGTACAGCTCGCCGCCGGCCGCCCGCGGGTGGTTGTCCCGCGGGACGCTCAGATGGATCCGTGACGGATTCACGTCCGCGAGCCCGTGCAGCTGTAGCGCCGACTCGTGCGATACCACGCCCCGACCCGCCGCCCAGGCCACGGCGGCCGCCAGGTCGTCATGCTCGCCACGGGGCAACACCGGCACCCGGTACACCCCGCGCCCTGCCCGCTCAAGACGTCCTCGCGCCGCCATCAGCCGCAACTGGGTCGGATCGATCTCCAGGTCGCGCGCATCACGGGTGGTCACGTACCCGTGCTGCACCGCTGCGCGTTCGACGACCCGGTCCCACAATTGCATGTGCTCAACCGTATCTGCTCGATACGTTTATGCACATAGCGCCGAGCAGGAGGGTTTGATGCTCGAACGCGTGGCAGTACCCGCGCCTACCTTCCACTCATCGTGATCAGCCAGCCAATCGACGGCACTGACGAAGGAGGCCCACCATGAACCACGTGGACGACCTGTTGACCACAGCCGAGGTCGCGACAATCCTGCGCGCACCAGTCTCCACGGTGCGCTACTGGCGCTACCTCGACACCGGGCCGAAGAGCTTCAAGCTCGGACGCCGCGTCGTCTACCGACGCTCAGACGTCCACGCATGGCTCGCCGAACGCGAAGCCGCCGACCGTGGGAGAGCGGCAAGCTGACGACGCCAATAGTCGTAGGGGTGCCACCGTGCCAGAAAATCTTGATCACGGCCGGACAGCCACCCTGACATCGCAAGATTCGCCCTTGTCGACCCTCTGCCGACGGCGACAATGGTGGCGACGAAGGAAGCAGGCAGCGCATGGCGAGCATTAAGAGACGACCCGACGGCCGGTGGCGAGCCCGCTACCGAGACGACCAAGGTCACGAGCACTCGAAGCACTTCGAGCGAAAGATCGACGGCGAGACATGGCTGGCCGCACAGACCGTCGCGGTCGCCACCGGCGCTCACGTAGTCCCGCGACTTAGCAGGATCACCGTGCAGACTTTCTACGACGACTGGTCACGACGCTAGGTCTGGGCATCCGGCACCCGCACCGCCATGGACCTCGCGATGCGCTCGTCACGTCTCGGCAGCTACCAGCTCGGCCAGGTCAGCCACTCCCACATTGAGGCCTGGATCAAGCGGATGGCCGATCAACCGCTCGCCGCCGGAACGATCAAGACCCGCTACAACAACGTCCGTGGTGTCTTCCGCGCCGCGGTCCGCGACCGGCTCATCGTGCGCGACCCGACCGAGGCAGTTCGGCTGCCCCGCCAGCGGCGAACAGACGCGAGCATGCGCATCCCAACTGTCGAGGAAGTCGGCGCACTCATGGCCGCCGCCGAGGAGTCGTTCCGGGCGTTCGTCGCGCTGTGCGCCTTCGCCGGCCTGCGACTCGGCGAGGCCGCCGCCGTCCAGGTCGCCGACATCGACTTCCTGCGCCGCCAACTCGCCGTGACCCGTCAGGTGCAGCGGGCAGGCGACCGGAAGATCGAAATCAAGGCGCCCAAGTACGGCTCCGAACGCGTCATCCATCTCCCCGACGAACTCACGACGCTCCTTGCTCGGCACGTCGAAGCGCACACCTTCGGTCGAGCGGCAGACCGCTGGTTGTTCCAGGGCGAGCCCGGTGACCCGCCGCACCAGAACACCGTCGGCTACTGGTGGCGCAAGACGCAGACCGCGGCCGGCGTGTCCGGAATTCGACTCCACGACCTGCGCCACTTCTACGCGTCAGGCCTCATCGCGGCCGGCTGCGACGTCGTCACGGTGCAGCGCGCGCTCGGTCACGCATCGGCGACGACCACCCTGCGCACCTACGCCCACCTCTGGCCCACCGCCGAGGACCGCACCCGCGCGGCCGCCGCCGATCTGATGCGGTCCGCGACCTCGCCTCGGACGACTACTCAATCTGTTCGACGCTGACGCGATCGAAGTCTGCATCGGCAGCAAGCTCGTCAATGAAGATCACGACATTCGCGCCGTCAGCGCGGGCACTTGGCACGATCAAGGCGTCGTACCCGAGGAACGCCGCATGAGCGCCAACCCTCTGGCAGGCGGCAAAGTCTGCAGACTCCAGATCAGCGCGACTTAGCCCGAGCGCGACCAAGTCCGATTCGCGTATTCGCAGGACCTTCTTGGCGGTGACGCGCAGCTCGTACACGAATCGTCGTGCCTTGGGACGCAATGGTTGCGAGTCCATCGCGTGTTGCCCCTCGGCTACGGCGGTCTCACGTTGCTCGGAAGTGTAGATCGCAGCCAGGCCCGCTGGATTCCACCGGGCACCCCGGTAGTTCGACAACTCAGGTGGATTGTCGTTAAACATGTGGCGCCAGACCGTAACCGAATCCAACATCTCCGCGCCGAGGTTCTCGATTGCGTCAAGCAACTCCGGGTCGTGGATGGCCATGCCGCTACACGTACGCTCCATCGCGCAGCTGGTCGATCAGAGCAAGGACAGAGTCGCTGTCACCTTCGGCGATCAGATCGGCTGGCCGTCTGCCCGCGAGCAGCTTGTGGGGGCTATAGAGCCAGAGTCGGGCATCTGCTGGCTCGTAGAACTCGGCGAGTTGCGTCGCCAGCCAATCAAGCGCTAGCAGCTGGTGAAGCTTTGTTGGCTGAGGGTCAACCCGACCCTGCTGCCAGCGTGACACGGTCTGTGGAGTCGTATCCAGTAGTTCCGCGATTTCACGTGAGCGAACCCCCGCGTTATTTTTGATCGAATCCAACCGGTGGGCAATTGCACTTGTCATGTCGCCTCCTTTCTTGATCGTTCGAGTCATGCAGTCTTGAGGACTCTCTTGCCCGCTGCGGGGAGGCTGAAGGTGTGCACCGGATTCGACGCAAGATCGCTCCCGAAGGTGCCACGCCAGGAGTCGAGTCGCTTGCGGACGCCGAGGAGCGTCGGCTCGACTTCCGACGCGCGGACCGCCTTATCGGACGCCGGTCGGAGGAAGTTCTCCATGTAGTGGCCAGCGCGAAGCGGCTCGGGAGCACGCGACAGAGCCGACACCTCCCGAGCCCTTTGCATCACAAAATGCTCGCGATACTTCACCTGGGTATCTCGCCATCCGCGTTGGCAGCAAGAAGTGTCGAGGCAGGAGTGCGCAGCCCGCATCCCAGACTTGTTGAACAACGCCTCCGCTTTGCTCCGATCGAGGAAGGCGCCAATCTGGTGCAGATAGATTCGAGCCTCGTTACCGCCGCCGCCGGACTTCGCGGGAATCCGCAGCCAACTGCTGAGGTCTGTGTGGTCGATAACTGTTATGCCAGACTCGACGCCTCCCAAGGCCCCGAATGCCATCAGGCCCACTCCTACCGCACCTGTGTGCTCGCCGACTAACGGCTTACCAAGGGAGTGGAGATCACGACACGCCGTCAGATAGCGCTTCAGTCCAAGCGGCCCGGACTTTGGCGTTCCGAACGGATGGACTCGAAGCCAAATCGCATCGATCGGAAGTTCGCGCAGATTACTCGCGACCCAGGCACGCCAGCGCGCATCGAAGAAGTTCTCAGTCTTGACGATCAGCGGGTAGTAGATAGGCACGTTCTTGAAACCATGCTTGTTCAACGAATTGCGCAGGGCGTGGCTTAGGTCCGAGTCGATTTCGAGCCAGGGATCGTTGATGGAACCGATGAGATGTGTGGGTGCGAGGACGGCACTGTGCCCGGCTACCTCGACCATGTCCACGAGCTGGTCGCAAAGGTCCTCTCCGGCTTGCCCGTAGAAGGCATCCGGGGTGTGGAGCCGATCCGACGCCCACGGAAGCTCACGCGCGCCGCCTCGCAGGAATCCACCTGGCGTCGAAAGCTCGAGCGTTCTGGGATCAAGCACGGTCTCGACACCGCGCAGTCTGGCCTCACTCCAAAGGTCCTTGTGATGCTCGATGTTTGCCGGATCCGCGATCAAGCCCCCACCGACAGGCTTCCCGTCTACAAGCATCTGCGCGAGGAATGCATGATCGTTACGTCCAACCCGCAGATAGGAGCCGAGCGGGTCACCAACCGGCCTCAGCAGTCGCACCATGATGAGCCTCCTCGTCATCCGTACAACCACGATAACACAGGCATGAACATATTCATGAACGTTTCAGTAGACACGCGAGTGAACCGTCCTACCTACCTTCACGAGCCGGTTGCTCGCTCGCAGTCCAACCTCAACTCACCCCGGCGGACGTTTGACTTCATCGGCCGCAGGCGACAGCCAGCCCCACGGATCTACGCGCACCCGTGGCGGTAGCCGAGGACCGCGCCCGTGCGCCCGCCGCCGGTCTGGCTCAAGAATTCTGCGGACTTTCTGCGGACTAGACGCCTGAAATAGCCCCTGTAGGGCCCATTTCTGCTGGGATTCCGTGGTTCATCAGACGTTGAAGCGAAACTCGACGACGTCGCCATCGGCCATCACGTAGTCCTTGCCTTCGATGCGGACCTTGCCCCGCGCTTTGGCCTCGGCCATCGACCCGGCGTCCACGAGGTCAGCGTAGGACACCACTTCAGCCTTGATGAAGCCCTTCTCGAAGTCGGTATGAATGACTCCAGCCGCCTGCGGGGCTGTGGCGCCGACCGGGATGGTCCAGGCTCGAGACTCCATCGGGCCAGCGGTCAGATACGTCTGCAGACCGAGCGTGTGGAAGCCGATCCGGGCGAGCAGATCGAGGCCGGACTCCTGCTGACCGATCGACTGAAGCAGTTCGAGGGCCTCGTCGTCGGGTAGTTCGGCGAGTTCGGATTCGGTCTTTGCGTCCAGAAAGATCGCGTCGCCTGGCGCGACCAGTTCACGCAACTCCGAGGTGAATCGCTCGTCGGAGATCTCGCCGGCGTCGACGTTGAACACGTAGAGGAACGGCTTGGCGGTCATCAGGTGCAATTCACGCAGGGGCTCCGGGTCCAGCCCCGCGGTGAAGATCGACTGTCCCGCGTCGAGCACTTTCTGCGCCTGTTCCACCGCGGCGACGGTGGCAAGCTTGTCCTTGTGTAACCGGGCTTCCTTCTGCAGCCGGGGCAGCGCCTTCTCGATGGTCTGCAGGTCGGCGAGGATCAGCTCGGTGTTGATCGTCTCGACGTCGTCGCGAGGGCTCACCTTCCCCTCGACGTGCACGACATCGGGATCGCTGAACGCGCGGATGACCTGGCAGATGGCGTCGGCCTCCCGGATGTTCGCCAGGAACTTGTTGCCGAGGCCGGCCCCCTCGCTTGCCCCCCTGACGATGCCCGCGATATCGACGAACGACACCGTCGCCGGTATGACCTTCGCCGAGCCAAACAGGTTCGCCAGGACGTCCAGGCGCGGGTCGGGCACCCCTACGACTCCGATGTTCGGGTCGATCGTCGCGAAGGGGTAGTTCGCGGCCAGCACGTCGTTCTTCGTCAGGGCGTTGAACAGGGTGGACTTGCCGACATTGGGCAGGCCGACGATCCCGATAGTGAGGCTCACGGGCGCTCAGTCTAAGCCTGCGCGGCATGCCCTTCCGATCTACCAGAAATTGTCGGTCCGCCATGTGACCATCTAGCCATGGAGGTCACGACCGTGGTGCTGAGCACCCTCGCCCTGTGCGCCGGTCTCGCACTCGGCTGGCTGCTCGCCGGCCGGCGCGCCGAACGCGAGGTGCGCGCATCGCTCGCGGAGGCGGCCGGCTTGCGAGCGACGCTCGAGACAGACCGCGCCAACACCGCTCATCGAGAGGAACTCCTCATGCGAAACGGCGATGTTGCCGGTTTGCTGCGCCCGTTGCGCGACTCGCTCGCCCAGGTCGGCCAGCAGTTGACGGAGGTCGAACGGGGGCGCCTCACCTCTGATACGGCTCTGCGGGAGCAGGTGCTCGCCATGAGCCGGACGTCAGAGCATCTGAGCACGCAGACCAGCCAGCTCGTCAACGCTCTGCGAGCCCCCCAGGTTCGAGGGCGCTGGGGCGAGATGCAGCTCGAGCGGATCGTCGAGGCGGCCGGCATGACCGAGTACGTCGACTTCGACACCCAGGTCAGCGCCACCACCGGCGACGGTGCCACGGTTCGGCCCGACATGGTGGTCCGCCTGGCGGAGGGTAAGAATGTCATCGTCGACTCGAAGGTGGCCTGCAGCGCCTACCTCGAGGCCATGGAGGCCGCGGACGAGGCCGCCCGCGATCTTCGGTTGAAGGCTCACGCCCGCCAGCTCCGTACCCACATCGATGCTCTTGCTGCTAAGGCGTACTGGGAGGCGTTCAGCCCGGCGCCGGAATTCGTCGTGTGCTTCGTCCCCGCCGATGCGTTCCTCGACGCGGCTCTGCGAGAGGACCCGACCTTGCTCGAGCACGCATTCGCCCACAACGTCGTACTGGCAACTCCGGCCACACTCATTGCGCTGCTGCGAACCATCGCCTACAGCTGGCGCCAGGAGGCGCTGGCCGCGAACGCCAAACAGGTGCACGACCTGGGGCGCGATCTGTACAAGCGCCTGGCCACGCTCGGCGGTCACTTCGATCGGCTCGGTCGGAGCCTGAACACCGCGGTCGGCTCCTACAACGACGCGGTCGGCTCGCTCGAACGCACGGTCTTGGTCAGGGCCCGCCAACTCAGCGAGCTCGGCGTGGTTGACCCCCACGCGGTACTTCGCGAATTGGAGCCAATCACGACTGCCGTGCCGCGCCCGATGAGCGCACCAGAGTTCCTCGACCCCCGGGTAGCCTGACCCCGGCCCGAAACGGGCAAGTTGGACGACACCTCGCGTCGATCAGCGATCACCCAGGGTTGCCAGGTACCGTGGGCCCGAACAATTCGCCGGATTTTCGGGATCCACCTGCCGGCGGTCGACGATGAGGAGTCCATCGTGGTGAACGCGCCCGCACCTTACGGCGCGCGACGACCCGCAGCTGGCGATCGGCCGGTCGACGACCGCCCGGCCGACTGGAGCACGCCGACCTCGGTTCGGTCCGGCGCCGCGACGGCCTCGCAACCGGACTTCAGGTACGAGCGCCGGTCGCGACCGGTAACCGAGCCAAGCGCCCCACCCGCCGAGCGCGGGCTGCCGGGCTGGGGGGCGCTCATCGTCTTGGTCGTCATCGCCGGCGTCGGGGCAGTCATCGACGTGCTGAGCGGATCGCAATCGCGCGGCGGCTTCAACTACGGCATCGTCGGCGCATCGGTCGTGGCCATCCTGACGGTGCGCCGATCGGCGATGTTCCCGGTGGTGATCGCACCACCAATCGTCTACTCCGCAGTCTCCGGTGGCATCCTGTACATCCGCTCCGGCGGCCTGCACAACCACAAGGTCCTCTTCGACGCCGCCGCGAATTGGCTCGTGTATGGATTTCCCGCCATCGCGGCCGCCACCGCTGCAGTGCTGATCATCGCCGGCATCCGCCTCATCGTCCACCGCTAGGTTCATCGTCCACCCCTAGGTTCATCGTCCACCGCTAGCGTCCGGCTTAGATCGACGGCGCCGCGTCCGGTCGAAGGTTACGGCGCAACTCGCGCGGCAACGCGAACGTGAGACGCTCCTCGGTGTGCGTGACCTCCTGAAGGTCCGTGAATCCGTGCTCGGCGAGCCAACCGGTCACCTCCTCCACGAGGATCTCCGGCACCGAAGCACCCGATGACAGGCCGACAGAGCCGACCCCACCCAACCAATCAGGGTCTATCGCGGCGGCGTTCTCGACGAGATATGCCGCCTGCGCCCCGGCCGCCAACGCGACCTCGACCATCCGCACCGAGTTCGACGAGTTGTCGGAGCCGACCACCAGAAACAGCTCCACCTGGGGTGCGATCGTCTTCACGGCTGCCTGGCGGTTCTGAGTCGCGTAGCAGATGTCGTCGGAGGGGGGCGACTGCAGCATCGGAAAGCGCTCCCGCAGCGCTCCAACGGTCTCCAGGGTCTCGTCCACCGAGAGTGTTGTCTGCGAGAGCCAGGCGACCCGTCGCGGGTCGCGGACGCTCAGGTTGGCCACGTCGGCCGGACCATCGACGATCTTGATGCGCTCGGGCGCCTCGCCACTTGTACCCACTACTTCTTCATGGCCTTCGTGACCGATCAGCAGGATGTCGTAATCCTCGCTGGCGAAGCGACGCGCTTCCTGATGCACCTTTGTGACCAATGGGCACGTGGCGTCGATGGTCTGCAGTCCGCGGGCGGCGGCCGAGGCGTGAACTTCGGGGGCAACCCCGTGCGCGGAGAACACCACGATGTTGCCTTCGGGCACCTCGTCGTTCTCCTCGACGAAGACCGCCCCACGCGCCTCGAGGGCCTGAACGACGTGCAGGTTGTGCACGATCTGCTTGCGCACGTATACCGGAGCACCGTAACGATCAAGGGCGTCCTCGACGGTCTGCACCGCCCGGTCCACCCCGGCGCAGTACCCGCGCGGCCTCGCGAGCAGGACCCGGCCGGCTGGCCGTCGCGCCGTGTCGCTGGCGGACGGCTGAGTGGTCTCCATACCCCTAGATGGTACGGACCGCACCAATACGGCAGGCTGGGGTCATGCCGCAGCTCCCGACCCCCTTGCGGGCCGCCTTGGGCCTGGTCGCCACCGCCGTGGAAGAGGCCCGCACGTTACCCGACAAGGCGATCGAGCTGCCCATGCTTGCTCTCAGCACCGCCCTGCAGATGTCGCTGCGCGCACAGCAGCGATACGCCCATCTCGCCGCCCGGGGCGACCAGCTTCTCAGTCGCCGGGAGCCCACCGACGAGCCGCCGCAATGGGCAACCTTCGACGCGCCGATCGCCGTGGAGAAGCTCGACCTGGTCGACGACGAGCCGGCGCCCCCCCGAAAGACCGTGCGCAAGCCCCGCAACACCAAACCCTCCGCCTTCGACGTAATCGGCGACGAGTAGCGCCCGTGGCCCGGCTGGAGACCACGCCGGAGGCACCGATTCCGGTTCGAGTCGTTGCGCAGAAGATCGGCGAATGGATCGCTCGGCTCGGTGAGATCTGGGTCGACGGTCAGATCGCCCAGCTGACTCGCCGCCCGGGAGCGGCAACTCAGTTCCTCACGCTGCGCGATCCCGACGCCAATATCTCCCTCACCGTGACCTGTGCTCGCGCGGCACTGGCCGATTCGATCGGCGAGGGTTCGCGGGTCATCGTGCGGGGCCGCCCGGACTTCTGGCTCGAGCGCGGAACGCTGAGCCTGCGTGCCACCGAGATCAGGCTGGTTGGACTCGGGGAACTGCTCGCCCGCCTGGAAGCATTGAAGAAGCTGCTGACTGCCGAGGGCCTGTTCGCCGCCGACCGCAAGAAGCCGTTGCCGTTCCTTCCGCAGCGCGTTGGGCTGATCACTGGTCGTGCCAGCGCGGCCGAGCGAGACGTCGTCGAGCACGCGCGGCGCCGGCTGCCCGGAATCCGGTTCCGGGTGGAGAACGTGGCCACACAGGGGCCGTCGGCCGTGAACGAGATCGTCGCCGCGGTGGAGTTGCTGGATGCTGACCCCTCGATCGAGATCATCGTCATCGCCCGCGGCGGCGGCAGCGTCGAGGACCTCTTGCCGTTCAGCAACGAGTCGCTGCTGCGTGCCGTCGCCGGCGCGCGCACTCCGATCGTCAGTGCCATCGGGCACGAGACCGACAGCCCGTTGCTCAACTACGTCGCGGACCTGGCGGCGTCAACGCCAACCGACGCCGGCAAGCGCATCGTCCCGGATCTGGCGCAAGAGGTTCACGAGATCGCTACCTTGCGTGGTCGCAGTAGGGCGTGCGTCCATCGCCGGGTGGACGCGGACACGGAGCTGATCGCCGGCTTACCTGAGCGGATGCGTCGCACGCTCCGGGCACGGATCGAGGGACAGGCGCGCGAGACGTCGGATCTGCGGGACCGGACTCGGCGACGCGCGCTGGCGTTGCTCGATGCCGCTCACGGGGAGCTAGAACATGTGCGAGCCCGCGTCGCAACCCTGTCCCCGCAGGCGACCCTCGACCGCGGATATGCGGTCGTACGACGTCCCGACGGCACCGTCATCCGCGACGCGGCCCAGGCGGCCGGGCCGCTGCGCATCCGGGTCGCGCGCGGCGAGTTCGACGCACAGGCCCGGTAGACGCGTACCCGCACAAGCCCGTACGACGCGCATCCACGCGAGCCCGTCAGACGCGTGCAGTGCGCAAGCCCGATAGAGTCGGCGATCTAATGTCAGAGATCACCTACGAAGCCGCGCGGGCCGAACTGCGCGAGGTAGTGGCCAAACTCGAATCAGGCGGGCAGAGCCTCGAGGAATCGCTGGCCCTCTGGGAGCGGGGCGAGGTCCTTGCCGACATCTGCCAGAAGTGGCTCGACCAGGCCAGTAGCAGGCTGGATGAGAGCATCGCCGCGCACGACGCCCGCGTCCCTGATTCAGAATGAGAGCCCGCGCTACAGCGCGGCCGGCTCGGGCCTAATCGGATCCTGCGACACTGGCGCGGGAGCATCTGCGGTTCTGGAAGGATGGCCCGAACGAACCCGTGCCGAGAGGATCTTCCGCGATGACCGACGGACCCCCCGACATCGGTAATCCGGCAGCCTCCGAGTCCCCGCACATCCCTCCTGCGCTCGCTGTCGCGCGGGAAGCGCCGGACCGAAACCTTGCCCTCGAACTCGTCCGCGTGACCGAAGCCGCCGCGATGGCCGCGGGCCGCTGGGTGGGGCGTGGGGATAAGAATGGCGGCGACGGCGCCGCAGTCGACGCCATGCGGGCCCTGATCGGTACCGTGTCGATGCGCGGCGTCGTCGTGATTGGCGAGGGCGAAAAGGATGAGGCGCCGATGCTGTTCAACGGCGAGGAGGTGGGCGACGGCACGGGTGCGCTGTGTGACGTCGCGGTCGACCCGATCGACGGCACGACCCTGATGGCGAAGGGGATGCCGAACTCGATCGCCGTGATCGCGGTCGCCGAGCGGGGCACGATGTTCGACCCGTCCGCCGTGTTCTACATGAACAAGATCGCGGCGGGTCCCGAAGCGGCGGACGTCATCGACATCAACGCCTCCACGGGCGAGAACATCCGCAGGGTCGCCAAGGCCAAGCACGGGCACCCGGAGGACGTGACGGTCTGCGTGCTGGACCGTCCGCGCCACGACCGCTTGGTGCGCGAGGTTCGCGACGCCGGCGCCCGAATCCGCTTTATCAGCGACGGCGACGTCGCTGGAGCGATCTCCGCGGCCCGGCCTGGCACCGGCGTTGATCTTTTGCTCGGCATCGGCGGCACGCCAGAGGGCATCATCGCGGCCGCGGCGCTGCGGTGCATGGGCGGCGTGATGCAGGCAAAGCTGTGGCCGCGTGACGACGCCGAAAGGCGCAACGCCATCGACGCGGGCCACGACCTCGATCGGGTACTGACGACAGAGGATCTCGTCACCGGCGAGGACATCTTCTTCTGCGCCACGGGCATAACCGACGGCGAGTTGCTGCGGGGCGTGCGTTACTACGCGGACTCCGTTCAGACCGAGTCGATCGTGATGCGGTCGAAGTCGGGCACGATCCGCCTAGTTGATTCCTTGCACCAACTAGGCAAGCTGCGTGCATACTCCGCAGTGGACTTCGACCGTCACTGAACTCGCGTCCGTCGGAAGGCAGGGCCATGCTGGTAGTAACCACGAACGACATTCCAGGCTGGGAGATCCAGCGCGTGTGCGGCGAGGTGTTCGGCCTCACGGTCCGCTCCCGCAACGCGTTCTCGCAGATCGGCGCCGGGCTCAAGTCCATGTTCGGCGGCGAACTCCAGGGGATGACGAAGAACCTCAGCGACAGCCGCAACGAAGTCATGGGCCGCATGCTCGAACACGCCCGGGCCAAGGGTGGGAACGCGGTGATCGGCATGCGTTTCGACACCTCCGAGATGGGCGACGTCTGGACCGAGCTCTGCGCTTACGGCACCGCCGTCGTCGCGATTCCGGTGTCGGAGGGTGCGAAGCAGACCGCCGCGGCGATGGGTTATGGAAACCCTGCCGGCGCCCCCGCGACGCCCGACTCGCCCCAGCCCGGATATGCCCAGCCGGCCTATGAGCCCCAGCCCCCGTACCAGCAGCCCCAGTACCAGCAGCCCCAGTACCAGCAGCCTGCTCAGCAATACCCGCCGCAGGGCTACCCGCCGCAGTAGCGGACGTGGCGCATTCCACGTCCGGCTCGCTGTTGTCCGGGCTGGCGACGGCGTTCACTTAGTCTTGTCGGGCCGGATTTCCGTCCGGCGGGTTCGCCGAGGCTGGGAGAAACGCTGTGACCGTTGAGCAGGACTATCGCATCGAGAAGGACTCGATGGGCGAGGTCCGGGTACCGGGTGCCGCCAAGTGGCGGGCTCAGACGCAACGGGCCGTCGAGAACTTTCCGATCTCAGGGATGCCGATCGAGCGTGAACTCATCGCCGGCCTGGCGCTGATCAAAGGCGCGGGTGCGCGGGTGCGCGCGCGGCGCGGTCTGCTTGACCCTGCCAAGGCCGACGCGATCGCCGCGGCGGCGAGCGAGGTTGCCCGCGGCGACTGGGACGCCGAATTCCCGATCGACGTGTTCCAGACCGGCTCAGGGACGTCGTCGAACATGAACGCCAATGAGGTGCTGGCCTCGCTGGCCGCCGAGCGCCTCGGTGTCCCGGTTCACCCGAATGACGACGTCAACGACCCGCTGTCGTCCAACGACCAGTTCCCCTCGGCGATGCACCTCGCCGCGACCAAAGCCGTCGTTGTGGATCTCCAGCCGGCTCTGGCGCTGCTCGCCTCGTCGCTCGAGGCGAAGGCCGCCGCCTTCGCGACGGTGGTGAAATCCGGCCGCACGCACCTCATGGACGCGACCCCGGTCACCCTCGGGCAGGAGTTCGGCGGGTACGCGGCGCAGATTCGCTACGGGATCGAGCGGCTTCGCGCCGTGCTTCCCCGGGTCGCCGAGCTGCCTTTGGGAGGTACGGCGGTGGGTACCGGCATCAACGCCCCAGCGGGTTTCGCTGGTGAGGTCATCGGGCTGCTCGCCGCCGAGACTGGGTTGCCGCTGACCGAGGCGCGCAACCACTTCGAAGCCCAGGGCGCGCGCGACGGGCTGGTCGAGCTCTCTGGCGCGGTCCGGACCATCGCGGTCGGCTTGAACAAGATCAGCAACGACATCCGGTGGATGGGCTCGGGCCCGCTAACCGGCCTCACCGAGCTTTTCCTGCCCGACCTCCAGCCCGGCTCGTCGATCATGCCGGGCAAGGTGAATCCAGTCCTGTGCGAGGCGGTCTGCCAGGTGGTCGCTCAGGTGGTGGGAAATGACGCTGCCGTCGCGTGGGGTGGCGCGGCAGGCAACTTCGAGCTGAACGTCATGCTGCCGATGATCGCTCGCAACGTGTTGGAATCGATCCGGCTCGTTGCGAACGTCTCGCGCGTCTTCGCCGCGCGGTGCATCGACGGCATCGAGGCGAACGTCGAGCGCTGCCTCGAATATGCCGAGTCATCGCCCTCGATCGTCACGCCGCTCAATCATTATGTCGGCTATGACGAGGCGGGCAAGATCGCCAAACAGGCGCTGGCCGAACGCAAAACGATCCGGCAGGTCGTCATCGAACGCGGGCACGTTCCGGACCGGATCGGCGAGGGCGAACTCGACAAGCTGCTCGACGTTCTGTCGATGACGGTGCCGGCAACAGAACCGACGAGAGAACCGACGCGGTAACCGTGGCCACCGTGTACGAGGTCATCGACCAGAAGCTGACTGCGTGGCTGGCAGCGCAGCCTGTCTTCTTCGTGGCCACGGCTCCCATCGCGGCCGGCGGCCACGTGAATGTCTCACCGAAAGGGATGGCCGGGACATTCGCCGTGCTCGGCCATACCCGGGTCGGGTACCTGGACTACTTCGGCAGCGGTGCCGAGACGATCGCCCACCTGCGCGAGAACGGCCGGATCGTCATCATGTGCTGCGCGTTCGAGGGACCACCGAAGATCGTTCGCTTGCATGGGCGCGGGCGGGTGGTCTTGCCCGGGGCTGACGAGTTCGCCGGCCTGCGCGAGCACTTCGCCAAACAGCGCGAGCATGCCCTCCGATCGATCATCGTGGTGGACGTGGACCGGATCAGTGACTCATGCGGGTACTCGGTGCCTCGCCTGGACTACGTTTGCGACCGCGACGTTCTCGACCTGCACCACCTGAAGAAACCCGCCGAGTACTACGAGGCCTATGCCCGGGAGAAGAACGGGTCGAGCATCGACGGGCTCCCCGCCCTGGATTGAGGCCCTCAGGCCGAGGTCAGTTCTCCGTGCTCTACGCACCGAGCGCTCCAGCCCGCCGGCGTGACCTGAACGACCATGCGGCGCCGGCATGTCCCGCAGAAGCGGGGCGGCTCCAGCGCGCGCGCCACTGCACAAGCCTCATGATCGCCGTTGCTCAGCGCGTGACCGCAACGGTCGCAGTACCGCGCCGCGGTCATAGGTTGCGGGCCAGCGCCTTGATCGGCATCTTCAGTTCGGCGAGCATGGCGAGATCCTGATCAGCCCGACGGCCGAGCGTCGTGAGGTAGTTACCGACGATGACGGCGTTGATACCGCCGCGCACGCCGCGCTCGGTCAGGTCGCCGAGGGTGATCTCGCGACCACCGGCGAATCGCAGAATCGTCCGCGGCATCACCAGCCGAAATGTCGCCACGGCCCGCAGCGCGTCGGTCCCCGACATCGGCGTCAACTCACCGAACGGCGTGCCCGGACGGGGGTTGAGGAAGTTCAGCGGGACCTCGTCGGGGTCGAGCTCGGCCAGCTGAGCTGCGAACTCGGCCCGCTGAGCCAGGGTCTCACCCATCCCCACGATCCCGCCGCAACACAGCTGCATGCCGGCTTTGCGCACCATCTCGCAGGTTTCCCAGCGTTCGTCGAAGTCGTGTGTGGTGACGACCGACGGAAAGTACGACCGCGCGGTCTCGAGGTTGTGGTTGTAGCGGTGCACCCCCATCGCCGCCAGGTCGTCGACCTGCGCTTGCGTGAGCATCCCGAGCGAACAGGCGACGTTGATCTCCACCTCGGCGTTGATCGCGACCACCCCGTCACGCACCTGACGCATCAGTCGCTCGTCCGGTCCCCGCACCGCGGCCACGATGCAGAACTCGGTGGCGCCGCTCGCCGCGGTCTCGCGCGCCGCCTTGACCAGCGACGCGATGTCGAGCCACGCCGAGCGGACGGGCGAATCGAAGACACCCGACTGCGAGCAGAAGTGACAATCCTCGGGGCAGCCGCCAGTCTTCAGCGACACGATCCCCTCAACCTCGACCTCGTCGCCGCACCACTTGACCCGCACCTCGTGGGCCAGGTCGAGCAGGGCGTCGAGACGATCATCAGGCGACTGCAGGCATTCCAGCGCCTGGGCCTCGGACAGGCCGGTGCCCTCGTCGAGCACCTGCGTGCGGGCGATGTCGAGAATGTCGGTCACGCTGCTCCTAGGGTTGTACGGCCTGCCAGAACGACGGGAAGTCGAAAGTCCCGCCGAACGCCGGACTCAGCGCCCGCCGCGCCCGCCCTGCAAAGTCTGCCATTGTCGCCATCCCGGCCGGCAGCACACCGGCCAGCTTCTCCCGGCCGCCCATCAGGCCGAGGTCCCAGACGTTGTATCGTTCGGCCAGGTCGGGCTCGCGCGGCCAGCTACCGATAACCAGACCGGCGATACCCACCCCGCAGTTTTCCTCGATGTAGCGCACCGTCAATGCAGTGTGATTGATCGTGCCGAGACTCGCCGAGGTGACAACCACCATTTGCGCGTTGAGCTCCAACGGCATGTCCGCGATCGTCGTTCCGGCCGGGTCGTAGGGCACCAGGAGCCCGCCGGCGCCCTCGACGATGACGTGATCGTGATTCTTGGCGAGCTCAGCGATGCGCAGGATCGCCGTCTCGACGTCGTACCGGGGCGCACCGACGTGCCGCGCGGCCCGGTACGGCGACAGGGGGTCGGGGTAGCGCGCGAACTCGTGTACGTCGATGCAGCCCGAAAGCCTCGTCACCTCGGCAAGATCGCCGGGCTCGCCGGGCGCTACACCGGTTTGGGCGAGCTTTACGACGGCAACCGTTCCCGCGGCACAGGCGGCGAGTGCTGCGGTCGCCACCGTCTTACCCACGCCGGTGCCGGTCCCAGTGACGAACAGTATGTTCACCCGAGCACGGCAGCCAGCACGTCCGACGCTCGAGCGAGATCGCCCGCGGTCAGATCCGCACGCGCCGTCATGCGCAGGCAAGAGCGACCGAGCGGCACGGACGGGGGCCGGAAACACCCGACTCTGATTCCCGCTGCCAGACATGCGGCCGCCGCAGCCACGGCGCTGCGCGGATCACCCAGAAAGGCAGGCACGATCGCGGCATCCGGGACGACAGTTTCGGCGCCTAGCTCGCGCACGATCCCCGCGAGCGCGCGGGCCCGGTCCCGTACCGCATCGCTTCGACCTGGTTCGGCGATCAGCACTCGAAGCGCCTCGCGTGCGGCACCGGCGCACGCCGGGGCGAGGCCGGTGTCGAAGATGAACGCCCGCGCCGAGTTGACCAATAGCTCGATTACCTCCGGCGCGCCGGCTACGACACCCCCCTGCGCGCCGAGCGATTTCGACAGGGTCAGCGTGCGAACCACGTCACGTGCCTCGGCCAGGCCGGCTGAGGCCACCGCACCCACGCCGCCGGCACCCACGACACCCAGCGAGTGCGCCTCGTCTACGAGGAGAATCGCGCTGTGCAGACCGACGATGCGGTGCAGCTCACGCAAGGGTGCCACGTCGCCGTCGACCGAAAATACGGCGTCGGTCACGACCAGCGCATGTGGGGTTTCGATGCTCGCCAGCGCGGCCCCTACCTTGTCCACGTCGCGATGTGGCGCCACCACGACCGGTGATCCGGACAGCCGGCACGCGTCGATGATCGAGGCGTGGTTGCCGGCATCGGAGACCACGGTCACCTCCGGCCCACCCAGGGCGCAGATCGCCCCGAGGTTGGCCAGGTATCCCGAGGAGAACACCAACGCGGAGGGCGCACCGATGAACGCTGCGAGCTCGCCTTCCAGCGAGCGGTGCAGTTCCGTCGAGCCGGTGACGAGCCGGGACCCAGTCGAGCCCGACCCCCATGCCTGCGCAGCATCGACACCGGCCTGGACAACTCGCTGGTCGCGCGAGAGGCCGAGATAGTCGTTGCCGGCGAGGTCCAGCACATCCTCTACGGCCGGACGCGGGCGAAGCAGCCGGCGCAATCCCGCGGATTCGGTTGCGGCGATCGCGGCGCGCACGCGATCGAGCGGGTCAGCCGAACTCACTGCACCACCTCGCGGACCGACTCGTCCACCACGCCGGTGAGCTCGTCGAGTTCGTCGTCGGTGATGCCCAGTGGCGGCATGAGCACGACCACGTCGCCGAGCGGGCGGATGATCACACCCCTGCGGCGGGCTGCGCGGCATACTTCGAAGCCGGTTCGCTCGCCCACCGGATGCACCTGAACACCGGTCATGGTGCCGACCCGCCGCACCTCGGCGACACCGTCGTACTTCCCGACGGACTCCAGCGCGGCCCCGATTCGCTCGCCGATCGCTGCCGCCCTGTCGACGGTTCCCCGGGCTCGCATGAGCGACAGGTTCGCCAGCGCCGCGGCACAGGACAACGGGTTGGCGGTGTAGGTGTGGCCGTGGAAGAACGTGCGACCGCTGTCCGGCGAGCCCAGAAACGCCTGATAGACGTCCTCGCGCGCGATTACTGCCGAGAGCGGAAGCACGCCGCCGGTGAGGCGCTTACCGACCACCATCAGGTCCGGCGTCACACCTGCCTGGTCCACCGCGAACCAGGTCCCGGTCGCGCCGATCCCCGTCGCCACCTCGTCGACGAGCATCGCGGCGCCGAACTCGTCGCACAGCCTCCGCACGCCCACGAGGAACGATGGGTCGTGAGTCAGCATCCCCCCGGCCGCCTGGATGAGTGGCTCGACCACGACGGCACACACCTGTGGGCCATCCTGCTCGAGCAGGCTCCGCATCTCGGCCAGCACTTCGGCGGCACGAGCGACGCGCGGCTGGCCGGGCGCAAGCACCCCCGGTGAGGAGACCGTGCGCGTCCGGATGAGCAGCGGGCGGTACGTGGCGTGAAAGAGTTCGATCCCACCCAGCGCCACCGCCCCGAGGGTGTCGCCGTGGTAGCCCTCGGCGCAGTGCAGGTAGAGCGGCCGGTTCTCACCGCGCTGGGTGGCGGCCTGGTACGCCATCTTGATCGCGGCTTCGGCCGCGGACGAACCGTCACCGGCGAAGAAGACCTTCCCCATGCCGGCGGGAGCAACCTCGAGCAGCTCCTCGGCCACGCGAATGCCGGGCTCGTGCGTCAGCCCCAGGAACGTCGAGTGGTCCAGGCGCTCGAGCTGGGCGTGGATCGCGGCATTGATGGCCGGTTCACCGTGCCCGTGAACCGTCACCCAAAGGGAGGCAACGCCGTCGAGGTACCGGTTTCCGTCCCCGTCGAACAGGAACACGCCGCTGGCCCGATCGATCAGCAGCGGGTCGTCGGAGGGCCATTGCGAGTGCTGCGTGAACGGGTGCCATACAGCGGCGAGGTCGCGGGCGACGAGATCAAGGGCTGCGGGAGGGGTGGCAGACGGGGACACCTGACAAGGGTCCCAAACCGCTCTGCCGCCCCGGCGCGGGGCGTCGTGCAACCCATCAAGGAAGATCCATTCGTAGTACCTGTCATAGTTGCCTCGTAGCCAGCGATAGGAAACGCCGGATGAGATTCGGGAGAGTTGGGACCTCGGTAACGGAGATTCAGCCCTCGGACCGGGAGGGGCCGGCAGCGGTACCGAGCCCGCGGCGCAGCGCGACAGTTGCCGGCGGGCTCGTGCTCACCGCCTGGTTACTGATCACGGTGTCGAATACGGCAAGCATCGGTTTCCTGAACCCGCGAACGATCCCCTGCCTCGTGCTCGCTGCGGTCATCCTGGTCGTCGCAGCGACGACGGCCGGCGGCGCACCGTTGCGACTTGCGCCTGGCGGTGCCGCTGTCTTCGCCCTCATCGCCGGCGCGAGCGTGTTGTTCGTGCCGATGTACACCTACCTTCCAGCGGGCGATTTCGGTTGGCTGACAGTGGCGATGGCCGTCGGCGCGGGCGCCTTCGCGGGAGCAACCGTGTGGACCAAACCGCGCCTCGCGTGGCCGCTGTGGGCGGTCGGCGTCCTCATCGTGCTAGGCGGCCTCGTGGCAGTCGTGGCGCTGGATCCAGCCCCAAGGATCGACGTGTGGGTGATTCTGCAACAGTCCTCGAGCGGACTCGGGCACCTGCAGAACTTCTACGCGATGCAGTGGACGAAATCGCCGGGATGGCAGTCGTTGTACCCATACCTGCCAGTCACCACCTTGGTGCTCGCGCCGTTTCGGTGGCTGATCGGCGACGTACGCATCGGGCTGCTGGCGTGCGTCGTGGTCAGCGCATTGCTGCTCATCCGCCGCGGGTGGGCTCGCGCGCATCCGGTGCCGTTGCCGCCCGTGTTGCCATTTCTGCTCCTGTTTGCTCCGGGCAGTATCGGCCTCATCGAGCAGTCGTGGAGCGAACCGGTCCTGCTCGTGTTCTTGGTCGGCGCGTTCGCCGCGGTTCAGCGCGGCCGAATCGCAATGGCCGTCGTGTGCCTGGCCCTGGCGCTGGCGACCAAGCAGCACGCCGTCACCCTGATTCCGTTGATGGCCGCGTGGCCGCGCATCGGCCTGCGGCGCACTGCCGTCGCGGTGGCAGGAGCGATCGGCATCTGCCTGCCGTGGCTGCTCGCCAACCCGCATGACTTCATCGAGGGTGCCGTCGTCAAGCACTTGACGGCGCCGGCGCGGGGGGACGCCCCTACGCTCTACACGCTCGCGACCCAGCATGGCTGGTCGCCGCCCAGCATCCTGCCGTTGGGCCTGCTGGTGCTCGCCGTGGCGTTTGCCTGCTGGTCAGTTCGCCGCATTCCCCGGACGGGGCATGCCTGCCTGCTCGCGGCGCTGCTGCTGTTCACCGCTGCGTTGCTCAACAAGCAGAGCTTCTACAACCAGTACTGGCTCCCGGCCGGGCTACTCATCGCCGCCCTGTGCCTGGACGCGCAGCAGTCGGAGCAGGTCCTGCCAGCGTCTCAGTCCTGCCAGTCCGGCGACATCGCGTCCAACCATTCGCGGCCCGGCTCGGGCAGCCGCCCATGAGCCGCGGCGACGAGGCCCCAGGCCCGCAGCATCGGCTGATAGTGCTCGAACGCGCTCTCCAGTTCCGCTCGTGACCACGAAGTCATCCGGTCACCCTAAGGTAGAACACGTTGCAGCTCGACCTGGTGCGTCCCCCGCGCCACAGTGCAAGCCACAGTGCAAGCCGCAGTGCAAGCCGCAGGCGCGCCTACAGCGGGAGGTCCTCCAGCATCTCCGTGACGAGCGCAGCGATCGGCGAACGCTCCGAGCGGGTCAGCGTGACGTGCGCGAACAGCGGGTGCCCGCGCAGCGCCTCGATTACCGCGGCGACGCCGTCATGGCGGCCGACGCGCAAGTTGTCACGCTGGGCCACGTCATGGGTGAGCACGACCCGGGAGCCCGACCCGATTCGCGACAGCACCGTCAGCAGCACGTTGCGCTCCAGCGACTGCGCCTCGTCGACGATGACGAACGAGTCATGCAGGGAGCGCCCGCGAATGTGCGTCAGCGGCAGCACCTCGAGCATCCCCCGGCCGAGCACCTCGTCCATGACGTCGGCCGAGACCAGCGCACCCAGGGTGTCGAATACGGCTTGCGCCCACGGCGACATCTTCTCGTTTTCGTTTCCGGGCAGGTACCCGAGATCCTGTCCCCCGACGGCGTACAGGGGGCGGAACACTACGACACGCTTGTGGGCGCGCCGTTCGAGTACGGAGTCGAGCCCCGCGCACAGGGCGAGCGCAGACT
Organism: Actinomycetota bacterium; assembly: GCA_030775825.1. GTDB lineage: Bacteria > Actinomycetota > Actinomycetes > Mycobacteriales > Jatrophihabitantaceae > JALYIL01. The sequence goes on from JALYIL010000175.1 coordinate 31,896, forward strand.
TGCCGGTACCGGCGCGGCCGCCGAGGGAAACGATGCCGACCTCTGGGTCGAGCAGGAGGTCGAGTGCTACCCGCTGCTCAGCCGAGCGCCCGTGCAGGCCGAAGGCCTCGCGGTCGCCGCGAACCAATCGAACCCGCTTGTCGGCGGTCACTCGAGCGAGCGCTGAGCCCTTGATCGAATGCAGGACCAGGCCCGTGTGACACGGCATCTCGGCCGCGGCAACGAAGTCGGGGTGTTCGATCATGTCGAGCGACTCACCGTCATAGAGCGCGTCGATGGCCTCGCCGGATACCTCCAACTCCGCCATCCCCGTCCATCCAGAGGAGGCGGCGACTGGGTGCATCCGGTATTCGTCGGCCTGCAGGCCGACTGACGCCGCCTTGACGCGAAGCGGCATGTCCTTGGTGACGAGCGTTACCTTGCGCCCCTCGGCGCCCAAGTTGAGCGCCACGGCCAGGATGCGCGAGTCATTGCTGTCGACACGGAATCCCGCCGGCAACGTCGAGAGATCGGAGTGATTGAGCTCAACGTGAAGAGTCCCGCCGTTCTCACCGATCGGAATGGGCGCATCCAGGCGCCCGTGCTTGACGCGCAGTTCGTCCAGCGCGCGCAGCGTCTGCCGGGCGAACCAGCCCAGTTCGGGGTGATGCCGTTTTCCCTCCAGTTCGCTGATGACGACCAACGGCAACACGACATCGTGCTCGGCGAACCTGCCCAGCGCTCCAGGGTCGGAGAGCAGAACGGAGGTGTCGAGGACGAACGTGCGCACGCCGGCGTTGTCGGCGGGCTTAGGGGCAGCAGTCACGTGGCGCTCCTAGTGCGGGGTTCGGCGCGAAGTCGTGACGAGCACGTTCGCCGCGCTGTCGAGGATCCGGCCGGCCCCGAAGGCGGCGGCCAGCGGGGACGTTCCGGTCCCCGTCGCTGGAACACACCACCGCTGCGGGACCTCCAGAGCGGTCCGGGTTGGCCGAACCGCCGAATCGGACGCTACGTCTGTCCAGGAGTCCAGCCGGTGAGGCGCGCTGTATTTGCAGTTACAGGTCCGTTAACAGTGTGTGCTGGTCTCGGCGGGCCGCGAATGGTCGGCCCCCCACTGCGAGAACGAACCCGCGTACAGAGCGGAGTGCGTGCTGCCCGCAATCTCGAGGGCGAGCAACCCGTGGCAGGCCGTGACACCCGATCCGCAGTACGCAATGACCGACCCGTCCACGCCATAGCGCTCGCGCAATGCCTCCGCACTGAGGAAGCGGCCGGTGGCGTCGTCCAGGTTTCCCGCCCAAGGTAGGTTGCGCGCGCCCGGGATGTGGCCAGGACGAGGATCGACATCGGGGTCGCCATCGGCGTAGCGCGCCGCCGTGCGGACGTCGAGCAGCGTGCCGGTGAACGCGGCGACGTCGTCGGCGCTGGCGAAGCGGTCGGCAGGCCAGGCTGTAGCGGCCCGCGGGACAGCGGGGTAGGAGGGTTCGACGCTCGACAGATTCCCGGGCCACGCGGCGAGGCCGCCGTCGAGGACGGCCACCGGCTCATCGAGCACATGCAGCATCCACCACAGCCGGGCCGCGACCGATCCGCCCGCGTCGTCGTAGGCAACCACCGGCTGAGTTGAGGCGATGCCTACCCGGGCCAGCGCCGCCGCGAAGGCCTCCGGCGTGGGCAAGGGATGCCGGCCGGCGGCTGAGGTCGCTGGTGCGGAGAGATCATGGTCGATGTCAAGCCACACAGCGCCGGGGATGTGACCAGCCCGATAGGCCTCACGGCCCGAGCGTCCGTCAAGGTACCAACGCACGTCGACGATCCGCACCTGCGACCAATTCTCGGCAAGCCACTCTCCGCTGACGAGCGGGCCGAACTGCCCGCTGACGAGCGGGCCGAACTGCCCGCTGACGGGGGGACCGATGGCCGCCGTCGGGTTCTCGCTCACCCGCCGTACCGGCGCTGGCGAGTTCCGTAGTCGCGCAGCGCGCGGAGGAAGTCGATCTTGCGAAAGTCGGGCCAGAGCGCGTCGCAGAAGTAGAACTCGGAGTGGACAGACTGCCACAACAGGAATCCCGAGAGCCGCTGCTCGCCCGAGGTGCGGATGACGAGATCTGGGTCGGGTTGCCCTTTGGTGTAGAGATGCTCGGCGATGTGATCGACGTCGATCACCTCGGCGAGCTCCTCGATTGAAGTTCCCGCGGCGGCGTGTTCCTGCAGCAGGGATCGCACTGCGTCCGCGATCTCGCGGCGGCCGCCGTAACCGACGGCGACGTTCACAGTGAGCCCGCTTCGCCCGGCAGTGCGTTCTTCGGCGGACTTGAGCGCTTCGCCAGTGGAAGCGGGCAACAGGTCCAAGGCGCCGACAGCATGCACCCGCCACGGCTTGCCGGGCGCCGCCAGCTCGTCGGCCACCCCCGCGATGACACGCAGCAGCGGCTCGAGCTCGTCGGCCGGCCTGCGAAGGTTGTCGGTCGACAGCAACCAGATCGTGACGTGACCCACGCCCGCTTCTGTGCACCAGTCGAGCAGGTTGGCGATGTGGCGCGCCCCGACGACGTGTCCCTGGCTGACGTCGTCGAAGCCCGCAGCCCGCGCCCACCTGCGGTTTCCGTCGATCATGATCGCGACGTGCCGAGGGATCGGCAGGCCGTCCAGATGCGCTCGCAGCCGCCTCTCGTAGACGGAATAGACGGCATCACGCAGGCTCACAGAGGTCAACCTAGCGCCGCCGCCTGGGGTACACCCACAGGCGGGCCGCCGCAGCTCGACCTGACACGGACATTCGTAACCTGCGCTCGGGTAACCTCGGACTATGGCGACCGCCGAGCCAGGCCCTGTGAGCCCCACGGCTGCCTTGGCCACTGCAGTCGCCGAGCTCAAGCCCCGCCTGCGCGGATGGCTGCACGCCTACGCGGCAGCGACCTCGATTGCGTCCGGTGCGGCCCTGGTCGCGGTCGCCGCCGCGATGCGGGGGGGACCGGCTGGAGCCACTACCGCGGTCTACGCGGCAACGGTAACCATGTTGTTCGGCACTTCGGCGCTGTATCACCGGCTCAACTGGAGCCCTCGCGCCCACGCTGTGATGAAGCGCCTGGACCACTCAATGATCTTCGTGTTCATCGCCGGGACCTACACCCCGATCGCCGCGCTCACTTTGCCGCGCTCCTCCGCGGCGGTGGTTCTTGTCGTCGTATGGACGGGCGCGGTGTTCGGGGTGCTGTTGCAGTCTGCTTGGCCGTCCGCCCCGCGGTGGCTGTCGGTGCCGTGCTATATCGGCCTCGGGTGGGTGGCGGTGTTCGTCATGCCGCAGCTGCTGCACAACGCCGGGGTTGCCGCCCTCGTGCTGATCGTCTCGGGCGGGGCGATCTACACCGTCGGTGCCGTCGCGTACGCCACCAAGCGCCCCAACCCGATCCCAGGGGTCTTCGGCTTCCACGAGGTCTTTCACCTGTGCACCCTCGTGGCGGCGCTGTGCCATTACGTAGCGATCTGGCTCGCCGTCTTCCGCTAAGGCACCAACGCGCTGATTCTCCGCGATCAACGCCAGAGGCCACTCCTTGGTGCTCTCAGGACGCACGTTCTTGACAGGCGTGTAATTATGTAATCACTGCAACGTCATGTGAGGAGTAAGAGATGCGAGAACACGCGTATGGGCATCGCGGTCGGGGCCGCGGTTTCGGGCGGCCCGGCGGCTGGCAGCAGGCGGACCTACCTCCCGCCGATGATGTCGCCGCCTGGTTGGCGGGACGCCTGCCCGATGGATGGTTCACCGCAGACCCGAGCATCACCGTGGATCGCGAGGAGATCACCGTGTTCGGGGAGCTGCCGGCACCTGAGGTGGCAGCCGACGCCGATGACGCGGCGCGCGAAGCCGCCGCTCTGGGGCGTATCGGCCGGTTCCGCGAACAGTCGCGCGAGCAGCGCATGCAGATCGCCGACGAGGCGGAAGCGCGTTACGGACGCAAGGTGGCCTGGGGTGCCAGCATCGGCGAGGCGCGAGCCGTATTCACCCACCTCGCGGTGCCCGTCATGACCCGGCTGCGCCAGGGCGAACGCCAGGTGCTGGACACCCTCGTCGACGCCGGGGTCGCGCGCTCGCGCTCGGATGCCCTGGCTTGGTGTGTACGCCTCGTCGGCGAGCACACCGATGAGTGGCTCAGCGGCCTGCGCACCGCGATGAGCGAGGTCGACAAGTTGCGCGCCGAGGGACCGGAACTCTAACCCGACAGGATGGCAACCAGGTCCTCGACGGTGGTAACCGGCAAATCGCACACCATGCCCCGACACACGTACGCGGTCGCGCCTCCTCCTACCAGCGGCCGATCCGCCAGCAGGGGGACGCCCTCGGCGTCCGGGTTGCCGGAGACCACGACGGCGCCCGGCGGCCGGTGGCGCCACGCCGCCGTGGTCAGCGGGCCGCCCGCAGGTCCACCGACGACCGCAATCTGCCGTGGGCCGGCGACGAGCGCCTCTGCGGCGGCGAGGGCCCACCCGAGAAAGCGCGGTTGGGTCGGCCCTAGCGAGCTGACGATCCGCAGGGCAGTTTCCCCGGCGAGGCGTCGCTCGTAGGAACCCGTCAAGGCGGCTTCGGTGACCAGTGCATTCGCCAGCGCACTTGCCCCTGACGGCGCGGCATTGTCCGTGGGGTCCTTCGGGCGGCGCACGAGTTGTTCGGCGTCGTCCGCGGTGTCGAAGAATCCACCGGCACCATCGGCGAATCTGTCCTGTGCGAAGTCCAGCAGCGCGCTCGCCTCACGCAGCCACCGCGGATCGGCGCTCGCCTGATGCAACGCCAGCAGGCCCTCAGCGAGGTCGCCATAGTCCTCGGCCACCCCGAGTGCCTCGCCAACAGCGCCGGCGCGCGAAGTCCGGCGCAGCCTTCTGTCCACGAGGTGCACACCGAGCACCAGCTCGGCCGCGGAGCGGGCGGCATCCAGATATGCCGGCGCCTGCAGCAAAGTCCCGGCCTCGGCGAGCGCGGCGATCGCCAAGCCGTTCCATGCCGCCACCACCTTGTCGTCGCGGGCAGGTTGCGCTCGGGTCATACGCGTTGCCAACAGCAACTGGCGGATGTCGCCGTACGCGGCGGCATTTTCGGGATCGTGCAGCAGTTGCAGCGTCGAGGCGCCGCCTTCGAACGTCCCCGCGTCGGTCACCTCGAACAGCGATGCCGCCAAGGCGGCGTCCTCACCCAGCACCTCGCGCAACTGTGCGGGCGTCCACACGTAGGTGAGTCCCTCCACGCCAGCTGTGTCCGCGTCCAGCGCCGAGGCGAAGCCGCCCTCGGCAGTGCGCAGGTCGCGGGTCAGGAACTCGGCAGTCTCGCTGGCGATGCGCTTGGCCAGCGGCGAGTCGCTGATGCGGAACCAGTGCAAGTACACCCGCAGGAGCAACGCGTTGTCGTAAAGCATCTTTTCGAAGTGCGGGACAACCCAGGCCTGGTCGACCGAGTACCGCGCGAAGCCTCCGGCCAGCTGGTCATAGATCCCGCCGCGAGCCATGGCTTCGAGGGTCCGGGCCGCGATGGCCAGCGTTGCCGGCGTCCCCGTGCGCTCGTAATGGCGCAGCAAGAATTCGAGCACCATCGAAGGCGGGAACTTCGGGGCACGGCCGAACCCGCCGTGGGCGCTGTCGAACTGGGCGCCCAGCGCGGCGGCGGCGGCATCGAGGTCCTTCGCCTGCGGTACCGGGCCGCTGAACTCGGGCAGGGCGGCGTCGATGAGCGCAGAGACGACCCGTTGCCCAGCCGCGGTGACCTCGTCGCGATCGGCGCGCCATGCCTGCGCAACCGACAGCAACAGGTTGGTGAACTGCGCCTTCGGGAAGAACGTTCCCGCAAAGAACGGCGCGCCCTCCGGCGTGAGCAGGCACGTCATCGGCCATCCCCCTTGACCGGTAAGGGCAGTCGTCGCGTCCATGTAGACCGCATCGATGTCGGGACGTTCCTCCCGGTCGACCTTGATGTTGACGTAGTTGGCGTTCATCACCCTCGCGACCTCCGGATCGGAGAACGAGTCATGCGCCATGACGTGGCACCAGTGGCAGGCGGCGTAGCCGACGGACAACAGGATCGGGACATCTCGCCGGCCGGCCTCGGCAAGCGCCTCGTCGGACCACTCCCACCAGTCGACAGGGTTGTCCTTGTGCTGCAGCAAGTACGGACTCATCGAGCCCTCGAGACGGTTCATCACGACCATGCTGCCAGCCTGCGCGCCGGCGCCAACGGCGGCGTCCTGATACACGAAAGTGATACCCGAGTCGTCCTGTCACTGGTTGCGTGCCCTGCCGTGTGTATCACCGTGGCCAAGCCGCCGGTTACGGGGCCGTCGATCGACCGGCCTGCCTCGGACTGCGTGATCTGGCCTGTGTCAGCGCCGGTTTCAGTGACGTCCGATCGCCCGGCTTGCCATGGGCGTAGGGGCGACCGGTAGGGGCCGCTGGGCGAGTAGCAGGTCGCGTGACCGTTCAGCGCCGGAAACTGCTTTCTCAACGAGGGTTTGGTCGACCATCCGGCCCCCCTTCTTGACGTAGCGGCCCGCCACAAGCACGTCGCGGACTGCACCTGGATGTCCGTGGTTCACCACCGCGGCAACCGAATCGACGACGGACGCTGTTCCCGGTTGGCGCACGTCGAGGATGACGAGATCCGCAGCCTTGCCGGGAGTGAGGCTGCCGATCTCGTGATCGATTCCGCTCGCGCGGGCGCCCTCGATGGTGGCGAAGGCCAAGACGTCACGCTCGGTGAGCGTGACGGCGGGCGCCGAGCCCGCGATTACCCGGGCTGCGGTTTCTGCGAGTAGGGCGGCTCGCATGATCGAGAACAGGTCGCCAGGCGAACTCGGTTCGGCGTCGACGTTCAGGCTGGGTCGGACGCCCGCGGCCACCAGGCGTGCTGTTGCCGGCGGGCCGATCCCGGGCATCGCGAGCTCGATGTATGGAGACACCGAGGCGCTTCCCCCGGAGTCCGCAAGCATGCGCAACTCCTCGTCAGAAGTGCAGCAGCAGTGCACGAACAGCAGGTCTGGTCCGAGGAGTCCTTCGTCGGCCAACGCTGCGATCCCACGACGGCGACTCGACTGCACTCCGCCGATGTGCATGGAGCACCTCAGGCCGAGCTCGCGCGCGAACTGCAAGTCATCACGGACGACTGACATGTCGGAGAGTTCTGGCCCACGCGACATCAGAGCGAAGTGACGAGGCCGCCCGCGAACGAACGGCCCCGACGAAGGACCTCGCGGATATAAGTTGGGCTGCCGCGGGAGGTGTCCTGCGACTGCCATGTGTCCGCATCCAGGGGCGGCCGCCAGCCGTAGGCAAGAATAGCTCGGCCGCCACCGTCGACGAGGGCCTGCAGGATTGCCTCGGTGTGTTCGGGGCTGTTCTGCAGATGTGACTCGTCGCGAACGGTGGTGACGCCCGCCTCCAGCGCGCCGACCATGCCGAGCCCATCACCGGCGTAAGCGACTTCTGGAGCAACGAAGCCGCCGAGCTCAGAGCGGACGACCCATACGTACGCCTCGTAGTCTTGCCAGCCGGGAACCCGCGCAGCGTGGTTTCCCACATGTGCCGGTGAGTATCGACGAAGCCAGGAACGATCACCAACCCGGAAGCATCCACGACTGATGCGTATGCCGGCACTTCGAGGCCGGCGCCGATCGCGGCGATCCTGCCGCCTGCGATGAACAGGTCGCCGACCAACTCTCCGAGCGCGGTGTCCTGGGTCAGGAAATGCGCGCGTCACCCTCCGGTTGTTGGCCTTCGGCCTATCGGCCAGAGCTTCGGTGGCAGTGGTGCGCAGCTCATCGACCAACGCCGGAACGGGACCCGTGCGTGCAGGCCGCGATCTCGCTGGAACTTGTTGCCGCCGGCGGCGGCCGCGAGCCGGTCGAGCTTCACCGGCTCGGGGATAGCAGCGGTCGATGTGGTCGCGCGCATGCCGCAGTTTGCTCGATGATGTCGGCGGGAGCCCGGGTCACCGCAGCGCGCACGGCACCCATCGCACACCTGGATGTGGAGGCGGGCGCGGTTTCGGTCATTATGGCGACCGAAACGGCACGACGGCTCAACCCGACAGGTCGTACACCGTCGCCGCGCCGATTGTCTTCGCGGTGTAGTGCGCGGCCACCCACTGCTGGATCGCGTATGCATCGGAGCCGCTTGCGGACGTCGATCCGATGAAGCCTTGCGGGTCGGCCACGAAATAGTGTACGTCGCCGGCGGCGACGAGGGCCTCGAACCGCGCAAGGGTGACGGCGGGATCTGTGCCGTTGTAGCCGCCGAGTGCCATGACAGCGCCGCCGGAAGCGAGTTCGAGGGATGCCGCGTTGTTCGCGCTCACGGTCGCCGCGACCCACCGGTACGAGGAAGCATGCTCCACCAGCGCGGCTTTCAGCGCAGCGC
>JALYIL010000176.1 GCA_030775825.1 Actinomycetota bacterium
TTCACCGGGGTCAACGACCCCTACGAGCCCCCCCTGTCACCGGAACTCCACCTGCGCCCCTCCGATGGGGATTCAGGGGCGCAAGCCACAGCGGTCCTGGCCGCGCTCGAGCAGTCAAGCGAGTGACTCCAGCCGCTGCATCCTCGAGCGACGTTCGGCTCGCGGCATCGCTCGCCCAGCAGGCCGGGCAGTTGCTCCTGAGCTTGCGCGAACGACAGGGCGCGCCCACGGGTCGTGAGCTCGGCGCGCACGGCGATGCCGACTCGAACGCCTTTCTGCTGCGTGAACTCGCTGCGGCGCGCCCGGACGACGCCGTTCTCTCGGAGGAGTCAGCCGACTCCCCCGCCCGGCTGAGCGCGGAGAGGGTGTGGATCATCGACCCGTTGGACGGCACCCGAGAGTACGGGTTGCCCGGACGTAGCGACTGGGCGGTCCACGTAGCCCTGTTCCGCGCCCACGACGGGATCATCGCCGCCGCGGTGGCGCAGCCCGCCCTCGATGCGCTCTATACGAGCGACGACGTAGCCGCCGGTGATGTCGCGGCCGGGTCCTTGCTCCGGCGCCGTCCCCTGATCCTGGTCAGCGACAGCCGGCCGCCGGTGTTCGCCGAGCAGGTCGCGGCGGCGGTCGGCGCGGACCTTGCCCCGATGGGTTCCGCGGGCGCCAAAGCAATGGCCGTGGTGCGCGGGCAAGCCGATGCCTACCTGCACGCCGGAGGCCAGTGGGAATGGGACTCCGCCGCACCCGTTGGCGTCGCCCGGGCCGCAGGCTTGCACGCCAGCCGCATCGACGGATCGGAATTGCTGTACAACCAGCCTTATCCGTACCTACCCGACCTGCTGGTGTGCCGAGCCGAGCTCGCCCAGTTATTGCTCACCGCGATCGCCGCCGCCTCCTGGGGTTAACGGCGTTAGCCTCCTGGGTTAGCCGCGTCAGCCCCCGGGATTAGCCGCCTCAGCATCCCGGGGTGGGCCGCGTCAGCCCGGGGAACCTGTCGTTGCCTCATCGCGGATAATCCTGAGCGTGACAATCGATCCAGAGGACAGCGTTCAACTCGAGCCCGATTCGGCCGCAACCGAGAGCGGCCTCGCCAATGAACTGAGTGGAGGAGTTCCGTTGGAGGCCGAGCCAGCTGACGTCCTCGAGCAGAAGCAGTCGCTCGATATCGACGACGACGACGACTATCGAGACTCTGAGGCTTCCGGCGAGGACGACTATCGCGACACGTGAGCCCTCAGGCGACGACGCGCAGCGCCGATGAGCCGTCGGCCAGTCGCCGTACTTCGATGCGCTCGTGGATGAGGTCCTTGAGATCCGTCACGTGGCTGACGATTCCAACCACCCGGCCTCGGTCTCGCAGGTCCTCGATGACCGCCATGACGTCGTCGAGGGTGTCGGCGTCCAAGCTGCCGAAACCTTCGTCGATGAACAACGTATCGAGGTCGATGCCCCCAGCCTCGGCTCTCACCACGTCGGCCAAACCGAGCGCGAGAGCCAGCGAGGTATAGAACGTCTCCCCACCCGACAGTGATCGGGGGCTGCGTGCCTCTCCCGTGTGCCGGTCGATGACCTGTAGGGTGAGCCCGGTGCGCTCGGCCTTCGACTCGCCTTCGTCCACCCGGATCAGCTCGTAGCGTCCGGAGGAAATCGTGACGAGCCGCACGTTGGCCGCCCGCACAACCTGCTCGAACCAATGCCGCAGGACGTAAGTTGTGAGCGCGACCCGACGCTGTCCAGCCATGCCACGGGTGATCCGTGACAGGTACAGCACCGGCTCGGCGTCGGCGTTCAGCTGGTCATACCTCGCGTGCGCCCGCTCAATGTCGGCCAAGCGGTCACCGAAGCGGTCCATGCCGTGACGCGCCCGCGCCAGCGCCTCCGCGGCGCGTACGGCGTGTTTCTCGCACTCAGCTAGCTCCTCCTCCGCGCGATCGCAGGCGGTCCGCAGATTCCGCAGGTTCTCGCTGCCGAGACCGGCAAACTCCCCTGCGTGCACGGCCCCGTGCAGCAACGCCCACTGCTGCTGCCAGTGATCGACGAACAGCTGCGTTGACTCGATATCGACGACGCTCAGTACCGCTGCACGCGCGCCGTCGATATCTGCGAATCCGGCGTGAAGCACCTCGGCGGTGGCGCACGCGAGCGCGGTGGCGTACGCACGGGCCGCATCGCCAACAGTCCGGGCAGCCTCGGCCAGAGCCGCGTCGTGCTGGGCCTGAGCCACCAGTGCGGTCTGACGTCCGACAACCGAGTCGAATCCGCCCCGCGCCGCGGCCACCTCGTCGTTGAGTGCAGCGAGCTGATCGTGCGCAGACTGCAACCTGTACTTGGCCTCGCTCTGCCGGGCAAGTGCGCTGGTGTAGCGGTGGGTTACGCCCTGTTGCTCAACCAACAGGGCAGCACGGTGTTGTATCGACGCGGCCCTTGTCGCATTCGCCTGCGCACCGTCGGCGATCACGGCGCTCAACGCCTTAGCTTCGATAGTGAGTTCGCCCACCGACCCACCGTTGGCGATCACACTGAGAGTTGCCACTTCGCTGTCCAGGTTCGCGATGACCAGCTCCGCCTGAACTCGCGCGTGCTCGGTCGAGGTGCGCAGGCGCGACTGTGCCTCGACATCAACGGCCGTAACGGCGCCGGCATGCCTGAGCGCGGGAGTGGGATGCGCGAGCGCGCCACACACCACGCACGGCGCACCCTCGACGAGCGCCGCAGCCAGCTCCGCGGCCATTCCGGCCAGCCGTGCCTCTACCATCCGCTGATGGTCATCGACCGCCGCCTGGTGCGCGGCGATGGCGTCCTCGCGCGCCGCGCCGGCAGCCGCCACTGCCGGAGCGAGTTCGACGAGGCGGGTTGCCGCGGCGAGCTGACGCACCACCGATGCATGGCGCTCGCCAGCGGGCTGAGCCACTGACAGAGTCCTATGCGCGGCCTCGAGAGCCTGTTCGATCTCCTCGAGTTCCCGGGGCAGCGCTTGCTGGCGAGCGCTGAGCTCGTCGACGTCGCGGTCCGCTGCTGTCGCCTCTGATCTCGCCCGGGCAAGCGCGGCACGAAGTTCGCTCCGCCCACCCTCGCGGTCCACGACATGCTGCAGCTCGGCCGCTGTTCGAGCTGAGGCAGCCGAACGGGCTGCGACGGCGTTCACGCCTTCACCGACCAGGAGTTCGCGCGGCGCGGTCGGGTCGAGTTCGAGCAGCGCGGCGCGGGCGCCGACAATGGCGCCAGCTGATTGGTCGAGCGACACGATCAATCCGCGAACAGCTTCCGCGCGGCGAGCGAGGGCGAGGCTACCCCGCGCCTCGTCGTGGGCGGCCCGGCCGAGCTCGTGTTCGGCGAGAGCCTCCTGCGCGGCGAGCAGCCGCTCCATCCGCTGCACCTGCACCGCTGCGTGCGCCGCCGCATCGCGGGCTCGCACACAGGCGGCCGTTCGGGATTGCGCCTGGGCCTGCGCCGAGTCATGCTCGCGCTTCAGCGCCCCGTCGACGTCGGCCAGGCGCCTGCGGAGTTCAACCGGACTCAGGCCGCAAAGCGTCTCACGTTCATCCTCGGACAGTCCGGCGGCTTCAGCCGCCGCGGCTACGCACGAGCGTGTGAGCGTGGATGCGGCCTCGAGATCCTTCGTCGCGGACTGACCTCGCCGTTCGAGCTCGGATGTGATGCGGTCGTAGAGCTGGGTGCCGAATAGCTTTGTGAGCAACGTGCGACGGTCGTCATCGGACGCTCGCAGAAAGCGAGCGAAGTCGCCCTGTGGGAGCAGCACGACCTGCGTGAACTGATCGCGGGTGAGACCGAGATCCTCAGCCAGCATGTCGGCGATCTCGGCCTTGTTCGACGAACGGCTTACCCAGCCGCCAGCTTGTCGGCGTTCCAGATGAGCCTGCGCCGCCTCTCGAGTGTGGCCGCCACCGCGGCGCTTAGGGCGCTGGTATTCCGGGGAGCGCGTGATGCGCTGCCGGACACCGCGGAGGGAGAAATCCAGCCGGACCTCCGGGCGGACCGCGGGTGAAGCGAAGTCCGAATGCAGGCGTCCGTCGCCGCCGCGCTCGCCGGGGCCGTACAACGCGAACGTGATCGCGTCAAGCACGGTCGTCTTGCCCGCTCCTGTGGGGCCATCGAGCAGGAACAGCCCGCCTGCCCCGAGTTCGTCGAAGTCGATCACCTGACGGGTCGCGAACGGCCCGATCGCGGTCATCTCGAGCAAGTGCAGCCGCATCAGGCGCTCAGCTCAGCCCTTGCCACAGCCTCGATCGCCGTCTGAAAGGTCTCGCATTGCGCGCGAGTGGGGCGCGTGCTGTCGACCCATTCGACGAACGCCGAGCAGATCTCGACCGGCGCGGTTGCGTCGGGGAGCCGCGACTGATGGTCCATGTCACCGAGCGACGGGCCTTCGGGCTGAAAGTCCAGGACAAGGGTATTCGGCCACCTCTCGCGCAGTCGCTCCATCGGCGCACGGGGCCGGGTCGGGTCGGTGATGATCGCCTTTACCCAGGCATCCGCGACGTCGGCGAGGTCTGCATCGGCGCGCCGCAACAACTCATCGATTCGCCCACGAACCTGGCGCAGCGGACGATGCGGCGGCACGGGAACGGTTTGGACCCGCACCGCTGCGTCTGCGCCGATCTCGACCAGCGAAACCGACTTCGCATGGTGGCGCTCGGAGAACGAGAACGCCAACGGCGAGCCGCTGTACGCGACCCGATCGTTGATGCTCTGCTGAGCATGCAGGTGACCCAAAGCCGTGAACGTGATGCCGTCGAACACGGCGGCCGGAGCATCGCCGATCCCTCCGACCCTTATATCGCGTTCTGAGTCGCACGGGCGCGCACCCGTGACGAACGCGTGCGAGAGCGCGACCGTTCGGGTGATCGACCGAGCGGCGGCATCCTGAAGTACTCGCTCGACCGCAGCGCGGAGCACAGACTCGTGCGAACGCTGCGCAGCCAGTTCCTCGCTGACCGCGTCGGGCAGCAGGTAGGGAATGCCGTAGAGGGCCACCTCGCCAGCCTCGTCCCGCAGCACCACCGGCGTCGCGAGGTCCGCAACCCGGGTGCGGATGTGGATGCCCGCGGCCTGCTGCAGGCCGCTACCGAAGCCCAACCGAATCGCCGAATCATGGTTGCCGCTGGTGAGCACTGCCGTGACGCCGGCGCGAGCCATCCCGACGAGGACGTCATCAAGCAGCTGAACTGCGTCCGTGGTGGGGATCGCGCGGTCGTAGACGTCGCCTGCGACCAGTACCGCGTCGACCTCACGATCGACGGCGAGAGCCGTGAGCCAATCAAGGAAGTTCCGCTGGTACTCGAGCAGCGACTCACCATGAAGCGTCCGGCCCAGATGCCAGTCGGAGGTGTGGATGAGCTTCATTGCGCGAGTATCGCGTGGGCGGCCGACAGTTTCTCGGCGCCACGCGAACGCCCGGCTCGGCGCCCTGCGACGCGCGGGGGGGTGGATAACGCGAGGCGGTCAGTTCCGCTCGGTATCGTAGGCAGTCCAGGCACCGAGAGACAGCGCCGAGAAAGCGCAGATTTGATCGGTTATGACCTCTGAGTTCGCCAGTACGTATCGGGGTCTGCCGACCGCACCGAGCCAAGCTCGGTCGTGGTCGCAATCCCGAATCCGGGCCGCCGTCGGGCAACATCCGCGGGCAGCGGGTGTCGTGGACGAGGCCACGATCGTCGTCAGCGAACTGGTGACGAACGCGGTGCAGGCTGGCTGCAGCGTCGCCCGCCTGACGCTGGCCATCGACGACGAACGAGTGCGAATCGCGGTCAGCGACGACGTTAGCGGCCTCCCCCGGCGGCGGGACACCGGACCCGCGGACGAGCACGGCAGGGGGCTGCAGATCGTCGAAGCCCTTTGCGCTGACTGGGGCGTCGCGAACACCACCGAAGGCAAGCGGGTGTGGGCTGAGTTGAGATACTGAGGATCACCGCAGAGTTGGCCTGCTCAGCCCCGCGATGGGACCACTTCCGAGGCGTGCACACTGGCAGCGTGGAGGACTTTGCTGCCCTGCTTGATGCACACACCTGCGCCGAAGGATGCTCGCGCTACACGCACACTCAGGCCATCCTGCTGTCGCCGGAAGACGTCGCAACCATCGCGGCGGAACTGGGGGTCCTGTCGAGGGTCCGTGATCTCCTTGACGAGCGAGGACTCGTGATGCTCGAGGGCGACCCGACGCCACGCTTCGACACCGATGCCGCCGAAGGAAAGCCCTGGGCGGTGCGGTACGAGAGCCACGTGCGGGCGCCCGCACGGCGCCGGGGTTGGTTCAGCCGCGGGTGATAGCGCCGTAACCGAGACCCGGCTGGTACGACGGCGTCGCTGCCGAGCGCGCGACATACCTTCCGGGCGTCCGCACCAGCAGCACGTTCCCATTCGCAGTGCTGCACGTGGCGAGGCCCGCGACCCTTGTCGTCGCTGAGCACCGGACGGCGATCTGCGTCAGGGCGGTCACCGAGAAACTCACCACAATGCCGGCAACCGGGGCGCCACTTAACGCATCGCCCACCCATGCGGTGAACGTCATCCGATGGGCGAGATAGGAGGCCTTGATGGTCGTGGGTCGGGCCACGACGTTGACGGGGTCGGCGAACAGTTGCAGCGCTGCGTCGACGTGCGGCGTGTTTTGCCCGGGCGACACGACGACAGGCGTCGTCCCTTGGGGTATGACCTCCAGGGTCCTGACGCGCAGCACGTCGACACTACGTCTCGCTGACGACGTCCGCGCGATATGGCCTTCAAATCTGAAGCCGTCGTCATGCCCCGGCCCGGCGAGAGCGTCAATGGCCCGTCAGTCCGGCAGCAGCGGCATCACAAGTCCAGGATCACGCCCGAGAAGTATGGCGCGGGTAATCGAACTCGTCCCGTACTTGTCGCGGATGCCGTCGAGCGCGGCGTCAAGGCCGTAGGGACCAATCTCGAAGGGAAGTTCGAGCTGCATATTGTCGTCATCGTCGAGGTTGCTCAACGAGACGCCGACCAGCGTCAGCCCGGCCTGTTCGATCGTGGGCGAGGCCGCGGCGAGCAGGAGCCGCATCGCGGTGAGGATCTGCTCCGTGTCGCACGTCGCGCTCGGCAATGTGTGGGAGCGGGTCGCCCGGGAGAAGTCATCGAATCTCAGCCGGAGAACGACAGTCCGGCACAATCGCTGCGCGCTGCGCAACCGTCGAGTGACGCGCTCGACCAGTCCGACCAGGGTGGCGTCGACCTCCGCGGCGCTCAACCGAGCGCGGCCCAGTGCCCGTTGCGAACCGATCGACCGACGTCGGCGCCCCGGCTGAACGGGACGAGGGTCGTAGTTGTTGGCAAGAGCGTGCAGGTGGCGACCGGATGCGGGACCAAGCATGGAGATGAGGCAACGCTGCTCGACACCGGCTACGTCGCCAACCGTCAAGATCCCGCGCTCGCGCAGTTTTGCCGCCGTCACCCGGCCGACGCCCCAGAGCTTGTGCACGGGCAGCGGATGCAGAAACGCCAGTTCGCCGGCCGTCGGCACGACCAGCAACCCGTCCGGTTTGCCGATCCCGCTGGCAACCTTGGCGAGGAACTTTGTCCGTGCGACGCCCACCGTGATCGCGAGCCCGACCCGCTCGCGGACATTGCGCCGCAGCGCAGCGGCTATCTCCACCGGCGTTCCGGATACCCGAAGCAGTCCACCGACGTCCAGGAAGGCCTCGTCGATCGAGAGAGCCTCGACCAGCGGTGTCGTGTCCCGAAAGACCTCGAAAACCGCCTTACTTGCCTCGGCGTACGCGTTCATGCGTGGCGCAACGACGCGCGCATGGGGACACAACTGCCGTGCCTGCCGTGCGCCCATAGCGGAGTGGATCCCAAAGGCCTTCGCCTCGTAACTGGCTGCGAGCACGACGCCCCCGCCGACGATTACCGGCCTTCCGCGAAGTGACGGATTATCGCGCTGCTCCACCGAGGCGAAGAACGAATCCAGGTCGGCATGCAGGATGTGCCCGTCGGATAGCACGAACATACGTTCGCATATCCCACTCGCGGCCGCAACCCTCTCGCGCCCGTTCCGCGGAGGCGGCACGTCGGCGACTGCCCGGTACTCCTGCTCGACGGGAACTCCCGCCTCGATGTCACCGTCCGTGCGATCGTCCGCACCGCCAATACACCGCTGGCCAAGGGTCACCTGAGGCGGGCACTCGCCAAGAGCGACCGCCCCCTGAAGATCGAGATCGGTGGGCTGCACAAGCGTCCGGGCTGGGTGGTCGCGAACGTCAGCGCAGTGACCGCAATTACATGGATGCAACAGCCGCGTGGCGATCGAGGACGTGTCGGTGTCGCATGTTTACTCCGACAACGTGATCGAGCACCTCCCCCTCGATGCGGGCCGCGCAATGCTCGCGCAGGCGTAGCGGTGCCTGCGGCCTGGGGGTGTCATCCGCCCTCGTGACTCCCGACATTCGCAAGCACGTCGAGCTCTACCACGCAGGCGCAGGATCGGTGGAGGGCGATGTGGGACGCTCCTACCGCGACCTCCCCGGATTTGACGCTAGATTTCAGTCATGCCCACTGACTTCGCGCTCAAGACGATGAACGCCGTACACCGGACCCTGTTGAAAGCGACCGCCGGACGGGCGGGCTGGACCGTGTCGAAGATGCCGGCCCTGGAGCTCACGACGATCGGACGCAAGTCCGGCCAGCCCCGCAGCGTCATGTTGACAGCACCGGTCGTCGAAGGCGCGACGCTCGTGGTCGTGGCTTCTCGGGGGGGCGATGACATATATCCGGCCTGGTTCCTGAATCTGAAGGCCAACCCTGCCGTCACGGTGTCGCTGCAGGGCAAGCCCCCAGTCGCGATGACGGCCCGGATCGCCGACACTGCAGAACGAGCACGCCTGTGGCCGTTGATCACCGCCGATCACAAGCAGTACGCCGGATACCAGACCAAGACCAAGCGCGAGATCCCCGTGGTGCTGCTCGAACCCACCAGATGACTGCGCGAGTGCCGCTGACCTACCGCACGGTGATGGTCGTCGCCACCCCGGTCGTGCGGTGGTGGGGGCGCCTGGAGGTAGTGGGCGACCAACTGGTGCCAGACGACGCGCCGACGATTCTCATGGTCAATCACGACACCGCCTGGGACCCGGTCGTCGTCGGCGTGGCCATTCGACATCGTCAGATTCGCGCGTTGGCGAAGTCCTCGCTCTGGAACTCAAAGCCGATGGCGTGGGTGCTCGACCACATGGGGCAGATCCCCATCGATCGCGGGCGCGCCGATATCGCCGCGCTCGGGGCAGCGATCGAGCATCTGCAACGGGGCGCGTGCATCGGGATCTTTCCCGAGGGCACGGTCTCGCGTGGTCGCACGATGCGTTTCCTCAGTGGAGCGGGGCGGTTGAGCCTGGCGGTTCCGAATACGCGAGTTCTGGGTGTTCGTGTGACCGGCGCGGTCGACATCGTCCGGTTTCCCCGCAGGCCACACGTGCGGGTCGAATTCTTCGAGCCCAGCGCTGGACAGCCGACGGCGGAGGAAAGCCCGGTCGTGCTGACTCGCCGGGTGATGACCGAGGTCCGAGCCGGAGCGCCCCCTGCTCTGCCGGGACGAGCCAAGAAACAGGCCGAGTTCCGGCGCATGGCCCAGACGCCGCCAAGCTAGCCAGCGGACCGATCACGTGGTCTGCGCAGGGTTGTGAAGAGCGCGGCGCCGGCGTAGAGCGCGGTGGAAGTGGCCATGATCGTAAAGCTGGCAGGCAGTGAGGGCGCCGCGTACGCGAGGATCACGCCGATCCACAGACTCGCTACCGCCAGGACCCCCGACCACGCGAATCCCGCCCAAGGCCGGTCGGTCAGCCTGCGGGCCGCGGCAGGTGGCGCCGCGAGCAACCCGAACAGCAGCAGGGCCCCGATCGCCTGGCTGGCTTCGGCAGCGGTCGCGCCCACGACCGCTAGGAACAGTGGCCCGAGGAGGCGGACCGGAACCCCGCGGGCGCGGGCAACGTCCGGGTCCAGGCTGGCGAACAGAAGGGGCCGGGCGACCAGGAGCAGCACCGCGAGCAGCGCGACGGCGATCCACGTCGCCGCGACCGCCGCGCCCGAACTGATGCCGAGGATCGAGCCGAAGAGCACGTTCACATTTGCGGTGCTGTTGCCGGTGGCCGAGCTCCTGGTGTAGATCGCCAGGAAGAACACGCCCAGACCCAGCACCCAGGCGAACGTTGTTCCGATGACGACGTCGTCAGTAACAGCCCGCCCACCGAGCAATCC
>JALYIL010000177.1 GCA_030775825.1 Actinomycetota bacterium
CCGCGGACCACCTCGCCGCTGGCGCGTGGCTCCGGCGCGTCCTGTGGGCCGAGCAGCGGACCGGACAGCCCGCTGCGCGCCGCACGCCACATTGCCGCTCGGTGCATCGGCTCGGGACGTGCCTGCAGCCGGTCGCCCCGCACGTCCTCGGCCACCGCCTCGTCGATCAGCCCGCGGAACAGGCCGGCAATCAGCACCGCGTCGTCGACAAGAGGGCACGCGTCGCACACACGCAGCTCGACAGTGGGGACATGCGCCGACGGCCGGACGTCGAAATACGCCATCTTGGCATCGGAGATGACGCCGGAGCCGATGAGATCAGAGACCAGCCGGTCGTACTGCTCCGCCGTCTCCGCGAGCCCGAAGCTGCCCGCGGTGGGCCACCGCTGCCAGACCATTGTCCGGAAACTGGCGTACCCGGTATCGGCAGCATTCCAGTAGGGCGAGCTCGCCGACATCGCGAGCAGGGTCGGCAGATCCTTGCGCACGCGCTGCGCCACCCGGACCGCCAGGTCGCGCTCCTCGACGCCGACGTGAACCTGTAGCCCACAGATCAACTGGTCGTCCACGAGAACCCGGTAATCCTGCTGCATCCGGCTGAACCGGCCCGCGCTCGTCAGCTCGAAATCTTCGACCGCAGAAAGGGGCGCACTGCCAGTAGCCACGATGCCCAGGCCGGCCTGCGCGGCGACCTGGTCGACCGTGCCCCGCAGCCGCACCAACTCCTCGCGCAATTCACCCAGCGAGGAGGTCGCGGCAGTATTGGTCTCTATAGTGCTGCGCTGCAATTCAGCAGAGAAGCTGTGCGCGGGCAACCCGCGCAACAGCCGCGATGCGGAAGCGCTGAGCCGCCCGGTACGCAGATCGACGACATGCAGCTCCTCCTCGACGCCTAGAGTTCGCACGCCGCCCACCGGACCAACGTATGGCGCCGTCATTTCGCAAATGTATCGGCGCCCGGCGATGTCTGAACGGAAACCTCACATTCGAGACGTATGGGTGCCGGGATCGCCGTTAGCCACCGCCGGAAGGCCGGCTGTGCGACGCGTG
Source organism: Actinomycetota bacterium (assembly GCA_030775825.1). Classification (GTDB taxonomy): domain Bacteria; phylum Actinomycetota; class Actinomycetes; order Mycobacteriales; family Jatrophihabitantaceae; genus JALYIL01. The sequence continues at coordinate 1,051 of JALYIL010000177.1, forward strand.
TCGGCGGCGCTGACCCGCTCGCGCCGATCTCCGGCCCGGGGTTGCTGCCGTAGGAGATAGTTTGGGTTATGTCGTCTGCCACGGGTTGGAGAAGTCCTATGCAGGTTCCTGACTATGACAGCCTCGACGGCGCCGAACTGAGCAACGATTTGGGGGAGAAGCTGGGCACCATCGTCGGCTTGTTCATCGATGATTCCTCGAGCACGCCGACGTGGGTTGCGGTACGCAGTGGTTTGTTCGGGCATCACCATTCGTTGGTCCCGCTGGCGCAGTCACGTTGGGAGCAGGGCCGGCTGCTCGTTCCCTACACAAGGGACGACTTGGCGGCCGCGCCTCACGGCGATCCCGACGTGGCACTGGATGCCACCCAGGAGAAGGAACTGTTCGAGCACTACAACGTTGGCTATAGCGACGGCGATCGGCCGGGCCCTCACACTGGTGTGGAAGCCGATGACACCGGACTGTTGGGCACCGCGGACACAGGTTCGCACCCGGTCGAGTTCGGAAGCAGCGAGATCGAGGCGGCCCAAGTCGCGGGCGTGCCCGGTTTGCCGACCGGCCCCGGCCCTGAGAAATCCGCTCGGCTGCGCCGTTACGTGCGCGGTCCGGCCAGCTGAGCACGCGCATGGGTCTGGACCGATGGAAACGACCGATGCTGGTTCACGCGCGGTGAGCGAGCAGGCGTTCAGTACCATCATGAGCTGTCTCGATACGCCGCTCGTCGTGGTAACTGCCTCCGACGGGACCGAGCGGGCCGGGTGCCTGGTGGGCTTCCACGTTCAGTCCAGCATCGATCCGGCACGGTTCTGTGTGTGGCTGTCCAAGGCAAATCACACCTACCGGATTGCGCTTCGAGCCAGCCATCTAGGGATCCATTTCCTCACGACCAGCGACCTGTCCCTAGCCGAGCATTTCGGAACCATCACCGGCGATGACCGCGACAAGTTCACCGATGTCGACGTGCACCCCGGCGCGGGCCAAGTGCCTGTTCTTCGAGCTTGTCCGCATCGGCTCATCGTGAGAAGGACCGTCCTGATCGACGAAGGCGGAGACCATGTGTGTATGGCCGCGGAGGTCATGTCGGCTGACAGCCCGGGCCCGTTCGAGCCGTTGCGGCTTTCCCGAGCCAGCCACCTTCAACCCGGCCACGGCAGCGAGGAACGTCCCGCTCCGCTCACCGAGCGAGCAGCCGACGCCTAACGCGCGCGGCGAACGGTTCCTGTCTCAGGAGCAATTGGTCACGTTCGTGGTGAGCAGACCGGCTCCGGCGGGCACGGATTGCACGACACTGCGAATGGAGGGCCGCTGGCCGCTGACGATGCTGCGCACCTGGATCCGCGAACAGGCGGAGACGTACCGCCACGGTGAGGATCGGCCCCTAGATGGTTACCTCACCCTGATGTCGCTCTACGCCAGCGGCTCGCTCGTGGCGTCGGTCACCGCAAGAGCGGCCGGCCGCACGGCGCCGGCTCTGTCTCCGTGGGACGTGGCGCAGCTCGCCGTAGCCACCCACAAGGTCAGCAGGAGGATTGCCAAGGATCCGGTGACCAGTCCGTTTCGGGCGCCGTTCGCGACGTACGAGGGGCCGAGCGCCCCGGGCGAACTTCGGGAGGACGTCCGCGGCCATGGACTGCAGCACTCGGTCGGCGAGTTGCTGACCTGCCCGATGTGCCTAGGCCAGTGGGTGGCCACCGCCTTCGTGTTCGGATTGATCGCTGCGCCTGGGCCGGTGCGGCTGATGATGTCCACTTCACCGCCGTCGCAGGCGCCGACTTCCTGCAACACGCATACGTCAAGGCCCAACAGCTGGGTTAGCGCTGACCTGACCTGACCTGACCTGACCTGACCTCACCTGCGCCGTCGTGCGGTTGGTAGTCGCGGGGCCGTGCTCATCGTTTGCTGCTCAGTCGGGTGCGGGCAGTCTCCGCTTCAGGTGGCAGGTTCGAACTGGCGCAGTATCTGCTCGAGCGCGTGCTGGTCGGGTCCGACGAACGGGTCGATGGCCGGCGCGGTCCGCGCCGTCGCGAGTAATTCGTCGGTGCGATCGATCGCGGGGGGCAGGTGGGTGCTGAAAATGGCGCTGGGTCCGAACGTCGCTATGGGCTCGACAGTTCGGTGGAACTTGGCCGGGTCAGCCGTACTGACCCACGGGCTGTCCACGCTGGCCCACAGCAGCTGTCGTCCGGCTAGCTCGTCGGCGCCGACCTGCCGGAGGTCAGCTGCTGATGCCTGCTCGGCGGTGGAGAGGGGTGCGCCGAAGCAGTCAGAGCTGAAGCAGCTGCCCGAGCTGTGGTCGAAGAAGCCCACGGTGGCTGGGTTGTCGAACAGTGGCGGTCGGAACGCGGTGAGGGTCCGGTCGCCGACGTTCAGGCTCTGCCCTGGGTTCAGGAAGTACACCCGGTCCATCGGCAGTGGATGCTCGGTCGACATGATCCCCGCACCCGCGAATGTCGTGATGAGTCTCGCCTTGGTGGCGACGTCAAGAAGTTCGATGAGGGCCCCGGTGTGGTCGCGGTCGGGGTGGGTGAGCCAGATCCAGCGAACGTCCTCCGGGGCTAGCACCGAACCGAGTTGATCGAGGAAATTGCGACCCGGCAGACCGAGTCCGGTATCGATCACGACTGGCTGTTCCGCGTGCAGGACGAACGCGTTGACCGGGAGAAATCCGAGGCCGGGAACCTCCAGCTGGTCGTTGATGAGGGTGACATCCTGGTTCAGTCGGATGGCTTCCATCAGAACGGCACCTCGGTGGCGGCCAACCCTTCGGCCGGCGCCCGGCCGGAGATCATCAAGCAGAATTCGGTGACCTCGAGTTCAAGCTCCGGTCCACCGGCGCCGACCGTCCAGAAACCGCCCGCGGGGCCAGTCAGTCGCAGGGCGTAGGGCTGTCCATGACGGGCGGCCCATTCGCTTACCAGGTCATCGACGATCACGCCGTCGTGCTCCGCGGTCAGGACATTGTGGGCGCCGGTTGCCAGCGCAATGTCGATGCGATGCATCCACGGATCGCGGGTGAGGATGACGTCGACGAGATAGCCGATGGTCCAGCGCTCCTCGCGCCCGCCGACCAGCTGCAATTGTGGCAGCGGTCTGCGGCGGATGAACCCCGGCGTGCGGCGCCTGCCGCGTGCTGCCTTCGGGCCGACCTTCAGGTAGCTGCTGACGATCTCGTCGGAGCTCAGGTGCGCGTGCTCCTCGACCTGCATGCTGGTGAGCGCATCGATGAACACGCCGCCACGTCGCGTCGCGCCCTTCACCTGCCGGGATTGCTCCCGGATCGAGGCCGCCATCTCGGCCATCCCCAGCAGATGTGTGGCCATCGCTCGGACATCCCACAGCACACAAGCTGTCGGTTTGGTCCAGTCCGCGGCATGAAGCGAGCGAAGCAGCTCGCCGAAACGCTGATATTCCGTGGCGGCGAGGCGCATGGCGGTCGCACGTTCAAGCGCAGACCTGCGTGGAGGACTGCCAGTGTGCGTGGTGATGCTCATCGCGTTCTCCTCAATCGTGGACCGGGCAGGCCGATCTCGTCGGCGAACATGTCAACGGCTCTGGGAAGTTGTCGAATCCACCGGTCGCCGCCTAGGTCGTTGGCGAACTGCGCATCGATCAGGCCGCCCACGATCGCGACGCATAGGTCGCGATCGGCGTCAGCGCGGACGCCAATGTCAATCAGCCGTTGGCGAAACAGCTCCATGACGCGGACGGAGGGAGCGTAGGACTCGACGCTCGGCTCGAAGTCAGCAAGCATGCGCTGATTCATGAGCTGGAATCGCGCGTGATCCGTCATCGCGAAATCAACGAAGCTCTGAAGCATGGCCAGCAGGGCTTTGCGTGGGGACGTCGGGAGGCTCCCTTCCAGGCCCTCCGCAATCTCCAAGTAGTCCGTCCACGCCTCGCCGAACATCGCGTCGTAGATCGCACTCTTCGACGCGAAATGCGTATATAGCGACGGCGGCTGCATCCCTATCCGGGCGGCCACTTCCCTCAACGTAACGGTCGCCAAACCCTCCTGGCGCGCGATCTCCCAGGCGGCCTCAACGATTTCCCGTCGGGTAGCCTCACGTCGTTCTGCCTGCCTATCACGCTTAGGCATAGCGCTCATGGTTAGGAACCATGCTCTGCCTTTGACTCACTGTCAAGAGGCTGGCCTGGCTCTCGCAATGCGCCCGGACGGCCTGGCCTGCGGCGCGGTCGTCAGGGCGAGCTGCGGGATCGCCAACGCGCCGGTGGTACCGCCTTGCGGAAGTGGTTCAGCTACTTCCCCCGAACACACGGGAGCGCTTCAATGATGGTGGGGGAGGCTGTCCGCCGCGCGGCGTGGGCTCGAGGGGACGCCACCTTCTCTGTCCCGGGAGGGTGACGCAACAGATGCCTGCACACTTCACGCACATCTATGCAGCGCGGCGGGTGGCGGACTACCTGCGAGCCGGCGACGTTCCGGAATGGCCGGGACTGCCAGTCATCGCCGGGCGCGCGTTCGACGTGGCCTATGACCCGGTTACCTGCGGCCGGATCATGCAGAAATGGGAGAAGTACGCCGCGACCGGGGCGATCGGTCCGGACCTCTTCTACTTTTCCCAGGATTACGGCTCTAAGCCCCTCACAAAGCATAGCGACGAGATCATGCTTGCGCTCACCGTGTATTTCTTCTACACCAGCGCCAAGGAGGACGACTGGGAACCGCTGCTCAAGATTCTCGATGACGTCAATTCGACGGTTGGGGCAATCGTTCGTTTCGTCATCAAGCTCGAAAAGCTATGGCATGAATTCGTCTCCACATGGGAATCGACCCTCGGCCCGTTGATTGGGCCTGCGGCGACTGCCCTGGACGATCTGAGCGGCGGCGTGCTGACTGCTGCCAGCGATGCGCTCGAGCAACTCAAGGTCGGATTGCTGAACTTTGTCGAACAGGAGTTGTTGACCTACAAGGATATCTTCCGCATGTTTGACACCAGCGTAAACAAGGGATCCGACGAGAAGTCAATGACGTGGGGCGACATGGTTCACTATCGCCGCACGAGTGAGATCGCGAAGAACCTGATCGGGCAAGCCGAGGCGATCCGAGCTGGCGAGGCGAAGACTGACGCGGAAATCCAGGCGCGGACCGACCAATACGAGCAGTTGCTCGCATTCGCCCTCGGTTGGTTAACCCACGTTGGGACGGACACGATCGGCCACTCGTTCACCAACACCCAGTGTGGTGGACCCTTCCGCAATCACCCGCAGCGGCATCATCTCATCGAGAATCACATGGATGCGTGGAACTACCGCCACGCAACGACGACGCCACCGGACCCGTTGGCCGCGAACGTCACCTACCCGGACCTCACCACGTCCGGTCTCGCGTTCGCCGTCGTCATTCCCGAGCCAGGCGATCCTGCACACCGACCCGACGAGATCCCTACAGACCTGAGCGCGGCGAAGGCTGCGTTGCGGACTGATGGCGAGCTCCCGACTTGGATGGCAGACGCGATCGTCAAGGCGCTCATCGAGACCTACGCCGCTGTGCCGGATCATCGTGAAGGCGCGAGTCTGGACGTGGCCCAGGACGCAGCCGATGACGAGCGGGCACAGCAGGATGCGAGTCTCGCGGCCGCGGCGGCCCGGGATGCCGACCTGCCGCAACCCGCGCATCCGCTCGTCTACGGCGGGAAGGACTTCCAGGCGACGATCACCGGGAACCTGCTGATCTCCACGATCCTTGATGTCACCGGGCACAGTCCGACGGCTCCTGCTCAGGAGTTGATTGATCTCATCTGCCCCGCGCCGGATTTCGACGTACCGCACGGTTTTCCATTGCCCTGGCAGGTCAAGACCTGTTACAAGATCATGCTGTGGTACTACAACCATTTTTATACGACCGATGTCTGGACGCTGCGTAAACCGCAGCAACCCGAGCCGATCACATTTCCACCGGCGCAGGACTTCCTCAATCTGCTCGGCGGACCCGACGACTCGCACGGCCCCACCACGAAGGACTCCGGATTCGACGTGTGCGATGCCATCAAGGCGGCCATCGAGTGGGTCACCCGGATGATCGACGCCGCGGTCAAGCTCATCGGCGACGTGATCAAGATGTTGGCATCCCCAGCCAGTTATCCCATCCGCCTGGCACTCTACGAACTGGCGATGGCGGTCTGGGACCTCACCCGCAAGATCCACGAGATTATCGTCCACACGGGATTTGCGGTCCCGCATGGTGAGGTTCGCTATGCGGGCGGCGAGCTCATGCTCGGCGACGAGATCGACAAGCAGCTGATCACTGTCGGCGGCAGCGTGGACGGCGCGTTCCGGCAGGCGCTCAACGACGCACTGGACCCGATGGGCAATCTCGATGGAAAGGCTAGTCTCGCCCCACCGCGAGATCCGCCGGGTGCGGACTCCAGCTACCCGCGCTACATGCCGGCCGTTTACACCACGGTGAATGGAAGCTTGACCCCGGTCGTCGGTCCGGGCGCGATGCCGGGCACCGATCCCGAGATCGAGACCGTCGAGTACCACAGACCGTGGGCCTACCCTGCGCAGAGCGTGTTCCGCCCCAACCCGAACGATCCCCCGCATCCTGCGCCAAAGAACGTCAATGACTCTGAGCACTACATCGGCACTCCCCGCGAGCTGCTGTTCGGGGCCGACGGCATTACCGTCGTCGGCCCATACCAGCTCGGCACGAAACCGGACGAGGTGCTGTTCAGCACGACTGACCACGGCGATGCCGCGCTACGGTCGGCGTACGAGCAGGCGAAGGGTCCGGTGGAGACGGAGGACCTGAACCGCCAGAACCTTACTGGCGCACGCGGCAACAACAGCCCACTCGGCAGCCCGGTGACGCTCTCGTCGTATCTCATCGGCTCGATCTTGAACAACCGTGTCTACGGCACCCAGTTCAACCTGGATTCCGATCGTGCCTACGGATATCTGACCTGGGACTGGGACCGCCATCATGACCTCGCCGCGCCGCCCGATCCCCAGCGCCCGGGCAGGGTCAATCCCCAGTACCAGACCTCCGATGACCAGGATCGGCCGTATCAGCTTCCACTGACTCCGCCCCAGCTGACGCCAAGGCCCACGCCACAAGAACCCGGCCGCCCGACCTGGGAAGGCCCCCAGGGGCCACTACAACTGCACTACATCGACAACGAGCAGTCCTGAATCTCGGCCGCACGACGGAGGATCCGATGCCCACAACACGCGACAAGGACGACGATGACGCCGCGGGAACCGCCGAACGGTTGCGAAACCTCGGACGCGGCGCCCTCGAGGCAGCCCGCGATATTGCCCACGCCATCGAGGATCGGACCGAATCGGCCGTGGACGCCCTGCTTCACGCCACCGACCGCGACGAGTGGGAAGAGCGCGACGACGACCACGGGCGTGGGACGGTCTTAGCCGGTCGGCCAGGACGAGTCGTCGGAATCAACCGCGGTGAGCTCGACGGCACTCCGATCACCAAAGGCGACCTGCGCCAAGACCATCCGGCCGGCAGCTGGGCAGGGCCGCGCAAGGATTCCTATCTGCCGATGATCTTCCTACGTGCCTACCCCGGCGACAACGGCAGCCGCCCGGTCATCGGACCGTTCTGGGAGAGCCCGGACATCTACGTGCTGGCTGGCGTGTCACCCAAGGATGCCCCAGACGTGCCAACCGCCCTCGGGCAGAGCGCCGACGCGGGCGTGGAGAACACCCTCTACGCCCACGTGTGGAACCTCGGGAATGCCCCCGCGGAAGGCATCGTCGTGGAGTTTTACTGGCTCGATCCGTCGCTCGGTGTGGACGCCGGAGGAGTGCACCTCATCGGGCAGACGGTGACCTCTCTGGGCGCGCGCAGCAGCGGGAACGCACACCGAGTGGTGAAGTGCCCCGAGCCCTGGATCGCGACGTACGCCAACGGGGGACACGAGTGCTTGCTCGTACGAGCGTGGACGCTTATCGATGATCAACTCGGGCAGCCCGCATGGGACGCGTCGAACAACCGCCATCTGGGCCAGCGAAACATCCACGTGGTCTCGGCGGCCGATGCGCCGGCGATGGCGCCGGTTCAACTGCGGGTCGGTCCCCTGTTCGGTGGACAGGCAGTTGTCCAGGTCGAACGCGCGGTCCCTACCGCGATGCCGTGGCTCCAGTTGCACACGGGAACACGCGGACAGTTCCCGGCCGCTGCACTGGCGACAGGGCAGGCGATCCTCACCGCACCCGCCCCTATCGGCACCGCGATGACCGCGGCTGCCGGTGAGCGCCACGACGTCACCAGCGACGGCCAACAGACCACCTTCTCCACCACCGACGCCGCACCCGGAGCCGGCCAGGCCCACGTGTATCGGGTCACTGCATCACAGGGCGGGCAGGTTTTCGGCGGCTACACGATCGTCATCTCCGGTTAGCCCTCGTGGTTCTCTCGCCGGAGCCTGGAAGGTGCCGCCCTGACGGCGGGGTGTCAGGTGTGCGGGCCGTCTTACTTGCGGTCCTCTGACTCGCCATTGTCGAGCGCTTCCGCTTGGGCCGATGGTGCCTGGTGACTTCTCGGCCGGACCGTGACGATCCTCATCCGGGACGCGACCGGCGGCGGGCTCTGCTCGCTCCGGGCTCCCGTGATGGTGCGCGGCCTCACGACGACGCGCATCATCCGGGACGGCGTTGGAGCTTGGTCTTCCTCTCCCCGTGGCGGCCGGAAAGTCCGCGGCCTGATCACGACGGGCATCATTCCCGGTGGTCGCGTCGTGGGAGCTCCGACCGACGCGCCCCGCTCACCAAGCGGTCGCTCAACCTCCGCCGCGGGGGCAGGCTCGGCACCGGGTTCCGCGTCAGACTCAGCCACCGGCTCAAGTTCGGCGGCCAATCCGCGATCGACGGGATCGGGCTCGGTATCGGCAGCGGCGGGGTTGTCGAGCTCGGTCTCGGTATCGCCGGCTAGGGGGGAGTCGAGTTCGGTTTGGGTATCGCTGGGCGAGGGGGATTCGCTGCTGAATTCGCCCGGCGTGGTGGGGACGACCCGCAGGCAGTCGTGGACATATACCGACAGCCAGTTGCCGGAAGGGTACAGGCCCAGAATTTGCTGGTTCGGCGACATGATCTCGAGGTCGCCGTTGCCAGTCCGGTACCGGGAACCACCGGCGTAGGTCTCCCTGGCCGACGGCGCGCCGTTCTCGTCGCGGACTGTCACGACGGTGAGCGACATGGCGCGGATGCTACCCGCTGCAGCGGTGCAGCATGAGGTCCAGCATGAGGTCCAGCATGCGCTCCTCAGCCACCCGGGAAGCTCCGCCCGGACTTGGCCGCGAGTTCCTCGACGTCGAGAATGCACAACCACAGCAGACGGACAAAGGCCGTCGGTGGCAGCTCGTCGATCAGATCGACATCCGAGAAATGGATTCCTGAGCGAGCGGCGAGGATGCCCGTGTCGGCATCGAACTCCAAGGTCGCCGGGGACAGCCCGGTATTCGCCCTCGCCACGAAGTCACAGCACGCCTGCCGGTCTGGCTCAGGGACCGGGTCGGGCCACACCGAGTAGAACATGATTGTTTGCGATGACGACAGCACCAGGGCGAGCGTCGACCGACCGCCGGGTACACCCGATTTGACGATGACCTGCTCGAGGTCCGCGCGAACCTCGATGTCTCGGGGCACCTGCTCGAGGGCGGCGGCCAGCCGACTGAAGAGGTCGTCGGGCGCCGCTTCGCTCACGCGCTGGCCGGCGACGCCGCTGCCTTGACCGGCCTCGGTGGCAACGGCGGGGCGAGCTTCTTGGGCGCGGGTGGCGGTGGCGCGGGAGGCAACTTCTTCGCCATCTCCTTGACCCGGGAGCTCACCATGTCCTTGATGATCGCGCGCCACAGCTCGGAGTTCTTCGGATCGTTGCCCGCCTTGATCAATTCTGGCAGCGGCATGGTCTTGATCGTGTCCGCGAAAGCCGTCTGCTGCTTCTCGGTGGCGGTGGCGAACAGCACCTTGTCGCCGACCTTGCACAGTGTCGCCACGGCCGGCCCGGCCGGAGCCTTGCCGATCTTCGGGCCGGTCTTGATCGCGGTCTGCGCGACCGAACGCTGGTAGCTCTCCTTGCTCTTGAAAGCCATGGCCAGTCGCCACTTCCAGTCGCGTTCCTTGCCATCCATCTCAGTACGGTCGGCGCCAAGCTCCTTGGAGGAGCCGTACTGATCGACCGTCGCGACGACCGAGTCCTTGACCCCGACAGCGGCACCCTTGACCGCGCCGGCCACGCCTCCCGCAACGTCTCCACCGATCTTCTTGATCGTCTGGAAGGTGGTGAGCGGGTCGGCGCCCACGCCCATCTCGAACAGCGCGCGCTCGCGCAGCGCCGACAAGGGCAGCTTCTCGGCTTCCCCGGGCGAGATGCCGTACGTGCTGAGGAAGGTCAGGGCAACCGGGTCCTTCTTTGTCTTGGCCTGGACGATGATCGCGTCCATGGCGAACGCGGGATCCTTGCGCAGCTGGCCCTCGGCGGCGCCCTCCAGAGCTCCGACGGAATCCGTTCGGGCACTCTGCGCGGCCAGCGCACGCAGGTTGTCATCGATCATGTGGCCAGCAGAATGCAGCATGTCCAACGCCTTCGTGCCAGCTTGGATCGCTGCAGGGATGCCGAAGCCACCGCCGGTCGCCAGCGTCGTGATGTTCAGGACGGTGTCGCTGACCGCCTGAATCAAATCCCACACCGCTCGCTCGTACTTCTTGTCCAGGTGCGAGACCATCAGCAGTATCGGGCGGACCAGGACGTCGACCTTGCCCGCATTGCGCGGGTCCACCCGCAACTTGAACAGGCCCTCGTTCGCCTTCGACTGCTGGTCGCCCATGGTGCGCACATTGAGCAGCCCGGAGATCATGCTGCTCACCGAGGTCGCGATGCTGAAGCCGGGCAGCACCTTCGCCACCGCCCCGGCCACCCCTCCGTCGATCACCGCCGCGAGCTTCGCGGCATCGCGTCCCAGAGCGGCCAGCGTCGCGCTGGTATCCGCCGAGGCCTTGGTGGCGGCCAGGACGTTCTCGGTTGTCGTCTCCTCGTTGGCCGCCCCGATGGCCTTGATCGCCTTGACCATCGCCTTGGCCCCGGAGAGGACGTCGTTGAGCACACCGGTCGCCGCTCCGAGCCCGTTCGCGGCCTGGGTGTCGATACTCACGTTGGTGGCCTTGAGCGCGCCAGGATCCCGGATTCCGTGTTCATGGCTGTATTTCGCGGTCTCGCTCGCTGAGACGACGCCACCGAGGATCGGAGCCTTGGTCAGGTCGGAGTGCGAGACCGGATCGGTGCGACCCTGGTCCTTGGCCAGCACGGCGTCCGTCGCGGAACCGGCGGCTTTCAAGCCCGATTGCGCGGCCCCGGAGATGATCGACACGATTGGTGTCGCGGCACCCGCGAGCGACAGCCCGCGGTCCGCCGCGTCGATATCCTCCATCGGCGCCGGCTTCAGGGGTGCCTTGAAACGGTCCCGAGCGGCTTGCCGCGCGGCCTTCTCGATCCGGGGATCCTTCGGCCGCAACGCGATCAGCTTCTTGTCGGCACGAGCCCAGACCAGCTCCTCGGCCTTCTTGTCCGCATCTTCGGCGGACAGTTTGGACGCCAGGCCGGTCCTGACCGCCGCCTCGAACCGGTCGTAGACCGCCTCAACCTCGGGCTCCAGCAACATGCCCCGGCCGACGGCCTCCTCAGCGCCCTTGGCTGTCACGGCATCGGCGGCTTCACTGTTGCGCATCGCGCGGATCTGGCTGCCGAGCCGCTCGGAGGCGGTCTCGCGCGGCGGCCGTACGGCGCGTAGCGGACCGGATGGCTTGGGCAGCCACGTCTGGTCCAGCCACACCGCCTTGTACGCCGCGTCGACGGCTTCCTCCGGGTCAGTTCCCTTCTCGACCATGCTGGCTACCGTCGCAGCCTCGATCTCCAGCGCGCGCGCGAACAGGCGGTGGACGGTCTCCAGGGCCTTGCTGCCCTGCTTCGTGGTGACCTGGCCGGTCTGCTCGATCTCCTCCTGGCCGATGGACTTGCTGGCTGAGGTTTCCTGGTCGATCCGATCCTCGAGAACGCCGCGCATGCGCACGCCGGTGGTGCGTTCGGACTTCAGTGTGGTGTCCTCGTTCTTCTCGGTCAGCTTCGCTGCGGTGACGGCTTCCTTGTTGGCCTGGTCCTCGGCCTTCTTGCGGGCCTTTGCCCGCGCGTTGTGGTCCTTCATCGCCAGCTTGGCGTTCGCGGTGGCAGCGTCGTCCTTCTTGAACGGCCACCAACGCTGCACCTCGCCGCCCGAGCCCTGCAACGTGTGCGCGAGCTCGTGGGCGAGCACCCGTTCGCCGGCTGCCGACCCTGGTGCGAACTGGTCGCGGGCAAAGAAGATGTCCTTGCCGGTGGTGAAAGCCCGCGCGGAAACGGCGTCGTTGAGCGCTGCCGCCCGGTGGTCATCATGGATGCGCACAGCCGAAAAGCTGGCGCCGAAGGCTTTCTCCATCCGGTCGCGCACGGGTGTCGGCAGTGGGCGCCCGCTGCCGCGCATTCCGTCGATCTTTGCGCTGGTGCCCATGTCAAGCGGGCCGCCGGCCACCCCCACCACGGCCGCCGCGCTCGGGGTCGCTGAGCGCTGCACCTCAACGCCACCGCCGCGACCCGAGCCGGAGTGCTGCTCGCCTTCGCCGCCTACGGGACCCAGGCGGGCCAGCGCGTCGTCGGCCATCCGATCGGCATCGTGCTCGGCGCCGTCGTGGGCGTGGCCGACCGTCATGGGCGCAGGCGCCTGTGCAGGCAGTGGGACGGGCGCCGACGGAATCGCGGTGTCCGCAGTAGCCGCAACCGGTTCGAGGGTCTGAGCGTCCTTGCGCGTAGCTTCGCGCGAGAGCTCTGCGCCCATGCCGCCACGTCCGATCCGGCTAAGCGCCGAGGTGAGATTTTCGCGTTGATCGTCGCATCGCATCATCGCCAGCGTCAATGCGAACGCCCGGCAGGCGCCCGAGTTTGATGTACTCGCGACGGACTGAGGCGGCGATGTGCCGCGATCCGACCTTGGACCCCTCCGCAACTGCGGCATAAGCCGCGGACAGGACGATATTGCGAATGTCGCCGCCGGAGACCTGCACCGAGGTGGCGAGCTCGTCGACCTCGATCGGGTCGTCCGGGTCGGTGCCACCGAGGTCTTGCAGGTGCCGGGTCCATAGCCGCAGACGGGTTTCGGGGTCGGGGTCGGGGAAGCTCACGATGAAATGCAAGCGCCGGGCGAACGCCGGGTCGATGTTGCCGCGCAGGTTGCTGGCCAGCACGGTGATCCCGTCGAACTGCTCCATCCTCTGCAACAGGTACGCGACCTCCTGGTTGGCGTAGCGGTCCCGCGCATCCTTGACCTCGGAACGTGACCCGAACAGTGAGTCGGCCTCATCGAAGAAGAGCACGGCGTGCATCGACTCGGCTTCTGAGAAGACCTTCTCCAGGTTCTTCTCCGTCTCGCCGATGTACTTGTCGACGATGCTGGACAGCTCGATCTGGTACAGGTCCATGCCCAGCGAGTCGGCGATGACGTGCGCGGCGAGTGTCTTCCCGGTTCCGGGGGGCCCGGAGAACAGCGCGCAGATGCCGGTGCCCTTGCCCCCCTTGCCGTGCAGCGGCCCTAGGCCGATCACCTCGTCGCGGAACCGCGCCCAGTCCAGGAGCCGCTCGATCTCCTCGAGCGCGTGACCGGACAGGACAAGGTCGTCCAGGCTCGCCGACGTTGCCGGATTGGACCGGATCGAGCGCCCCCGCCCGAACTGGCGCACCGAGGTTCGGATGCGTTCGGTACCTACGACGCTCTCACCGTGCAGCTCGGCCATCTGCCGGGCGTGGCGGGCGACAGTGACGATCTGTTCGGGGGAGAGCGGCATCGCCGTGATCTCGCTCTCCACGGGGTCGCCGACCAGCACCTCGCTCCACAAGTTCCGACGTTCCGCGACCGACATCCTGGGGGCAGAGACCGCCAGCGGCAGCTCGGTGCTCCATTGCGGATTCCACGGTTCGGTGCTGACTGCCAGTACCGGTACGGCCGCATGGGTCAGTGCGGCCGTGCGGGCTGCCTCGGCTCCGACGAGGACCAGGACCATCCCCTCCAGGCCGCATTCGAGCAGCAACGCGGCTACCGCGTCGTCCGCGGAGACCGTGGGCGCCAGCCGGGACAGGTCCGACACCAGGCACGTCACCCCGACCTCGCGGCACGCCGCCGTCGCCATCGCGGCGCCGGCACCTCCGAACGGTGCGTGGATCCAGACCAGGCGGTGGCCGCGGGCGAGGGCGGCCGAGACCACGGCAGTCCCGTCGACCTCGATGGGAACCGCGTCCAGGAGCCCGGGCAGGAGGTAGGCAGGTGGCAGGCCGCCGCCGGCGAGAAATGCCGCAATCCTTTCCGGCAACACCAGGCGCCGCGACAGGAGCACGTCGGTGCCCTGCAGTTGCACAAGGCCGAAGCGGATCAACCGCGACAATTCAGCGAAGTGCAGGCGCGCCTCGGGCCCGGTGGCCGCGATGCCCGAGAGTTCGAGCCCGAGAGCCACCGTCGGGCGGCCCGGGCCGGGATCGCCGGCAAGCAGGCCGAGCAAGAGATGCGCAGCGGTGGACTGCTCCGCCGTTGCGGTCACCTCGAGCAGGTCGGACTCGACCTGTGAAAGCCCGAAGCGAGCCGCGATCGTGGCCAGGTTGTGGTCCTGATCGGGTGCACCGGCGGGTGCTTCACCGGGTGCGTCACCGGGTGCGTCACCGGGTGCTTCGCCGGGTGTTCGCCCGGGTGTTCCGCCGGGCACCAGCTCGGCCGCATCGGCCGATACCGCAGCCAGGGCTGCCATGGCGGCGTCGCGTCCGGGCCACTGTGCCCCACGCCGCTCGACGGCCTGCGTCAGCCGTTCCAGCAGCGCATCCATCCCGCGCGTCCTCCCCGCCACATTGTGACCATCCTGACCGCCACGGCGGTCCACCCTACGCGGGGAGCGCGGCACCTATCGGTGGCCTGTTCGGTCACGGCCCGACGGGGCAGAACGCGGGCGAGGTCTCGGCCTTGGGGGGCGGCGTCTGGCTCGGTGCCGTGCTCGGCGGTGAGCTGGCGGCGGTGGATGTACTGGTGGCGGTCACGCTGGCCGGCGGGGTGGATCCACCGGGCGTGGCTGGCGGGCAGGTACCGGGGCTGGAAGATGCCGTAGACGCTGGGCTCGAGGGCGGCGTCGATGACGGCTGGGGCGAACCGCTGCCCGAGGGCGTGCCGCCGGGCGAAGCCGGGCCGGTCGAGGTCGGGCCGCCGGTCGAGGTCGGGCCCTGTCCTGGCGCGCCTGGCGCGCCT
>JALYIL010000178.1 GCA_030775825.1 Actinomycetota bacterium
GCACGATCCCGAGACATGGTCCGCCACCGGCACCACGAGGGTGCCGGTGGCGGCGTAGGGGGTGAAGGTCTTCGTTAACACCACGCCAGAGGCTGGGGCCCCAGCGCTCTGGGTCGCGGAGCGCACCTGCGCCTTCACGCCGCTCGCGCATCCCGAAACAACGACAAGCGCGAGCAACGCGGCAGCACCCACGGTCCAGCCACGGATTCGCGAAACCCCCGACATCCGCGAAGCCTCCGGTCCACCGCCTCCGGCACGGCGGTCTACATCTCTTAGACGCCTTGGGCCGACGATTAGTTGCCGATATCGAGAAGTTTCACGGCGAACGATGTGACGGACATGGGACGTTCACGTGCAAACGCCATGGATTGGCGTACCGCCATGCGAGTGCGGTCGATGTGCGCCCGCCCGTTTGGCGACCCGAGGCGACCAGGCGTCTACCGGGGTCCGAACTGCCGATCCCCCGCGTCCCCGAGTCCGGGAACGATGTAGGCGTTCTCGTTCAACCGCTCGTCGATACTGGCCGTGAACACGCGTCCGGGCAGGCCGCTGGCCGCCAGACGCTCGAGGCCCTCTGGGGCGGCGAGCGCGCAGACCACGGTGAGTTCGGCGGCGCCCCGGTCGGCGAGGAGCTGGAGGCAGTGCAGCAACGAACCACCGGTCGCCAGCATGGGATCCAGCACGATCACCGACCGGCCAGCGAGGGACTCCGGCAGCGAGGCCATGTACGGCGTGGGCTGATGGGTGTGCTCGTCGCGCGCCAGGCCGACGAAACCCATCTGGGACTCTGGCAGCAGGTTGAACGCCGCCTCCGCCATTCCGAGCCCGGCCCGCAGGACGGGTACGAGCAGCGGCGGGTCGGCGATCACGACGCCCGTCGTGGGCGCAACCGGCGTGCGGATCGGCTGGTGGGACACGTCGAGGGATCTGGTCGCCTCGTACACAAGCAGTGTGGCAAGCTCCCGCAGCGCCGCCCGGAATTCGGCGTTGCTGCTGCGGTGGTCGCGCATGACGGTGAGCCGCGCCTGCACGATCGGGTGGTCT
Source organism: Actinomycetota bacterium (assembly GCA_030775825.1). Lineage (GTDB taxonomy): Bacteria > Actinomycetota > Actinomycetes > Mycobacteriales > Jatrophihabitantaceae > JALYIL01. The sequence goes on from JALYIL010000178.1 coordinate 1,045, forward strand.
ATCACGACGGTGTCCACGGTGCGCACCCTAATCCGGGCGGATCCGGCGGGCGCGGGGTGCCCGACAGTGCGCGACGGCGGTTACCGCGCCGCCTTTCCCACCCGAAGGCGGCTGAGCGCTCCTAGACTGGCTCGGTGAGAATTCTGCAGCGCCCCGAGTTCGGCGCGGCCGGCGGCGTGGAAGTCGGATTCCTCGGCCAGGACGAGGGCGCCCTGCGCCGATTCCTGCATGGCTTGCCCGGTGTCGACGAGGTGGGCGCCCAGGCTCGCGCGACCGCGCTGGCGACCCGCAGCATCAAGACCACCGCCAAGGCGTGGGCTATCGACACCGCGATCAGCATGGTCGACCTCACCACGCTGGAGGGCGCCGACACTCCCGGCAAGGTGCTTTCGATCTGTGCGAAGGCCATGCGTCCGGACCCGACAGATCCGCGCGTGCCCCCGGTCGCTGCGGTGTGTGTCTACCCCGACCTGGTCAGCACCGCCGTGGACGCATTGCGCGAGACGAGCGTGCGCGTGGCCAGCGTCGCCACCGCCTTCCCATCCGGCCGCGCCTCGCTGGAGACCAAGCTGCACGACGTTCGCGACGCGGTTGCGGCGGGGGCGGCGGAGATCGACATGGTGATCGACCGAGGCGCGTTCCTCGCCGGCAACTACGGGCAGGTCTTCGACGAGATCCTCGCCACGAAGGCGGCGTGCCGAGATTCGCATCTGAAGGTGATTCTGGAAACGTACGAACTCGCCACACTCGACAATGTGCGGCGGGCGTCCTGGCTCGCGTTGCTGGCGGGGGCAGACTTCATCAAGACCTCGACCGGCAAGCTCGCCGTCTCGGCCACACCCACCGTCGCGCTGGTCATGCTCGAGGCGGTGCGCGACTTCTTCTCCACCTCGGGGGACCGCCGAGGCGTCAAGCTCGCCGGAGGTATCAGGACGTCCAAGGACGCGGTGCGCTACCTGGTGATGGTCAACGAGGTCGCCGGCGAGCAATGGCTGGATCCGCGGCTGTTCCGTTTCGGCGCCTCGAGCCTGCTCAATGATCTGCTGCAGCAGCGGCACAAGATGGCGACCGGCAACTATGACGGTCCCGACTATGTGAGCGTGGAATGACTCGCTTCGAGTACGCCCCCGCCCCCGAATCCCGCGACGTCGCGCGGCTGAGGCCGAGCTACCAGATCTTCGTCGACGGCGCCTTCCGAGACGGTTCGGGGCAGGCGCGAAAGACGATCAACCCCGCGGACGAGTCCCCGCTGGCCGAGGTGGCCGAGGCTGGCCCGGCGGACGTGGACGACGCGATCGCCGCGGCGCGCCGGGCGTTCGGAAGCTGGTCGGCACTGCCAGGCAAGGAGCGTGGCAAGTACCTGTTCCGCATTGCCCGGGCTATCGCCGAACGCGGTCGCGAACTGGCCGTCCTGGAATCGCTGGACAACGGAAAGCCGATTCGCGAATCCCGTGACGTCGACATTCCGCTGGCCTCAGCGCACTTCTTCTATTACGCAGGGTGGGCTGACAAGCTCGGCTACGCGGGCTTCGGCCCCTCGCCGCGACCGATCGGCGTCGCCGGTCAGATCATCCCCTGGAATTTCCCGCTGTTGATGGCGGCTTGGAAGATCGCCCCGGCCCTGGCCTGCGGGAACACCGTCGTCCTCAAGCCGGCGGAGACCACACCCCTCAGTGCACTTGTGCTCGCTGAGATCATCGCCGACGCTGGCCTGCCCGCCGGGGTTGTCAACATTCTCGCCGGGGGGCCCACGATCGGGCAGGCGATCGTCGAACACGACGGCATCGACAAGATTGCGTTCACCGGTTCGACTGAGGTCGGCAAGATCATCGCCCGGATCCTCGCCGGCACGCCGAAGCGATTGACGCTCGAGCTCGGCGGCAAGGCCGCGAACATCGTCTTCGACGACGCTCCGCTCGACCAGGCCGTCGAGGGAATCGTCAACGGGATCTTCTTCAACCAGGGACAGGTGTGCTGCGCGGGATCACGCCTGCTCGTACAGGAATCCGTGGCCGAGGAGTTGATCGCGGCGTTGCAGCGGCGGCTCACGACGCTGCGGGTAGGTGACCCACTGGACAAGAACACCGATGTCGGCGCGATCAACTCCGCCGAGCAACTGGCCCGGATCCGCGAGATGACCGACGCGGGCGTCGCCGAGGGCGCCACCCGCTGGTCGCCCCCATGTGTCCTCCCCGATCGTGGCTACTGGTTCGTGCCCACCGTCTTCACCGGAGTGTCGCAGGCGCACCGGATCGCTCGGGAGGAGATCTTCGGGCCCGTTCTTGCGGTCCTGACCTTCCGCACGCCCGAGGAGGCCATCGAGAAGGCGAACAACACCCCCTACGGGCTTTCGGCCGGGGTCTGGACGGAGAAGGGTTCCCGCATCCTCTCGATGTCCTCGAAGCTGCGCGCCGGCGTCGTCTGGGCCAATACGTTCAACCGCTTCGATCCCGCCTCGCCTTTCGGCGGATACAAGGAGTCCGGGTTCGGCCGTGAAGGTGGACGGCATGGCCTGGAGGCTTACCTCGATGTCTGAGCCAACCGCAGCGCCCCAGCCAGCTTCCCCGGCCCAACGCCTTCGAGTCCCGAAGACGTACAAGCTCTACATCGGCGGCGGGTTCCCGCGCTCGGAGTCGGGTCGCTCCTATCCGGTCTACGGGCCGGACGAAACGCTGCTTGCGCACCCGGCGCAGGCCTCTCGCAAGGATGTTCGCGACGCCGTGGTCGCGGCCCGCAAGGCCCAACCTGGGTGGGCCGGCGCGACGGCCTACAACCGCGGCCAGGTGCTATACCGGATCGCCGAGATGCTCGACGGTCGGCGCGCGCAGTTCGCCGGCGAGATCGAGGCTGTGCAAGGCGTCAGCGCCCAGGCAGCCCTCGTCGAGGTCGACGAGGGCATCGACCGGTGGGTCTACTACGCGGGATGGGCCGACAAGTACGCGCAGGTCGTCGGCGGCACCAACCCGGTTGCCGGACCCTACTTCAACTTCTCCCTGCCGGAGCCGATGGGCGTCGTGGGCGTGATCGCGCCCCAGCAATCATGCTTGCTCGGACTGGTCTCGGTGCTGGCTCCGGTGCTGACCACGGGAAACACCGCGGTCGTGGTGGCGAGTCAGGCGCTTCCGCTGCCGGCGGTGTCCCTGGCCGAGGTGTTCGCGACCTCCGACCTGCCCGGCGGCGCGGTCAACCTGCTCACCGGCTTCACGGCGGAACTGGCCGGCTGGCTGGCCGGCCACCGGGACGTCAACGCGATCGACCTGACCGGCGTCGCCGGGCCCGAGCGGGCCGCGCTACAGATCCAGGCGGCGGAGAATGTGAAGCGGGTCTACGCCCCGCCTGCTTCCGACTGGTCGGCCGATCCCGGCACAGCACGACTGGGCGCCTTCGTCGAGACGAAGACGGTGTGGCACCCGATCGGCGCGTGAACGCCTGGGTGCGACCGGTAGGTTGCGGCCTATGACGAAGTCGAAGGACGCCGCGATCATCCCGATCACGCTTACCGTCAACGGCCGCATCGGACTGACCCTCTGGGCCCCCCCCTGGGAGGACGACGAGGGGGAACAGTGGCAGGGATTCCTCGGAGACGGCAACAAGATCCTTCTGTACCCCAACGTGCGGGCCCTGGCCGAGTTCGTCGCCTCCGGTGTCGAGAACGACTTGAGCGATCACCCGGCGTGGGGTTTGGTGCAGAAGTTGACGCCCGACCAGCTCCGACCGAGCGGCGAGGACAGCTTCGACCTCGACCATGTCTACGAATGGGCCGCGGGCGAACCGGACCCCGTGCACGTCTCGGCGCTCGCCAACGTCGTCGACATGGTGGCGAAGATCGCCGACTGCTGCGACGACGGCGCGCTGCGCCGCCTGGTCGAGAACACGCCGGCTTACGAAACGCTCGTTGATGACGAAAACACCTATCAAGGCCGCGACGGCCGCAAGCGCTGGAACGAACTCGGTGACACGATCACCGACTCCTGGGAGCGGGCGATCGCCCGAGTGGCGTCCTGGTTGTCCTGGGAGGGAGATTTCTCCGACAGCGACCTGGACGCCGAATCGATCTGGGATCGCGTTGGCGCCGAGCCCATCGAGCTGCTGTTCGGCGACGTGACGTACCTGACCGTGCGAGGCGACGTCACTCGCGATGCCGACAGCGATGCCACGGAAGTGGCCTTCCTCGGCAAGGATGACTCGGTCGCCGTGTTCGTCGAGGTGGCCGATCTCGCCCGATACTGCCGGGTGGCCGAGGATCACCGGTTGCGCAAGCTCGAGTGGTGGAGCGAGCTCGCGGAGAATGAGGACGATGACATCTTCGCCCCGGGCCTGGATGCCAGCTACGACTTGCGCAAGCCCTCGATGCGTGCCGCCGAGCTGCTGCGCGAGCTGATCGCGTGCTGCGGTCTCGAGGTCGACACCGCGATCCTGGACACAATGGACAGCTCGCTCGACAGGCTCGATAGGGACGACTGGCGCGACATCGTCGAGGAGGTTCGGGGTTGCCTCCAGCCTCAGGACTGATTTCGAGGCGAAGCTGGACCGGTCTAGAGGCGAAGCTGCGATCGGATCTCGGGCGCCGCCGAGCGCACCGCGTCGGCGGCTTCGTCGTCGAACCGAGACTGCGAGGCACGCTCAGCGTCGACGCGCGCGATGTATTGCGAGATCTCGCGAGCGCGCATCGGTGCATCCCATCCGAGAATCGCGCCGACCATGTCCGCGACGGCCGGCGCGCACTCGACGCCACGGTGCGGGTACTCGATCGAGATCCGGGTACGCCGGGTCAGGACATCCTCGAGATGAAGCGCGCCCTCGTGCGTCACGGCATAGCGGATCTCGGCCACGAGATAATCCGGCGCGGCGGGGACCGTACCGAGCAGCGCGCGGTCGGTGAGGCCCGGATCGAGGACATCGCGGATCATCGAGCCGTAGCGGTCGAGGACGTGCCGGATCCGGTACGGATGCAGGCCGTATTCCTCGGCGAGAGCATCCTCCTGATTGCGCATCGCGAAGTACCCATCTGCGCCCAGGAGCGGGACGCGGTCGGTGCACGACGGTGCCACCCGGCGGGGCAGGTCCTCCGCTCCGGCATCGACGGCATCGGCTGCCATCACCCGATAGGTCGTGTACTTCCCTCCCGCGATCGAGATCAACCCGGGCACGACCCGCGCGACAGCATGCTCGCGCGAGAGCGCCGAGGACTCCTCCGACTCGCCGGCAAGCAGTGGGCGCAGCCCCGCGTAGACGCCTTCGATGTCGTCGTGGCTCAGCGGTGAGACGAGTACGGAATTGATGCAGTCGAGCAAATAGTCGATGTCCGATTTCGTGGCGGCCGGATGGGCGAGGTCCAGGTTCCAGTCGGTGTCGGTCGTGCCAATGAGCCAATGGTTCTTCCACGGGATGACGAACAGGACCGACGACGGTGTGCGCAGGATCAGGCCGGCGTCACCGGTGATCTTCTCGCGGGGCACGACGATGTGCACGCCCTTGGACGAGCGCACCCGGAACCTGCCCCGGCCGCCGGAGAGCGCCTGAACCTCGTCGGTCCACACGCCCGTGCAATTGAGCACGACACCCGCCCGCGCCGCGGTCTGGCGTCCGTCTTCGGCGTCCCGGACCGTTACCCCGACGACCCGATCGGATTCGCGGACGAACCCGACTGCCTGCGTCGAGGAGCGCACGACCGCCCCATACCTGGCTGCGGTGCGCGCAACCGTCAACGTGTGCCGCGCGTCGTCAGCCTGGGCATCGAAGTAGCGCACGGCGCCGACGAATGCGTCCGGACGCAGGCCCGGGAACATCCGCAGCGTCGCCCGGCGGCTCAGGTGCTTCTGACCGGGCAGGCTCGTCTGGCCGCCCATCGTGTCGTAGAGCGCGAGTCCGGCCGCGACGTAGGGGCGCTCCCAGCCGCGATGAGTCAACGGATACAGGAACGGCACTGGCTGCACCAGATGTGGAGCGAGCCGCGTCGTCATAAGTTCGCGCTCGCGCAGCGCCTCGCGGACCAGTCCGAACTCGAGCTGCTCGAGGTAGCGCAGTCCGCCGTGGAAGAGCTTCGACGAGCGGCTCGACGTGCCGGATGCGAAGTCCCGCGCCTCCACCAAGGCGACGGACAGCCCGCGTGTGGCGGCATCGAGGGCTGCGCCGCACCCCGTGACGCCGCCGCCGATGACGACAACGTCGAACTCGTCGGAGCCCAGCCGGTGCCACGCCGCGTGGCGGTAGGCGGCATCGAGCCGCGAAGCGGCACCGCCCTTCGGCATGGTCGGGTTCGGCACCTCCACACAGGCACGCTAGCGCAGTCGCGGGCCACCTCTGGCAAGCTCCGCGATATGCCTGGCACCTCGCCCGCCGTCGCCGCAATCGACCAGGGAACGACCTCGACCCGTTGCATGCTGTTCGACCATGACGCCGCGGTGATCTCGGTGGAGCAGGTCGAGCACCGGCAGCTGTTCCCGCGACCCGGGTGGGTCGAGCACGATGCCACCGAGATCTGGACCAATACGCGTGCCGTCCTTGCTGGCGCCCTCGCCCGGGCCGAACTGCGGCCCAGCGACATCGCAGCGATCGGCATTACCAATCAGCGCGAGACGGCGGTGGTTTGGGATCGCCGGACCGGACGCCCGATCAGTCCGGCCATCGTCTGGCAGGACACCCGGACGCAAGCGATCTGCGAGGAACTCGGCGCTGCTGGCGGTGGCGCCGACAGGTATCGCTCCCGCGTCGGCCTGCCGCTGGCAACGTATTTCGCCGGTCCGAAGGTGCGGTGGATGCTGGACAACGTGGACGGCGCGCGCGAGCGGGCCGAGCGCGGCGAGCTGGCGTTCGGCACGATCGACAGCTGGCTGCTGTGGAATCTGACCGGGGGCGTCGACGGCGGTGTGCACGTCACGGACGCGACCAACGCATCCCGGACGATGTTGATGGACCTTGACTCCTTGGACTGGGACGAAGAGATCGCCGACGAGATGCGGATCCCCGTCGCAATGCTTGCCGAAATCCGCACGTCATCTGAGGTGTACGGACACGTTCGAGACCGTGGGCCGCTCGCCGGCGTCCCCATCGCCGGTGTGCTCGGCGATCAGCAGGCGGCGACGTTCGGGCAGGCCTGCCTGCAACCCGGCGAGGCGAAGAACACCTACGGCACGGGCAATTTCCTGCTCATGAACACGGGGCCGCAGCTGGTTCTCAGCAAGAATGGACTGCTGAGCACGGTCTGCTATTCGCTGCCGGATCAGCCGCCTGTCTACGCCTTGGAGGGCTCTATCGCCGTTACGGGGTCGCTCGTGCAGTGGCTGCGTGACAACCTCGGGATGATCTCGTCCGCGGCGGAGATCGAGCCCCTGGCCCGCAGCGTGGCCGACAACGGCGGAGCGTACTTGGTGCCCGCCTTCTCGGGGCTGTTCGCCCCGTACTGGCGCTCAGACGCGCGCGGTGTGGTCGTCGGCCTGACCCGGTTCGTCAACCGCGGCCACGTGGCCAGGGCGGCCCTGGAGGCCACGGCCTTCCAGACGCGCGAAGTCGTCGAGGCGATGAATGCCGACTCCGGGGTGAGATTGACCGAGCTCAAGGTCGACGGAGGGATGGTGGGCAACGAGTTGTTGATGCAGTTCCAGGCGGACATCCTCGACGTGCCGGTCGTGCGGCCGGTGGTGGCCGAGACGACAGCACTCGGAGCTGCCTATGCCGCGGGACTGGCCGTCGGGTTCTGGTCCAGCACTGACGAGATCCTGGCCAATTGGCGGCCTGGCAAGAGGTGGGAGCCCACCCTGGATCCCGATCGGCGGGAATTTATGTACGCGGAGTGGAAGAAGGCCGTGACCAGGACCTTCGACTGGGTCAGCAAATGACACCTGCGAACCGGCTTGTGGCGGCGGGCAGCGCCGTGCTGGTGCTCGCGGCCTGCAGCTCCACCTCGATGGGCCATCCGCAGGCGAGCCAGCCGCCGGCCCCAGCCACCGCGTCCACGCCGGTTCCGAGCGTGACCAGCCCATCGGTGACGGCGAAGGCACCCTCATCGACAGGCGCCACCTCGACAGCGCTGCCCACGCCAAGCGCCCAGGCTGCCTTCGCATCCATGAGTGAAGCCCAGCGAGTGGGCCAGCTTTTCATGATCGACTGCCCCACGACCTATATCCGGCAGGCCACCCTCGACGCGATCGAGCAGTACCACGTCGGCTCGGTGATCCTGGACGGGACGAGCTATCTCAGCCTGCAGCAGACCGCGTCGATCACCGCGCAACTTCAGGCGCGGGCGCCGCGCGGCGTAGGGCTGTTCATCTCGACCGATCAGGAGGGTGGACAGGTGCAGCGACTTCAGGGTCCCGGGTTCTCCTCGGTGCCGAGCGCCGTCACCCAGGGCACGATCGACCCCGCGATGCTTCGCGGTGATGCGAAGATCTGGGGCAGCCAGCTGCGCGATGCCGGCGTCAACGTCGATCTCGCGCCGGTTCTGGACACGGTCCCCCCGGGCAGCGCAGGCAATCCCGCGATCGGCGATCTCGATCGGGAGTACGGACGCACCCCGGCCGCGGTCACCGCCCATGGGATCGCCGTCGCGCAGGGGCTGGCCGACGCCGGCGTCGACGCGGCCGTCAAGCACTTCCCCGGCCTGGGCAGGACCGCCGGCAATACCGACGTCACCTCGGGCGTGCTCGATACCGTCACGACCCGCCACGATGCCTACCTGGCGCCCTTCGCCGCCGCGGTCTCCGACGGTGTCGCCTTCGTGATGATGTCCACCGCGATTTACACGAAGATCGACCCCAACCGGCCCGCGGCCTTCTCGCCCACCATCGTCACCGGGATGCTTCGCGACGACCTCGGCTACCGCGGGGTGATCATCAGCGACGACATCGGCATCGCCAAGCAGGTCGGTGACTACTCCCTCGGCGGACGGGCCGTCGCGTTCATCGCCGCCGGAGGCGACGTGGTGCTGAGCGTCGATGCCACGACCGCGGGCGACATGACATCCGCTGTCCTGGCTCGCGCGCGCACCGACGCGGTCTTCCGGGCTCAGGTCGACGCCGCCGCCCTAACCGTGCTCGAGGCGAAACAGGCCCGCGGTCTGCTCGGCTGAGCTCTGCGGATGCGGCCACCGTGAGCGCCATCAGGCCGCCAGCGCCGCGTACGCCGGCTTGATCTGCCTGTTGATGATGTCCAAGCGGTCGTCGAAGGGGATGAATGCGCTCTTCATGGCGTTGATCGTGAACCATTGCAGGTCGGCCCAGCCGTAGCCGAACGCTTGGGTCAGCAACGTCATCTCACGCGTCATGGACGTGCCGCTCATCAGCCGGTTGTCGGTGTTGACGGTCACCCGGAAATGAAGCTTGCGAAGCAGCCCGATCGGATGCTCCGCGATCGTAGCCGCCGCCCCCGTCTGCACATTCGACGACGGGCACATCTCCAGCGGGATCCGCTTGTCCCGCACGTATTGGGCCAGCCGGCCCAGCGCTCCGCCGGCGGTGATGTCATCGATGATGCGGACGCCGTGACCGAGGCGATCCGTGCCGCACCACTGAATGGCCTCCCAGATCGACGGCAGGCCGAATGCCTCGCCGGCATGGATCGTGAAGTGGAAGTTCTCGCGACGTAGGTACTCGAAGGCATCCAGATGACGGGTCGGCGGGAACCCCGCCTCGGCACCGGCAATGTCGAAGCCGACGACTCCCTTGTCGCGGTAGGCGACGGCGAGTTCGGCGATCTCCCGCGAGCGGGCCGCATGCCGCATCGCTGTGACGATCGCACCCACCCGGATTCGCTGCCCCTTTTCGGCAGCGTTCGCCACGCCCTCGTCGAATCCGGCGAGCACGGCGTCGACGACCTGCTCCAGGGTGAGTCCGGAATCGACGTGCAGCTCCGGGGCCCAGCGAATCTCCGCGTACACGACCCCGTCGTCGGCAAGATCCTCGACGGCTTCGCGAGCCACCCGCGACAGGCCGGCCGATGTCTGCATCACGGCGATGGTGTGCGCAAACGTCTCCAGATAGCGCTCCAGCGAGCCGGAATCAGCCGCGTCCCGGAACCAGTTTGCGAGTTCCACGGCCTCAGTGCTGGGCAGCGCGCGGTAGCCGATCTCGGCTGCGATGTCGATGATCGTCGCCGCACGCACTCCCCCGTCGAGATGATCATGCAGCAGAACTTTGGGGGCATTTCGGATAGCGGTGTCCTCGATTGGCATCGGCATGCCAACACGCTATCGACACTGGCCCGGCCAGCGGCAGCGCGATCGCGAAGCGGTGCTTGCGAGCCCGGTGCACGCCGGGGTGCATCTCCGCGATTCAAGAATTCCCTCACGTTGATCAGGCGCCGCATGGGCAAGAGTGGTACTCCTACACTGAATCCAGTCGAAACGGACAGAAGGCGCATGCAGCAGTCGGCAGTCTCGGTGCACGGCCTCGTCAAGCGGTACGGGGAGATCCAGGCTGTGCGCGGGATCGACCTCGAGATCTTCACCGGCGAGGTCTTCGGATTCCTCGGCCCCAACGGAGCAGGCAAGTCGACAGTGATCAACATGCTCTGCACCCTGCTCACGCCGAGTGCCGGCCGCGCGGAGGTCGCCGGATACGACGTGAGGCGCGATCGCGATCTGGTTCGGCGAAATATCGGGCTGGTGTTCCAGGACACGACGCTGGACACCTACATGTCAGCCGAGCGCAACCTTCGGCTGCACGCCGAACTCTATGGCCTCGGGCGTGAAGTGGCCGGCGACCGGATCCGCCAGGTCCTCGAGATGGTCGGCCTGTGGGACCGGCGCGCCAGCAAGGTCAGCACGTTCTCCGGTGGGATGAAGCGCCGTCTGGAGATCGCCCGCGGGCTGCTGCACTCACCCCGCGTCCTGTTCCTGGACGAGCCGACCGTCGGGTTGGACCCGCAGACTCGAGCCTCTATCTGGGGCTATATTGGCGAACTCCGCAAAGCCGAGGACATCACGATGTTCATGACGACGCACTACATGGACGAGGCCGAGTTCTGCGACCGCATCGCCATCATGGATCACGGGAAGATCATCGCCCTCAACACTCCCGAGGCGCTGAAGGCGAGTGTCGGTGAAGACCGCATCCAGATCCACACCGACGACGACTCGGCGGCGATCACCGCCCTCGAGCAGCAATTCGGCCTCGTCGCTACGGTGGCCGAGGGAGCGGTGACCTTTCGGGTTACCCACGGGGAGCAGTTCGTCCCGCGACTGTTCGCCGAATTCCCGATCGCGATCAGGTCGGTGAACGTGGCCCGCCCCTCCCTCGACGATGTCTTCATGTCCTACACCGGTTCGACGATCCGTGACGCCGAAGCTGGGACCACGGACCGGGTCCGCCACTCGGCGCAGATTCTCGGAAGGGGGCGCTGAGCTTGGTTGCCAGCGCCGCCACGATCAGCCAGGTGCGCGTGCCTCCGCGTTCCGCGGTGGGCGAACTGCGAGCGATCAAGATTGTCTGGGAACGGGAGGTAGTCCGCTTCGCCAGCGACCGACTCCGGATGATCACCTCGTTGTTCCAGCCGTTGTTGTTCCTGTTCGTCTTGGGAACCGGGCTTTCGCGCATCGCCTCGGCCGGCACCGGCGGCCTGAACCTGCGTACCTTCCTTTATCCCGGGATCCTGGCGATGGCGGTGATGTTCACCGCAATGTTCTCGGCGGCGTCCATCGTGTGGGACCGCGAATTCGGGTTCCTCCGAGAGATGCTCGTCGCGCCGATCCGGCGAAGCTCCATCGTCATCGGCAAGTGCCTCGGAGGTGCCACCGTAGCGACCTTCCAGGGCGTCCTGGTCATGTGCCTGGCGGGGCTGGTCGGCGTTCCCTACGCACCATCCTTAATCATCGAGGTATTCGCGATGCAGACCTTGCTCGCGTATACCCTCACCGCCTTCGGTGTGATGGTGGCGGCTCGGATCAAGCAGATCCAATCCTTCATGGCACTGACGCAGATGCTGATCATGCCGCTGTTCTTCGTCTCCGGCGCGATGTTTCCCGTCACCGGCCTGCCCACCTGGCTGACGATCCTCAACCGCGTCGATCCCATGACCTACGCGGTAGATCCAATTCGGCGCGTGGTGTTCGACCACCTGTCGTTGACACCTGCGGTACGCCATCGCCTTGATCCCGGATCACGTGTGCCGGATGGCACGTCCCGCCCCTCATGTGTGCCGCGGTCGTATTCGCGCTGGGCGTAGCCATGACGGCAGTGGCGATCGCGGAGTTCAGCCGCAGCGACTGACCTCGCAGTCGCCGAGCGCCCAATTCCGAGGGCTATGAACTGTCGCTATCGTCGGACACCAATTCGTCGGACGAAATCGGGTCCGGGAGCGAGGGCTGCTTGTTTCGGAGTTGTTTCCGCTCGTCGTGCCTCTTCCGCCAACGGGCACGCCGCGTGGCCGCCTCTGCTGTGTCCGCACGTAGGTCGACGAACGTGCCTCCCAGTTCGGAGGTCAGACGGGCGCGCTGTGCTCGGGACATGGTCTCATGCGTGGAGCGCACCGTGTCCTCAACTTCTTTTCCGTCACGCGCGCGGCGTCCTGGTAGTCCTTCAACTTGGGGTAACCCGTCGGATCAGGATAGCGCGCCTCTACCCCATCGATATCGGCAATCCTCCCCTGGGCGCGGGTGAGCCGGTCGTCCAGTGTCGCGCGTACAGCGTCGACCTGGAAGACGGCCCCGTCGTCCCTGCGGTCGTACCGGACAGCGTCGGGGTCTCCGGTCTTGTCGGCAATCAGCTCCCGGTACGACTGGAATCCCCTGAGCATGTCGCCCTCGACATCGGCCATCTGGCCGTCCGCCATGAGCCGCATCGAGGACTTGTGGTGCCATGACCGATGGGGCGTGGACTCCGTGAGGTGGATTTCCACGATCACGTAACCCATGTCCTTGTCACCGACCCGATTGCCCTTGAGCGTTACCGTCCCGTTGACGCAAATCGGCGCCTGCGTCTGGCTCCGTTTTCCGTCGAAGCTTTCCAACAGCTGGACGGTAACATCCCGCATCCAGAGCAGTCCGGGCTGAACGTCCTCGGCCTTGCTCCCGAGGATGTTGTGAACGGCTGACTCAGCCGCGATCCGCTCCTTGACCGCCCGCTCGTAAGCGGGCCGTCTGCCCCCAAGTGCACAGCCGCGCCCTGACTTCGGGCAGGCGCAGCCGCCACTCGCGCCCCCTACGGCATGCGACGCCTGCTACGCACCGGCACCGGCCTCACCGACAAGCCGCCCGTATCTGTCCGATCTCGTCACCCGTGTTCAGGCTCGGCGTGGCCTATGCGGTCGATGATCACGGGTTCGGGTTCGACGCGCTCGCCGATGTCATAAGCGCCATCAAGTGCCTGGATCGCGCGGTCGAAGCGTGCCGGGTCGTCGGTGTGGAGCTCGAGCAACGGCTCACCCTCGCGAACCGCATCGCCCGGCTTCGCGAACATCACAACACCGGCACCCGGTGACACCGGGTCCTCCTTGCGGGCGCGGCCGGCGCCCAGCCGCCACGCCGCAGTCCCGACCGCCAGGGCATCGAGTCTGCACAGGATCCCTGATGCCGGTGCGGTGAGCACGTGCCGCTCCCGCGCGATGGGGAGCGTCGCCAAGGGGTCGCCACCCTGCGCCCGGATCATGCGTCGCCAGACGTCCATCGCGCGACCGTCTCGCAGCGCCTCGGCTGGGTCGGTATCGCTCAGTCCCGCCCCGAATAGCATCTCGCGCGCCAAGGCGACGGTGAGTTCCACGACGTCGCGCGGGCCGCCGCCGGCGAGCACATCGACGGACTCGGCGACCTCGAGCGCGTTGCCTGCGGTGCGCCCGAGCGGCGTCGACATAGCCGTGATGAGTGCGACGGTGTGCACGCCGTGCGCGGCACCCAGCGACACCATGGCACCGGCAAGCTCGCGCGCCGCCGCGACGTCCTTCATGAACGCGCCGGTGCCGACCTTGACGTCGAGCACCAGGGCGGCCGACCCTTCCGCGATCTTCTTGCTCATGATGGAGGAGGCAATCAACGGGATGGATTCAACGGTTCCCGTAACGTCGCGCAGCGCATAGAGCTTGCGATCGGCGGGCGCCAGCTCGGCCCCGGCGGCGCACACCACCGCTCCGACGTCGTTGAGCTGGCGGATAAAGGCCTCGTTGGAGACGGTCGCCCGCCAACCGGGGATCGACTCCAGCTTGTCCAGGGTTCCGCCGGTGTGACCCAAGCCCCGGCCCGACAGCTGCGGTACCGCTGCTCCGCACGCCGCAACGAGGGGGGCCAGCGGCAGGGTGATCTTGTCACCGACCCCGCCTGTCGAGTGCTTGTCGGTGGTCGGGCGTGTTACTCCCGACAGGTCGAGTCGCTCTCCGGAACGGATCATTGCTGCGGTCCACCGCGCGAGCTCATCGCTGGACAGCCCGCGCAGCAGGACAGCCATCGCCAGCGCCGACATCTGCTCCTCGGCAACAACCCCGCGGGTGTAAGCGGAGATCACCCAGTCGATCTGGGCGTCGCTGAGGACGCCGCCATCGCGCTTGGCACGGATGACGTCGACGGTGTCGAATGGCTCGATCACGGTCCCGTCCCGAGATCCTCACGCCCGAAAGCAAGCGGCAGGACCTCGATCATCGGCGTCGGACCGTCCGCTGTGTCCACCAGCAGATCGGGGCCGCCGTGCTCCCACAGCAACTGGCGGCACCGCCCGCACGGCATGAGCACCTCGCCGCGAAAATCAACGCAGGCGAACGCAACCAGTTGCCCGCCGCCGGAGGCGTGCAATGCCGAGACAAGGCCGCATTCAGCGCACAGGCCTAGCCCGTAGGACGCGTTCTCGACGTTGCAGCCGGTCACTACCCGCCCGTCGTCGACCAACGCAGCCGCGCCGACCGGGAATTGCGAGTAGGGAGCGTAGGCGCTGCCCATCGCTTCGAGTGCGGCCCGCCGCAGCGCTGGCCAATCGATGGTCAGTGTCATCGCAGCCTCCTAGATCGTGACGAGCAGCGACCGTACCCCGCGGAGCACGAACTCCGGTCGGCGCTCGGGTTGGGTGTGCAGGGCAAGGCGAGGAAAGCGGCGCACGAGCGTGCTCAGCGACGCCTGTAACTCGACCCGAGCCAGCGGGGCCCCGACGCAGAAATGGATCCCGGCACCGAACCCCAGGTGCGGATTGTCGGTGCGTGAGACGTCGAAACGGTCCGCATCCGCGAAGACCACCGGATCCCGGTTCGCGGCGCCAAGCAGGGCAGCGATCTTCTGCCCCGAAGTGACCACTACATCGGCGACCGGTGTGTCAGCCATCGCGGTGCGCTCGAATAGCTGCAGCGGGGAATCGTAGCGAATCAATTCCTCGACAGCCGTTGTGATCAGCGAGCGGTCCGCGCGCACCGCCGCGAACTGGTCTTGATGGTTGAGCAGCGCCGTGACGCCGTTACCAACGACGTTCACGGTCGCCTCGTGCCCTGCGTTGAGCAACAGCGTGCACGTCGTGATGAGTTCATCCTCGGACAGGCGTGCTCCTTCGACGTCGGTCTCGGCGATCAGCGAAGACACGAGGTCATCGCGAGGCGCGAGCCGGCGCTTCGCGACCAGCTCACGCAGGTACCCGACGAACTCGGACGACGCAGTCTCCGCAGCGCTGCGCTGCTCGCCAGAGACTGCGTATTCGTACATCTTGACGATCGCGTTCGACCACGGCCGTAGCAGAGCCCAGTCCGATCGTGGGATGCCGAGCAGCTCGGCGATGACCTGCACCGGCAGGGGTTCGGCATAGCGAGCGATGAGATCGACCGGCGCGCCCTGGGACCCCGCGTCGGCAACGTCGTCAGCCAACGCGCTCGCCAGTTCAGCCACCCGGGGTCGCAACCGTTCGACGTGACCGCGAGCGAAGGCGCCGGCGACGAGGCGCCGCATCCGGGTGTGCGCCGGTGGTTCGCTCTCCAACAGCGAGTTGACGTGGATCAGCTCGAAAGCAGGCATGGGCAGCTTGGGCCAGCGCGGTGCCCACACCCGGCCGAGCGTGCGGGCGCGCAGCACGGTGTTGGCGGCATCATGGGTGAACGTGAGCCACATTCCGAGCTCGCCATGCCACTGCACCGGCGCCACTGCACGCTCGGCGGCGAAAAAACTGTATGGATCTGCGACGACTTCCGCAGACGTCAACTGCAGCGACGTGTCAACCATTACCCGGTTCTCCGCGGCCTGATCCACGCTGTGCGACCACGCTGGGCCGCGACCCGGCTCACAAGCACGTCATGTTCCCTGGCCCCGACGCCACGGGATGCCGTCCGCTGCCGGCATTCTGAGCCGTTGCGATGCCAGAGCGAGGACGAGCAACGTGATGATGTACGGCGTCGAGGGGACGAACTCGGCCGGGACGTCATTCGTGACCTGGAACCAGACGAACACGAGCACGGCGGCCAGGAGGCCACCCACGCCCCGAAGTAATCGGCGGCGCCACAACGCATGTCCGCCGATCGCGAGCAACAGGAGCGCGACGATCAGCAGGAGCGCGTGCACCGACGTACCCTGCCCTCGCGACTGGACCGCATCGGTGTAGCCGAACAGACCAGCCCCCGCAGCCAGACCGCCAGGTCGCCAATTTCCGAAGATCATCGCGGCGAGGCCGATGAAACCGCGACCTCCGGTCTGCCCTTCGCGATAAATGCCGGCAAAGTCGGCGAGGAAGGCACCGGCCAGACCGGCCAGGACCCCCGAGACGATCACCGCGATGTACTTCATCCGATACACCGCCACACCGAGTGACTCTGCCTCCGCCGGATTCTCGCCACATGAGCGCAGACGCAGGCCGAACGACGTCCGCCATAGGACGAACCAGGTCAGCGGGAACATCAGGACGAGCAGGATCGTGAACGGCGTCAGTGTCGTCGTCAATCCTCGAAACAACCCGGCCACATCGGAGATCACGAACCAATGATGTCTCTCGAGCTTGCCGAGTGCCTTGTCAGCGCCAGGCACCTTGAGACTCCTGAATTGCGGGATCGTGGGCGATTGCGTCGCGCCACCTCCACGTTGACCGGTGAAGAACACGCCAGCGAGATACCGGGCGATGCCTAAGGCAAGGATGTTTATCGCGACGCCCGAGACGATCTGGTCGACGCCGAACGTCACCGTGGCCACGGCGTGAATCAGGCCCCCCAGCAGACCGCCAACCACGCCGCCCAATACTCCCATCCAGGCGCTGTGGGAGAAATACGCGAAGTCTGCCCCGAAGAACGTCCCCATGATCATCATGCCTTCGAGGCCGATATTGACGACGCCTGATCGTTCTGACCACAGGCCACCCAGCCCGGCCATGCCGATCGGCACCCCCAGCGCGATCGTGGCGCCGACGGTTCCACCGGCCGTGAGGGGAGACTGACCGGTGACCGACCGTACGAAGGAGATCAGCACCACGATCCCGAGTCCGAACAGGGCGAGCTGTCCGGTCGAGGTCCGGCGACGCAGCCTCGCGAGTGCGGTCGGCTCGGAGTCGGAGGCCGAAGCCACCGTCGGCACCGAATCGGATGCGCTCATGCCGACGCTGCTTGCGTGGCTGGAGCTGCCGGGGCGGCTAGGGCGCGTCCCACGGCGCGCTGCTGCCTTACGAGCGCGAAGCGGCGTACCAGCTCATAGGCCACCACGACGGACAGCACCACGACTCCCTGGGTGATTTGGATGATCTCTTTCGGGATGTTGTTCAGGTCGAGGATCTGCGCGGACTGATCGAGGAAGGCCCACAGCACCGCGGCAAAGGCGATACCTACCGGGTTGTTCCTGCCGAGCAACGCGATCGCGATTCCGGTGAATCCGAGGCCGGTCTGGAACGTGATCGACGAATACGAATGGGAATCGCCCAACAAGATGGGCATGCCGACCAAACCGGCCGTGGCCCCCGAGAGCAACAATGACACGACGATCATCCGCTTTACGTTGACTCCACTGGCCGCCGCCGCTGAAGCCGAACGTCCCGCAGCGCGCAGGTCAAAACCGAACCGGGTGTGGTTCACGACGACGTGGAAGACCACTCCGACGATTGCCGCAAGGATGATCAGGCCGTACACCTTCACTCCGGCTGACGGGATCAGACTCAGGCCGCCGACCTGACCGGACTTGGGAATCGGCTTCGTAGTGACGTCGCTGCCCGACAAGTGGCCGAAGTTGCTGGTCCGCATGAGGTAGGCGATCAGGCCGGTCGCGACGAAATTCAACATGATTGTCGAGATCACCTCGCTGACTCCGCGAGTGACCTTCAGCAGGGCGACCAACCCCGCCCACATCGCGCCGACGAGCATCGCGACGAGGATGGTCGCCACCTGCCGCAGACCATTTGGCAGTGCTACCGAACCACCGAATGCGCCGGCAAACATCGCCGCGAGGCGGTATTGCCCGTCCACCCCGATATTGAACAGGTTCATCCGGAAGCCGATCGCGACCGCGACCGCGGAGAAGTAGTAGACGGTCGCGCTGTTCAGGATGGTGACTTCGCTACCCGCTTGTGTTCCGTACTTCCACATCTGCGAGATCACGAAGGTCGGGCTGTTCCCTCGCAGAGCAAGGATCACTGACGTGATTCCAGCTGCGAACAGTGCCGCGACGAGCGCTGCGACCACGTTGAGCACCAGTCGATTGAGTCGTTGCCTCATACGCTCTCTCCAGGCGCGTCGGCGCCGGTCATTGCGGTACCGAGCTGTTCCGGGGTGACGGTGTGCGGGTCGGCTGTACCGACCAGACGCCCGCGCAGGATGACCTTGATGGTGTCCGACATCCCGATGAGTTCGTCGAGGTCAGCTGAGATCAGCAGCACCGCCAATCCGGCACCGCGTGCGTTGCGCAGACTTTCCCAGATCGCCGCCTGCGCCCCCACGTCGACGCCGCGCGTGGGATGCGACGCGATGAGAACGCTCGGTGTGCCGCTCATCTCCCGCCCGACGATGAACTTCTGCTGGTTTCCCCCGGACAGCGATGCGGCCGGGACATCGATACCCGGCGTCCGGACGTCGAACTCCTCGATGATGCGGCGGCTGTCCTTCTTCGCGCCCGGACCATCGATCCAAGGTCCGTGGGAATTCGGGCGCTCGGTCTGATGGCCGAGGATGCGGTTCTCCCAGAGCGGCGCCTCGAGAAGCAATCCGTGGCGATGCCGGTCCTCTGGGATGTAACCAATGCCTGCTTCTCGCCGCTTCCTCGTGTGCCATCGGGTCACGTCGCGGCCGGCCAGGATCACCTTTCCCGCTTCCACCGGAAGCATCCCCATGATTGCTTCGACCAACTCGGCCTGTCCGTTGCCTTCGACGCCGGCGATCCCCACGATCTCGCCCCGGTGAATGTCGAAGCTGACATCGTCGATGACGGGCCGTCCGAGAGGTGATCGCACGCTCAGATGCTCAACGCCCAGCTCCACCGTCTCGGTGATCGTCGAATCGCGGAGCTCCGGAACCGGTAGTTCACTCCCGACCATCAACACAGCCAGAGCCTGTGCGGTCACCTCACTCGGATCGACCGTGCGGATCGTCGTGCCGCGACGGATGACGGTGATCTCGTCGGCAACGGAGAGCACCTCGTCGAGCTTGTGCGAGATGAACAGGACGGTCAGACCCTCGGCTTTCAGGTCTCGCAGGTTGGTGAAGAGCTCTTCGACCTCCTGCGGGACCAGGACCGCGGTCGGTTCATCGAGAATCAGGATCTTCGCACCGCGGTACAGCACCTTGGCGATCTCGACCCGTTGCCGAGCGCCGACTCCAAGATCCTCGACGAGGGCGTCGGGGTCGAGGTCGAGCCCGTAGGAATCGGAGATCTCCCGGATCTTGCGCCGCGCCGTGCGGGTATCGAGGATGCCGCGGCGGGTCGGCTCATTGCCGAGCACGATGTTCTCGAGAACGGTGAAGTTGTCAGCGAGCATGAAGTGTTGATGGACCATCCCGATGCCAACAGCGATGGCGTCCGACGGCGAGCTGAACACGACCTGCTTGCCCTCGACCGTGATCGTTCCCTCGTCCGGCTTATGCATGCCGTAGAGGGTCTTCATCAACGTGGACTTGCCCGCGCCATTCTCGCCGACGATCGCGTGCACCTGCCCACGCCTGACGACGATGTCGATGTCGTGGTTGGCGACGACGCCTGGAAACCGCTTCGTGATCCCGTGCAGCTCTACTACTGGCACGGCGCTCGACGGCGGCGGTGGTGTCTCGGACTCAGTGGCGGCAACGATGACGCACGCTCCCGGTGCGATGTTTCGGACAGTGCATCACATGGTGACAGCGGCATACATTCTTCGACAACGACAGAGCCCGGGGAGCACGGTATACCGCGCGCCCCGGGCCGTGGTCGATTCCCGGCAAATTCGCCGCCCGCATCAACGAGCTACGGCGCCGCCGGAACTACGGCGTCGTCGGTACTGAGAGCGTCCCGGCGATGATCTGAGCCTTGAAGGCATCGATCTTTGCCTTGTACGGATCGATGATGGGGTTGGACGTTGAGTATCCGACGCCACCCTCCTTCAAGCCGAACCGGGTAAAGCCCGCCTTGAAGATGCCCTTGGCATCGCTTTCGATGAAGTTGAAGACCGCGGTGTCCACACCCTTCAACGCCGAGGTAAGGATCAGGGGCTGCTCGTCCGCCGGGGCAGACTGGTACTGGTCGGAGTCGACACCGATCGCGAGCTTGTTCTTCTCCTTGGCGGCCTGGAACAGCCCGCTGCCAGAACCGCCAGCAGCGTGGTACACCACGTCGGCACCAGCGTCGTACTGCCCCTCGGCGATGACCTTTGCCTTGGCCGGGTCATTGAACCCGGTGAAGTCGGGAGCGATGGAGATGTAGGACACCTTGACCTTGATCGAGGGATCGACCGCGTGAACGCCGGCGACGTAGCCGGCCTGGAACTTCTGGATGAGCGGAGTCTGCACACCGCCGATAAATCCGACGATCTTGCTCTTCGTCGCTTGCGCAGCCGCCGCACCGACGAGGAACGAACTCTGCTCCTCGTGGAAGAGCAAACCCTCGACATTGGGCGCCGTGATGCTGTTATCGTCGATGATCGCGAACTTGATATTTGGGTACTTCGGCGCGACCTTGCCGAGCGCGGTGGCGTAGGCGAAGCCCACGGCAACTATGGGGTTGTATCCGCTGGTGGCAAGCAGCGTCAGCCGGTCCGCCTTCGCCTGATCGCTCTCGCCCTGGACCGCGGAGAGCTCCTTGGTCTGGATGTTGAGGTCGGTCTGGGCCTTTGCCAGGCCAGCTGCGGCCAGATCGTTGAACGACTTGTCGCCGCGACCACCGACGTCGTACGCGAGCCCGACCTTGATGCTGATCTTCGCCGCGCTGGTCGTGGTGGCGCTCGATCCGCCCTTCTTGCTGCTACTGCACGACGCGAGCAGCACAACGCCCGCGACAGCGACAACTCCCAGCTTCATCCCACGCGAGATGCGCAAGACTGCCTCCCCTCGTTCCCCGATGAAACCGGTATTTCCCCGCCCAGCTCGAGGGCGTGGCGGAAGTCCGGATGTGCGCGTCACGCTAGCCCGAACCGGGCAGCCAAATCACGCAATGCCGCAGGTTGTCACCGGATCGTTGCGGCGGGCGAACAGGTCGTCCGAAATGCCCCGCAGCGCGCCAATCGAGCCAGCGCAGGTCTGGCAAGACCTGACGTTGCCCAGTGTCTGCGCGTCGGAACAGCCAGTTGCCGATCGTGATCTACGGTCAGCTTCGTGAGGCACCGAACGGGACGGATAATCGCGCTCACTTGTCTGCTCGTCGGGCTGCAGGTGCTTCCGGCTGCTGCGGCGACGCGGCCGGTACCGCCCGCGGCGCCAGCGCCCACCTCCAGCGGCAAGTCACCCGAGGCCCCCGACCCGCACCCGCCGCTGGGCGGCATAGGTCCGGACGGTCGACCCGTCGGAGGTCCCGGCCTGCTCAGTCGGTCCCTGGTACTACCGGCCCTCCCCCCGCATGCCCCTTCGCTACCGGCGAGCCTCACCGCGAAGGCTTGGGTGCTCGTCGACCTCGACTCCGGCGACCTGCTCGCCGCGCGCGATCCGCACGGCCGCTATCAACCTGCGAGCATCTTGAAGACCCTGACTTCGATCACCCTGCTCCCCTTGCTGGCTGGGAACCGGACGGTCACCGTAAGTGCCCTCCAGGCGCGCGCTGAAGGATCATCGGCGGGCCTGGTCGCGGGCGGCGTCTACACGGTCGACGAGCTGTTCACCGGCCTGCTGCTGGTCTCCGGTAACGACACCGCGGCGGCGCTCGCAGATGCGGCCGGCGGATACCAGCGCACAGTCGCCCTGATGAACCGGACCGCTCTGGCCGACGGCGCCTACGACACGTTCGTCCAGACCCCTAGTGGCCTGGACGGCTGGCAGCAACTCACCAGCGCATACGACATGGCAATCTTTCTCCGAGCCGCCGCCGACCAGCCCCGCTTCGTCGCCTACGCCCGCCAGCCGACCGGCACCCTTCCATGGCAAAGCATCAACGGGTACGGGCCGGTGACCCTGCACAACCAGAACCAGCAATTCCTGGCTGGAGTACGCGGGGCGCTGTTCGCAAAGACGGGATACACCGATGCGGCACAGCACACCTTCGTGGGCGCCATCGAAAGGCACGGGCGGCGCCTGGGCGTCGTGTTCCTGCGGGCGCAGCGCTGGCCGGTCGATCAATGGCAGCAGGCCACCGATCTGATGAACTGGGGATTCGCACTCCCGCCTGGCACCAAGCCCATCGGACACCTGGCCGCCGCCGTCCCCGGCCCGTCGGCGGCGGCGCAGCCCCCACGGTTGAAGTCAGTTGAGCTGCTCGGACTGGGACCGAGACACGGTACGGACTGGGCCGTCTGGGTGCTCATCGCCGGGGCCATCGCTGTCGGTCTGGTGTCCTGGCGATTGCGCCGGAGCCTGCGCAGGAGCCTGCGTCACTAACGCCGTGGCCGTCCACGCCGCGCAGAACAGCAGGTAACGCGCCACCAGCTGAATCCACACCAGCACGGCAACCAGGCCGGCGAACGGTCCAGCGGTTGGGCTGTGCGAGGTCACGGCGATCGTGTACGTCCCGACGACCTTGAGCACCTCGACGCCTACGGCGGCCAGCATGGCGCCCTGCAGGCCGACACGGTTCGCCACCCGAACCGCCGGCAGGCGCACCAGCATCCACCAGAAGATGGCGATGTCACCGACGATCGCGAGCAGCAACCCCAGGCCCGTCACCAACGTACGGCCTCCGGCGACGTGGTCCAGGCCGAGCACCCGCAGGATCTGGTCGGTGAGCGCCGTCCCCGCCGCGGTGAGGCCCAGCGATACGAGCACACCGAGGCCGAGGCCGACGAGGACGAGCAGGTTCTTCAGCTTCAGGATGAAGAAGTTGTCCTTGACCGGCGTCGCTCCCCATACCGCGTTGATCGCTGCACGCAGGTTCCCGATCCAGCCCAGACCGCTCACGAAAACGCCCAGCAAGCCGACGATGCCGACGCCTGTGCGCTGGGTGATCGCGGTGTTGACGGAAGATTTCAGTGTCTTGCCGAGATCCCCTGGGACGTTCGCGGTGATGTGATTCAACAGGCTCTGCTGCGCGGCTGGGTGTGCATGCAGAATGAAACCGGTGACTGCGGCTGCGAGCAGCAGCAACGGAAACAGGGCGAGGAAGCTGAAGTAGGTGATCGCGGCGGCGAACTGACCGCCGTGGTTCTCGCTGAGGAGGTTCCACGCAGCAACGACGTGGCGCAGCTTCGCGTGCCGTTTTTTGAGGCTCGCCCACCGAGCGCCCGAGGAGTCCCTGATCCGCCCCAAGACGTTGCCTTTCGAGGCCGTCACCCGCCCCGTGCTCCGCCGAGGACGAATTCGGTGTGCCATCGCCAACTCCGGTCATGGTCTCTGGAGAACAGGGCGAACTTGTTTACCGGGAAGCGAGCGACGAAACCGGCCAAGCCCTCGTAGGCGTCGTCGAGCGCCGCGTCGTCCAGGTCCTGAGCGACGGTCACGTGGGGGTGATACGGAAAGTCCAGCTCACGATCCAGTGGCCCGCCCCGAATCGCCTTTTCCAACAGTTCGCAGTCGGAGACCCCCCGCGCGATCTGGATGAACACGACCGGCGAAGTCGGGCGGAACGTCCCCGTTCCGGCCAAGTGGATCACGAACGGAACACCGCCGGAGGCCGCGTCGTTGAGGTGCTCGTGGATGGCCGGCATCTCGCGCTTCGGCACCGGCGTCGGGGGGAGCAACGTGACGTGCGGGTACACGAGGTCAGCAGCTGGGTCTCCGACGCGCCGCCGCCAGTTCGTGAGCACGGTCGCATGCGGTTGCGGGACGGCGATGGCGACGCCCACGGTCACCTGCTCGGGCATGCGTCAGCGTCCTGGCGCGGCCAGGAAGCCGACGCGGTCGTAGGCCGTAGACAGAGTCGCGGAAGCAACCTCGCGCGCCCGGTCGGCGCCGGCGGCAAGGATCCGGTCCAACTCATCGGGATCATCCAGCAGAGCGTTCGTGCGCTTGGCGAACGGCTCGGCGAACTCGACGACGGCGTCAGCAACGGCGGCCTTGAGGGCTCCATAACCCCGTCCGGCGAACTCGCCCACGAGCTGGCCCATTTCGCGATCGGTCACGGCGGACAGGATCGTCAGGAGGTTAGAGATCCCCGGCTTGGTCTCGGGGTCGTAGCGCACCTCGCTGTCGGTATCGGTCACGGCGCGCTTGATCTTCTTCACGATGACCGATGGCTCGTCGAGCAGGTTCACGGTGCCCGCGTCGCCGCGCGACTTGCTCATCTTCGCGGTCGGGTCCTGCAGATCTACGATCTTCGCGGCACCCCGCGGAATGAAAGCCGCCGGCACCGTGAAGGTGGCACCGTAACGCGAATTGAACCGTTGCGCGAGATTGCGAGTCAGCTCGAGGTGTTGGCGCTGATCTTCGCCTACGGGCACGGCATCTGCCTGGTAGAGCAGGATGTCGGCGGCCTGCAGCACCGGATACGTGAACAGTCCCACCGAGTAATGATCGCTGCCGGCGCGGGCGGACTTGTCCTTGAACTGGGTCATTCGGCTCGCTTCGCCGAACCCGGCGAGGCACTCGAGCACCCAGCACAGCTGCGTGTGTTGGGGGACCTGGCTCTGCACGAATACGGTGCATCGCTGGGGGTCCAGGCCGGCGGCGATCAACTGGGCGGCCGAGGAGCGCGTGCGGTGGCGCAGCTGTTGCGGTATCGGCGCCTCGGCCGAGATCGCGTGGAGGTCGACGACGCAGTAGAACGCGTCGTTCGTGTCCTGCAGGGCCACCCATTGCTTGAGCGCGCCGAGATAGTTGCCGAGATGGAATGAGTCCGAAGTCGGCTGGATGCCGGAGAGCACCCGGGACGGCCGGGCGGACAGGTCGTCAGCTTTCGGTGCCATGTTGTCCGATTCTGGCACCCCGGCTGTCGACGGTTTCCGGCGGCGGGGTCACCCTGATGCGCGCAGCACGTCGACCATCGACCTCGGTCACGTCGAGCCGGAAGCCGTCGTACTCGGCGTGGTCGCCCAGCTCCGGCAGCCGGCCGACGGCAGCCATCAGGTAGCCGCCGACGGTTGTATAAGGCCCCTCTGGGAGTTCGAGTCCCGAGATTTCGGCCAGTTCATCCAGGTTGACCTTGCCGTCCACCTCGACCGCGCCATCGACCAAGTGCTGAGAGCCGCCTTCGGGAGCGTCGTATTCGTCGCGGATGTCGCCGATGACCTCCTCGATGAGGTCTTCCAGAGTCACGATGCCGTCGGTACCGCCGTACTCGTCGATCACGATCGAGAGGTGGTGGCCCTCCCGGCGCATCTCGGACAATGCGGCCAACACGTGTTTGGAGCCCGGCATCCGTTTCACCTCTCGCGCGAGGTCGCCGACCGTCCGGTCCCGGTCACTCCGAGCTTCGCCGAGAATCAGATCGCGGATGTGTACGAAGCCGACGACGTCGTCCTGCCCCTGGCCGACAACCGGATAGCGGGAGTGCGGGGACTCACCCGCGAACTTGGCCGCACGAGTGACGGTCATCCCCGCGTCGAGAAAGGTCACCTCAGTGCGGGGGACCATGATCTCGTCGATCGAGCGCTCCCCGGCAGCGAACACGTCATCGATCAGACGCCTCTCGTCTGAGGAAAGGGACTCGTGCGCGGCAACGATGCCGCGAAGCTCCTCGTCGCCGATGGGCTGGCGCGCGGCACGCGGATCCCCACCGAACAGCCGAACCACGACATTGGTTGCCTTCGACAGCAACCAGATCACGGGTCGGAAGAAGCGAGCGACGCGATCAAGCGGCGGCGCAAACAGCCGCGCCGCCGCTTCGGCACGTTGCAAAGCAAGACGTTTGGGTGCCAGCTCACCGATGACCAGCGTGACGAACGAGATGATCAGGGTGACGCCGATGATGCCGGTAGCGCCCGCGAGCCCCTTGCTCCAGCCATGGCGGACGAGAAAGTTCTTGGCCTCCGAGGACAGTGTGACAGCGCCGAAGGCGCTCGAGAGCAGCGCCGTGGACGTCACCCCGATCTGCACCGCGGCCAGGAACCGGTTGGGGTCGCTGGTGAGGCGTGCCACTGCCGCGCCCCGCCGGCCAGTCTCGGACAGCGCCCGAACTTGGCCGTCGCGCAACGAGACGAGGGCAATCTCGGCCGCGACGAAGACACCTTCGATGGCGATCAGCAGCAGCACGATGCCGATATTGAGCAGCGTGTGAGCGGCCACAGTGCTGAGTGTACGAACCTGGCGACACACCGCTGCGGCGACAGGCGCGGCGGCCTGACGCCGTAGCGATCGCTACGCGGTGGCCGCCGCGGCCTTGCTGTCGGTGCGCGCAGAGCGCTCAGTGCTCCCCATGCGGGTTTGGCTCGGCGTCAGCTGCGACACCACCGCCGTCGGAGCGCTCCCGCGCAGGAGCACGGCGGCGACATAGTCCGGATCGTCATACATCGGAACGTGACCCACACCGCGCATCATGATGTGCTCAGCCTGCGGCAGCACTCGCTTCGCGACCTCGGCCTGCCACGGGGGAAGCACCAGGTCGCGAGCTGCCCACGCGATGGTGATCGGGACGTCCGCCGCGACGGTGGCCGAGAACGGGCTCGCGGCCGAGAGCAGCTCGCACAGCGCCGGGCGGGCCCGCACGAAGGCGCGAATGTCACCCAGGGCCTGGTCGGGCGAGACCCGGCCCGGATGAGCCATGAGCGAGCCGTACATGAACGTTCGTCCCGCGCGGGTGCGCGCGAGCAGGTCGGCCCGCGGACCGAGGCGCTCGGTCATCCTCGCAGCACAAGTGAACAGCCCCCGGGTATAGGCGAACGCGGCCTCGTTGCTCCAGAACCCGGCTGGCGACAAGGCGGTGACGCTTCTCGCGTCTCCAGCCGCGCCGGCTTCGAGCGCGACCCTCCCACCGAGGGAGTTGCCGGCAACATGGGGGCGGTCGAGCTGCTGGTCGCTAAGGAACTGCCGGAAGTCGCGACGCATTGCCTCCTCGACGGGCAGGCCGCCGGTGACGAACGCATCCGACTCGCCGTGCCCGGGCAGGTCGACGAGGATGACCTCGCGCTGCTCGGCCAGCCGGTCCAGTACTGGGTACCAGGCCTGGCGCCGGTGCGTGACTCCATGGACCAGGACGAGGGGCTCACCGGATCCGTGCCGCTCACACGCCAGCATGCTGCCTCCTCGGCTGCGGCGCCCCTCCTGGGCCAGCACAAGCCTGGCCCCTCTTTGGCCCGACATCTGGAAGCTACCTATCGGCAAGCAATCCGTAACGCGCGGTCATACGTGACCAGAATCACACATTGCCGGTCACTGGCCCGAATATGTCGGCAATCAGGCCATTGCGCCGTGCAGGTTGACATCAATCGCGTCAAGGAAGGCCTCGGTGGTCAGCCATGGCGCGTCCGGGCCGATCAGTAGGGCGAGGTCTTTGGTCATCTGGCCACCCTCGACCGTGTCCACGCATACCCGCTCCAGCGTCTCGGCGAAGCGGGTCACCTCTGGCGTGCCGTCCATGCGACCGCGCGCCGACAGACCCTGCGTCCACGCGAAGATCGAGGCAATGGGATTCGTCGAGGTGGGCTTGCCCTGCTGGTGCTGGCGATAGTGCCGGGTGACGGTTCCGTGCGCCGCCTCGGCCTCTACCGTCTTTCCGTCCGGGGTCATCAACACAGAAGTCATCAGGCCGAGAGAGCCGAAGCCCTGCGCGACGGTGTCAGATTGAACGTCGCCGTCGTAGTTCTTGCACGCCCAGACGTAGCCGCCCTCCCACTTCAGGGCCGCGGCGACCATGTCGTCGATCAGGCGATGCTCGTAAGTGATCCCCGCCGCCTCGAAGTCGGCCTTGAACTCGGCCTCGAACACCTCGGCAAACAGGTCCTTGAAGCGGCCGTCGTAGGCCTTGAGGATGGTGTTCTTCGTCGACAGGTACACCGGCAGGCCGCGGTCGAGTCCGTACCGCAGCGATGCCCGCGCGAAATCTCGTATCGATGCGTCCAGGTTGTACATGGCCAGCGCGACGCCGCCACCCGGGAACTCGAAGACGTTCAGTTCGGTCGGCTCGCTGCCATCCTTCGGGGTGAAGGTCAGGGTAAGGGTGCCTTCGCCGGGCACCACCAGATCCGTGGCACGGTACTGGTCACCGAACGCGTGGCGCCCGATGATGATCGGCTTCGTCCAGCCCGGAACCAGCCGAGGCACGTTGTCCATCACGATGGGTTCGCGGAAGATCACGCCGCCGAGAATGTTGCGGATCGTCCCGTTCGGTGATTTCCACATCTTCTTCAGGCCGAATTCCTCGACCCGGGCCTCGTCGGGGGTGATCGTCGCGCACTTGACGCCCACGCCGTGACGCTTGATGGCGTTGGCGGCATCGATCGTGACCTGGTCGTCGGTCGCATCACGGTGCTCGATGCCGAGGTCGTAGTACTCGAGGTCGACATCGAGGTAGGGGATGATCAGCTTGTCCTTGATGAACTGCCAGATGATGCGGGTCATCTCGTCGCCGTCGAGCTCGACGACCGTCCCTTGTACCTTGATCTTGGACATGCGATACGACCTCCAGCCGTGACGTTCTCTTGGTATCAAGATATCTCGTCGGAAATTCCGGTCACGCCCGCCCTGGGGCCCGTCATAGTCTGCTTGGCATGACCGGCACCCGCATCCCCACCGCCGTGGATACCGTCGCTGACTCGTACCTGGATGACTGGGCTGTCCTCGACCCGTCCGTCGCCACCTATTTCGGCATCCCCGGGCACGACGACCGGCTGCCCGCGCTCACCCCCGAGTGGTATGCCTCGGTTTCCGAGCTGCGTCGGCATACCTTGTCGGCGCTGGAGTCTGCTGTACCGGTGGACGCCAACGACCGCATCACGGTTGCGGCTCTTCGGGAGGAACTCGGAGTGCGCGAGGAACTCCGCGCTGCCGGTGTCGAGGAGTCGGACCTGAAGAACATCGCGTCACCGTTGCAGAACATTCGCGACACCTTCGATCTGATGCCGCTCGCCACGCTCGAGGATTGGGAGACGGTCGCCACGCGGCTACGAGCCGTGCCGGACGCGGTGGACGGCTACGTCGAGTCCCTGCGCTTCGCCGCTAAGCGCGGTGATGTCGTCGCGAGGCGACAGGTGAGCGCTGGTATCGCGCAGAGCAACGACAACGTCGGCCCCGAGGGCTTCTTCGCGAACTTCGCGCGGACAGCCGCACTCGAGGGTCACGGCGAGATTCCGGCCGCCCTGCGGGCGGACCTGGCGGTGGCCGCACAGCACGCCTCAGACGGTTACGCCAGACTGGCGCGCTTCCTCGGCGAGGAGCTGATGCCTGCGGCGCCCGAGGCCGACGCCATCGGTCGCGAGCTTTACGGCCTGTACTCGCGCTCGTTCCTCGGGGCACGCATTGACCTCGAGGAGACTTACGCATGGGGTCAGGTTGAACTTGCCCGAATTCGTGCTCTCATGCAGAAAGCGGCCGAGCAGATCGTGCCCGGCGCATCCGTCCGGGCCGCGATGGACCACCTCGACGCCGACACCCGCCGCAAGCTCCACGGAACAGAATCCCTGCGGGTGTGGATGCAGGCCAAGTCCGACGCGGCCATCGCCGCCCTCGCAGATGTCCACTTCGACATCCCCTCGGCCATCCAGACGCTGGAGTGCCGCATCGCGCCGACCCAGCAGGGCGGCATCTACTACACCGGCCCCAGCGAAGACCTGATCACCCGGCCGGGACGGATGTGGTGGTCGGTCCCGAAAGGAGAAACGGAGTTCGCGACGTGGCGTGAGCTGAGCACCGTCTACCACGAGGGGGTACCGGGGCATCACCTCCAGATCGCCCAGACGATCTACCGCAGCAACCTGCTCAATCGCTGGCGACGCCTGGCGTCCTGGGTGAGCGGGCACGGCGAGGGATGGGCGCTCTATGCCGAGCGTTTGATGGCCGATCTCGGGTTCCTGCAGGATCCCGCGGATCTACTCGGGATGCTGGACAGCCAGGCTTTCCGGGCGGCACGGGTCGTGTTGGACATCGGTATCCACTGCGAGTTCCCGGCACCGGAGGCGAGCGGCGGCGGGGCGTGGGATTACGACAAGGCGTGGAATTTCCTCGCGGCTAACGTGTCGAGCTCAGCAGGCGTTCGCCGTTTCGAGCTCGACCGATATCTGGGTTGGCCGGGGCAGGCGCCGTCGTACAAGATCGGCGAGAGGTTGTGGTTGCAGCTGCGCGAGGATGCCCGGGCCCGGCTCGGCGCCGCCTTTGATCTGAAGGCGTTTCACCGCGTGGCCCTCGACATCGGCAGCGTTGGGCTGGATGTGCTTCGCTCGGCCGTGCTGGGTGAGTTCGACTGATGTGGCCGCCGGCCGCGCAGGCCAGGAGGGACGTGTGCACGTGCTGATCCATCCCTGGGATGCCAGCTCCTCGACCGACCAATGGCTGCGTTTCGCCCGCGCGCAGGGCTTCGGGCACCTAGTCGCGGGCGGGCGCGGGCGGGACGTACCCGTCGTGGTCCCCACCCAGTACGCGCTCCCCTCCGCCGACCTGGTCCTCCTCCACCTGGCCCGCCCGAATCCGATCTGGGCGGCGCTGGAGGAGAACCCGCGCGTGCTGTTGAGCGTCGCCGGCGACTGGTCCTACATTCCGGCGGCATGGAAGGCGATCGACGACGAGGACCCCCGCCTCGGTATCCCCACCACGTACTACGGGGCGGTCCAGTTCATCGCGACGGCCGAAGTCATCGACGATGATTCGGCCAAGGCCGCCATCCTGCGCGAGCAGCTCGCCGTCACCGAACCAGGCAGTAACGCCGCTGACCCACTCGAGCACGGCCGCCGCCTAGCCGGGATCCGGGGACTTCGGCTGGTCGTTGACGAGGTCCGCGCGAAGTTCAAGTACGGCGGCAATGTCGACGACGAGCACCGGCGGGCGGTCGCAGCCCACCTGGCCGAACGGGGCGCGCCGGGCGACCTGGCGGCGTTGCGCCACCTATCCGTCGGCCAAACCTAGCCGGTTAGAGATCCGCGACGTCGGCCTGCTTGGCGCGGACCGCGTCGGCTGCGGCCTTGAGCCCTGCCAGCTCGGGTTCGGTGAGGTCTCGCTCGACGACTCGCTTGACGCCCTCGCGACCGATCTCGGCTTCCACACCGAGGTACACGCCTGAGATTCCGTACTCACCGTCGACCCACGCGCACACCGGGATCACCGCGCCCGAGTCCTCGATGACCGCTCTCGCCATGCGCGCGGCAGCGGCGGACGGGGCGTAGTAGGCCGAGCCCGTCTTCAGAAGCGCGACGACCTCGGCGCCGCCGTTGCGGGTGCGGGTTACCAACTCCTCGATTGTCGAGGCATCCAGGACGTCGGCCAGCGGCTTGCCGTCCACGAAGCACGCCGAGGCAACCGGCACCATGGTGTCGCCGTGCGAGCCCAGCGTCAGGGTGCGCACCGAGCTCACCGGTACGCCCAGCGTCGTCGCAACGTTGTTGGTGAACCGAGCGGTGTCGAGTACGCCAGCCTGTCCGAAGACACGGTTGCGGGGGAACTGGGACGCCAGCTGGGCCAGCGCCGTCATCTCGTCAAGCGGGTTCGAGACGATGATGATCACGGCTTCTGGCGAGTACTTCGCGACGTTCTCAGCCACGCCGCGAACGATCCTCGCATTGACTTCGAGCAAGTCCATTCGGCTCATGCCGGGCTTACGGGGTAGGCCGGCCGTGATGACCACGACGTCGGAATCGGCGGTGGCGTCCCAGCCGGTCCCGTCGGCCGCGGTGGTTGATCCGACCACAGTCGTCTCGAAACCCTCGATCGGACGTGACTGGTTGAGGTCCAGCGCGAGGCCCTCAGGCCTACCTTCGACTATGTCAGTGAGCACGACGGTCTCGAAGACGTCGTACTCTGCCAGGCGCTGCGCGGTGGTCGAGCCGTAGAAACCGGCACCGACGACGGTGACCTTGCCGCGGCGAGCGGACTCGGACATGACTTCTCCTCTGACTCGATCGTGTCGTGTCGTGCCGCCGAAACGCGGCTAGCCATCCAGATTTGGCTGCCGACCAGGCTAGTCGGCGTCGAAGTCAATACCTCAGGCGGAGGTCGGCGAAGAGGATCAGCGCACCGAGCAGGACGTAGCACAGCGCGTCCCACCATCTGCCGCGAACGGCGAGCATCCCGGCGCGCGCCCCTGGAAGTACCAGCCGGAGAACGGCCGCGAGCAGCATCGCGATGGCGATGCCCGCCGTGCCACGGACCCAGTGGCCCGGGTCGATCGTCAGGTACACGAACATCGCGGCAACCACGGCAACCACGGCCAGGAAGGGCGCCTGAGCCTTGATTCGACGACGCAACGCGAGCGGCACGATCACCCCGGCCGGGGAGCGGCAGCAGCTCGTTCGGCTGCGTCGACGAGATTGGTCAACAGCATCGCGCGCGTCATCGGACCGATCCCGCCCGGGTTCGGGGACAGGTAGCCGGCCACGTCAGCGACGTCGCGGCGCACATCGCCGGCGACCTTGCCGTCGACCCGGCTCACCCCGGCGTCCAGGACGGCAGCGCCACGTTTGATCATGTCCGCCGTGATCAAACCTGCCGATCCCGCGGCAGCGACGACGATGTCAGCCTGCCGGACGTGCGCTGCCAGGTCGCGGGTCGCCGTGTGGCAGACCGTCACCGTGGCGTTCTCCCCGCGGCGGGTGAGCATCAGGGCAAGCGGTCGCCCGACGGTGATTCCGCGTCCCACGACCACGACGTTCGCACCAGCGATCGGCACGTCGTAGCGCCGCAATAGTTCGATGATTCCGGTGGGCGTGCAGGGCAACGGCGCGGGCTTGCCCAGCACCAGCCACCCGAGATTCATCGGATGGAGCCCGTCGACGTCCTTCGTCGGGTCGACTGCCGCGAGGATGGCGAACTCGTCCAAGCCGGTGGGTTGCTGTACCAGGAATGCGGTGCACGCAGCGTCGGCGTTGAGCTCGGCAACCACGGCTTCGACCTCGGCCTGTGTGCTCGTGGCTGGCAACTCCCGCTGGATGCTCGCCACTCCGATCTCGGCGCAGTCCTTGTGCTTGGCCCGCACGTACCAGCGGCTCGCGGGATCGTCGCCGACGAGCACCGTGCCCAGCCCGGGAACCACACCGACATCGGCCAGCGCATCAACCCGTAGTTTGAGTTCGGACTTGATCGCCGCCAAGGTGGCCTTGCCGTCGAGAATGATCGCTGTCACGTCCGCAATCCTGCCAGGTCAGCGGTTGTGGCTCAGTGGGCGAAGTGACGCGAGCCGGTGAAGTACATCGTGGCACCAGCCGCGGTTGCCACATCGATCGCATCGGTGTCGCGAATCGAGCCTCCCGGCTGGACGACGGCGCGAACCCCGGCGTCAAGCAACACTTGGAGCCCATCCGGGAAGGGAAAGAATGCATCTGAGGCGGCCACCGACCCGGCCACCCGTTCGCCAGCCCGCTCGACGGCCAGGCGGCACGAGTCGACGCGGTTCACCTGGCCCATGCCCACGCCGACCGTGGCGCCTTGGCGCGCGAGCAGGATCGCGTTCGACTTCACGGCTCGAACCGCTCGCCATGCGAACGCGAGGTCCGCGAACGTCGACGGGCCAGCTGGCTCGCCGGCTACGAGGGCCCACGTGGCTGGATCATCGCCGGGCGCGTCGAGCCGGTCGGCGCGTTGCAACAGCAGCCCGCCGCTGATCGGGCGCATCTCGACGGCCGGGCCTTCAACGGGAGCCGACGCGACCAGCAGGCGGAGATTCTTCTTCGTGCGCAGGGATTCGAGCGCGTCCTCATCGAAGGACGGCGTGACGATCACCTCGGTGAAGATGTCCGCAAGCTGTTGAGCCAGCGCGAGCGTGACCGGGCGGTTGGTGGCGACCACGCCGCCGTACGCGCTCACCGGGTCGGATGCATGTGCTTTGCGATGTGCCTCGGCGATGTCCTCGCCGATCGCGATCCCGCATGGGTTTGCGTGTTTGATGATGGCGACGCACGGCTCGCTGAAGTCGTAGGCCGCTCGCCTGGCGGCGTCGGCGTCGACATAGTTGTTGTAGCTCATCTCCTTGCCAGCGAGCTGCTCGGCCTGAGCCAGTCCGGCGCTTGTCGGGGAGATGTACAACGCGGCCGACTGATGCGGGTTCTCGCCGTAACGCAGCACCGCCGCGCGCTCCCAGGACGCGGCCACCCAGCCCGGAAAGCCGCTCGGCTCGCCGGCGACCACGTCATCGGGGGCGACGGCGCTGCCGAGCCACGATGCCACCGCGATGTCGTAGGCGGCGGTATGCCGGAACGCCGCGACGGCCAGCCGCTGGCGGGCGCCGAGGTCGAAGCCGCCCTCGGTGGCGGCCCGCAGGACGTCGTCGTAGCTCGCCGGATCCACGACAACCGCCAGGGAGCCGTGGTTCTTTGCGCTCGCTCGCACCATCGCCGGTCCGCCGATGTCGATCTGTTCGATGATCTCCGGCGGAGCCGCGCCGCTGGCTACCGTCTCGCGAAACGGGTACAGGTTCACCACGAGCAGCTGAAACGCCGCGATACCGAGTTGGTCGATCGTCGCCACGTGGGCCGGATCGCTCTGGTCCGCGAGCAGGCCCGCATGGACGTGGGGGTGAAGTGTCTTTACCCGGCCGCCCAGGATCTCGGGGAAGCCGGTCAGCTCATCCACCGGCGTAACCGGAATCCCGAGTTCGCGGATGCGCGCCGCCGTCGAGCCAGTGGACACGATCTCCACACCGGCCTCGTGCAGCCCGCGGGCCAGCCCGTCGAGGCCGGTCTTGTCGTACACGCTGACCAGCGCGCGCCGAATTGGGATCTGAGTCATGCGAACTCCTGGCAGAGCTGACGGATTGTGTTGACGTACAAGGGCTTCTCAACGATCTGGATGCGCCGGCGCAGTGACTGCTCGTCCTCGCCAGGCTCGATGACAACCTCGGCCTGCGCGATGATCGGCCCCGTATCGACACCCTCGTCCACCCAGTGGACGGTCACGCCGGTCTTGCTTACCCCGGCGGCCAACGCGTCACGGATCGCGTGCCCACCTGGGAACGCGGGCAGCATCGCCGGATGGGTGTTGACTATCCGGAACCGCTGGACGACAGCGGGCGACAGGATGCGCATAAACCCTGCGAGGACGACAAGGTCCGGGTGGTGCTCGGCAATGGCGGTGGCCAGCGCCGCGTTCCATTCGTCGCGGTCATCGAAATCACCCAAGGCAACGGCGAAGGTTGGCAGGTCGGCCGCTTCCGCGCGCGCCATCGCCGGGCATCCCTTGACGTCGGTGCCGGCCGCAACGATCTCGCCGCCGAATCCGGGCTTCGCTGCGGCCTCGATGATTGCCTGCAATGTGCTGCCGCTGCCCGAGGCGAGAACGACTATCCGTACAGCTCGGACCGGCACGCCGGAAACCCTACCCGGCGAGCTTGTCCTTCTCGTTCGGCTCGGCAGAACGGGTGCTCTTGGC
This sequence comes from Actinomycetota bacterium, assembly GCA_030775825.1. GTDB lineage: Bacteria > Actinomycetota > Actinomycetes > Mycobacteriales > Jatrophihabitantaceae > JALYIL01. The sequence goes on from JALYIL010000178.1 coordinate 36,883, forward strand.
CACTCGCGCCACCGTCGGCTTGGCGTCAGCCACCGTCGGCTTGGCGTCGAAGTCGTTGCGTGCCAACCAGCCGAGTACCGTGCCGATCTCCTCGTCACGCACGTTGCGTCGCCGTTGGCCCCGCGCCCAGGCGGCCGAGCAGGCGAGCGCGATGCTCGCGGTGAGCGTCAACTGCGCCCCCACAAACAGCGCCACCCGCCACGGGGAGGCACCGAGGACGCTCAGCCGCCCGGCCCCGATTCCGCCACCGCCCTGCCACGCAAGTACGAACATGAGCACCGCTGCCACGGCCGCCGATGCACCGAGGTCCCGGACACGGGCCTGCCAACTCTCGGCGTGGGCGGCACATCGCGCGACGAGGACGCCGGCCACGACCGCAGTGGCCGCAATGACCGCCCACATCAAGGCCGTGGCGCCGTGTCCCTGTGGCAGGGCGCCGAGGATCGGAAACGCCGGCACGACGCCGTGAGTCGTCGTGACCGCATTCACCGGGGCGCCCGAGCCGACGGCGAAACCCGGCCCAATGAGGTAGGAGGCGGCGGCGATAGCTGCGTTGGGTGCCGACAGAATCCCCAGCAGCACGATGGGTACGCCTCCCCAACCGCCACCCACCTGGCGCGATAACGCCTCAACATGAGACAGGTGCGTCAGCAGGGACACTGCGACGACGAACGCGCCCGCCCCCAGGTACACGGCTACCGCGCCACCTGCGGCACGGGCGACTGAAGGTAGGAAGGCAGGCAACTGTCCGCTGATCCAGTCCCCCAAGGCAGATGCCCGGGCGAATGCCACCCCGCCGGTAACCGCGAACAGGAGGAAACCGGCGAGGGCGACGCCGAGGATCGGTGCGCGGCTCGTGCCCAGGTGAGCGAACGGCAGCGCGACAAGCGCGGCGAGGGTGAAGCTACCGGCTTGGGCAAGTGCGGCAATGCCGAGACGGCCGATGCCTTGCTCATCTAGCGAGGTGGCGGCGTCGCCTAGTCCCGCTCCGGCTCGCCACGCGGTGAGGCCGACGATCACGGTTAGGCCGAGCGGGAGGAATTGAGCGCTCGTGCCGTCGACGGTCACGCCTCCGTGCAGCGCGGCAAGAAAGGTCAATAGGCCGGCACGGACGGCTGACATCGAGCGGCCGCTCGCCCCGGATACCGGCAGCCAGCAGATCGCGACAGCGATGATGGCCAGTGTCGCGCATACCGCTGCCGCGCCGACTCCGGTCCAGACTGCCGCGAGCCAGAGCGAGCGTCCGGCCGCCTCAGGTACAACGCTACGGCGGCCGCCTGCGTCGGGCACCACACTGCGACGCGCGGGATCAGAACGAACGGCGGCCATGGGTCTCAGGCTGGCAAATGACCGTGGTCTAGCCGTACAGACACGCCGACGTCACCCGCGCCGATGAGATTTGTCGGCCGGTTCCTTCCGTTCCGGACGTCCTGCGTCAGGCCGATGTCCTTGGTCAGCGCCCGATCTTCGGCAAGTTGTTGAGCGCGCCCGGCAATTGCGTGTTGGTCTGCTGTGCGCGAATCAGCGAGAGAACGGTACCCACCGCGAGCAGGATCAAGCTGATCCAAAAAGTGACTCCGTGCCCGAAGCTGGCGCTGTAGTGGATGCCGCCGATGTTGGCGCTCTGGTGAAAGAACTTCGGATGGATGAAGATCGCCAGGATCTCGAAAAGCAATCCCAGGGCGAATCCGAGTAGCGCGATGCTGCGCCCGGGCAATGGCAGGTGAGTCTGTGGCGAGAAGAGCGTCAGAACCAACCCGATCGTTCCGATGACTCCGAGGATCATCGCGGCCCAACCGAAGAAGCCGCCGCCGAAGATCTCGTGCCATGCGCTCGCGCTCGCCGACGCCCGGCCGAACCCGCCACCGCTGGCCGATGCCGTGTAGAAGCCGAAAAACGAGAAGATCAAGGTTAGGAAGCCGACCGCGAGGATGCCCCAGTCGAGCGGGCTGACAGTCTTCGGATCGAACGCTCCTCTACCTCCCATCGACGGCGGCGCGTACCCGGCGCCGGGCGCTGGCGTTGCGTAGCCACCGGCTGGGGGAGGCGTTGCGTAGCCGCCGGCTGGGGGAGGCGTTGCGTAGCCACCGGCTGGGGG
>JALYIL010000179.1 GCA_030775825.1 Actinomycetota bacterium
GCTCGCACCCGGCGCGGCGGCACCCGTCGACGTTCCCGCGGCCGGTTATGCCCTGCTCGCAACATGGCCTGAATTGATCGACGGCGGTCGCATGCAGGACGGAGACGAGTACCTCGCGGGCACCGCGAAGCCGGCCCGCGCCATCATCAGCGCCGCCACGGCGGCGGCCGTGGGAGTCGAAGACGGCGAGTTCGTAGGGGTGTCCACCGAGCACGGCGCCCTGATGCTTCCCGCCGTGGTCGGTGATATCGCCGACGGGGTGGTCTGGCTGCCCACGAACGCCCGCGGATGCGCGGTGCGGGCGACGCTGCGCGCCGGTTCGGGCACGCTCGTGCGGTTGACCAGGTCGGACGCGCCTGCGGTCGTCGGCGTCGAGGGAGGTGACCGGTGAGTTCCGTTCTCGCAACGTCCCAGAATCTTGCCGGGTTCGGCGATCAACCCATCTGGTTGACCCTGATCAAGGTCGTCGGCGTCTTCGCGTTCCTCGTCGTCATGACGCTGTTCTCCATCGTCTTCGAGCGCAAGGTCGTCGGCCGCATGCAGAATCGCATCGGGCCGAACCGGGTCGGGCCCTGGGGCACGCTGCAGTCACTGGCTGACGGCGTCAAGCTCGCCTTCAAAGAGGAAGTCATCCCCCTGCTGGCCGACAAGCCGATCTACTTTCTCGCCCCGATCCTGTCCGCGACGCCGGCTTTCGTTGCCTTCTCGGTGATCCCATTCGGGCCGCAGGTGTCGATGTTCGGACACCGGACGGCCCTGCAGCTGACCGACCTGCCTGTTGGTGTGCTCGTCGTATTCGCGTGTTCGGCCCTTGGCGTGTACGGCATCGTGCTGTCCGGCTGGGCGTCCGGATCTACTTACCCGCTCCTCGGTGGCCTGCGCTCGGCAGCCCAGATGATCTCCTACGAGGTCGCGATGGGCCTGTCCATGGTGGCCGTGTTCCTGTTCTCAAACACGATGTCGACCTCAGGGATCGTCGCTGCGCAGAACCATCTGTGGAACGTAGTTCCGCTGTTCGTGTCGTTCTGCATCTACGCCGTTGCCGTCGTGGGCGAGACGAACCGAGCCCCGTTCGACCTGCCCGAAGCCGAGTCCGAACTCGTGGGTGGCTTCCACACCGAGTACTCCTCGTTCAAGTTCGCCATGTTCTTCCTGGCCGAGTACATCAACATGGTCACCGTTTCGGCTCTGGCAACGACGTTGTTCCTCGGCGGCTGGCGGGCCCCATGTCCACTGTCGTTGTGGCACGGCGCGAACGCCGGGTGGTGGCCGTTCCTCTGGTTCGTCGGCAAAGTCGTGGCGATTATCTTTGTCTTTGTCTGGCTGCGGGGAACGCTGCCTCGGCTGCGCTACGACCAATTCATGCACTTGGGGTGGAAGGTCCTCATCCCGATAAACCTGGTCTGGATCCTGGCGGTCACATCGATCCACGTGCTGCGCGATCGCGGTTGGCCGAGTTGGAAGGCGACCGGCGTTCCCTTGGCGATCGTCCTGCTGCTCGTCGTTGTGCCCGCGCTGATGATCTACGACAGCGTGAGCAGCCGCCGCGCGGGCGAGCTGCTCGACGACGAGGAGGAAGAGGCCGAACGCACGCCGACCTTCCCGATCCCGCCGATGGACCTGGTCGTGCCCAGCCCGAGACGCTTGGTCACCGCTGCCGTGCGAGCGGCGCCGATCGCACCGGCCCACGAGCCATCTCACCAACCACCCGATCAATCACCCCACAGTGGAGCAGACACCGATGACTGAGCAGACGAACGCGCCCGCCGGCAGCCTCGTCGGCTTCGCCAAAGGCTTCGGATTGACGTTCTCGACGATGTTCAAGAAGGTGTACACCGAGCAGTACCCGTTCGACTTCTACCCGCCTGCACCGAGGTATCACGGCCGGCACGTCCTCAATCGCCACCCGGACGGCCTGGAGAAATGTGTCGGCTGCGAGCTGTGCGCGTGGGCGTGCCCTGCCGATGCGATCTACGTCGAGGGCGCTGACAACACCGACGAGCAGCGCTACTCGCCGGGTGAACGGTACGGGGCCGTCTACCAGATCAACTACCTGCGATGCATCTTCTGCGGTCTGTGCATCGAGGCCTGCCCCACGCGGTCGCTGACGATGAGCAATGAATACGAACTCGCGCTCGACAACCGCCAGGACCTCATCTACACCAAGGAACAGCTGATGGCGCCGCTGCTGCCGGGTATGGAGGCTCCGCCACATCCGATGCGGCTCGGCGATGACGAGAAGGACTACTACACCGTCGAGTCCCAGGCGCCGCTCGCGCAGGGTGCACCGCAGAGCACGGCCAACGTGGCTGGGCGCCCGATCACGGGCATCGCCATCGAAGTCGGAAGGCACCACGGATGAGCGCCGGGCTCGCTGCCGGACAGCTCGCTGCCGGACAGCTCACCAACGGCCAGGTGCCCTTGGGTGAGGCGATCGCCTTCTGGGTCCTCGGGCCGATCTCCCTGGCCGGCGCGATCGGGATGGTGCTGCTGCGTAATGCCGTGCACTCCGCCCTTTCCCTCGTCGCGACGATGGGCTCGCTCGGCACGTTCTACCTGATCGAACAAGGCCCGTTCCTGGGCCTGGTTCAGATCATTGTCTACACCGGCGCCATCATGATCCTCTTCCTCTTCGTGCTCATGCTCGTGGGGCGTGACGCCTCCGACTCGTTGATCGAGACACTGCGCGGGCAGCGGTGGGCGGCGGCCCTGTTCGGGATCGGTTTCGCACTGCTGGTCGCCATCTCGGTGGGCAGAGCCTTCAACGGCTCGAAGCCGGTGAACCTCGACACCCCTAATGCCAGCGGTCAGAACGTCAACAGCATCGCGACGCTGGTGTTCACGAAGTACCTGTTCGCCTTCGAGCTCACGTCGGCTCTGCTGATCGTCGCGGCCGTCGGTGCGATGATCCTTGCCCATGTCGAGCGCGAAGGGCCGCGCCGCACTCAGAAGATCATCGCGCGCGAGCGCATCCGCTCCGGACGGCCGCAGCCGTTGCCCGGTCCCGGCGTGCTGGCATCGGGCAACGCCATCGGCACCCCCGCGCTGCTTCCGGACGGCTCGATCTCGACCGAGTCGGTCATGGCGTCGACTCCGGGCGGCATCAATCGACCGGCACTGGAAAGCCCCGAGGACCTCCGATGACACCTACCTACTACCTGGTTCTCAGTGCCGCGCTGTTCACCATCGGAGCGGTCGGCGTGCTGGTTCGCCGCAACGCCATCGTGGTGTTCATGTGCATCGAGCTGATGCTGAACGCGGTGAACCTCAGCCTCGTGACGTTCTCCCGGATCAACGGCTCGCTCGACGGGCAGGTCATCGCCTTCTTCGTCATGGTGGTGGCCGCCGCTGAAGTCGTGGTCGGCCTCGCGATCATCATGTCCATCTTCCGAACCCGGAGGTCGGCGTCGGTAGACGACTCCAACCTCCTGAAGTACTGAGGCCTTTGTGACCACTGCTCACGGAATCCAGTCTGCCGCGTGGCTGCTCGTCGCACTGCCGCTGATCTCGGCGGCGGTGCTGCTGCTCGTCGGTCGCCGTGGCGACAAATGGGGCCCGTACCTCGGTGCGGCCGTCCCTATCGTCCTGTTCGTCTACGCGGCCATGCTGTTCTTCTCCGTCAAGGGTGAACAGAACCGCGAGATCAACCTGCGCCTGTTCTCGTGGATTGCCGTCGGCAGCTTCAAGGTCGATGCCGGGCTGCTGATCGACCCGCTGTCGATGGTGTTCGTGCTGTTGATCACGGGTGTCGGTTCCCTGATCCACATCTACGCGGTCGGCTACATGGCGCACGACGAGGGGCGCCGCCGGTTCTTCGGCTACTTCAATTTCTTTGTCGCCGTCATGCTGCTGCTCGTGCTGGCCAACAGCTACCTGGTGATGTACGTCGGCTGGGAAGGTGTCGGCCTCGCGTCGTACCTGCTCATCTCGTACTACTTCACCAGAGATATTGCAGCGACCGCGGGCAACAAGGCGTTCTTCGCCAACCGGGTAGGCGACGTGGGCCTGTCCATCGCGATCATGCTGATGTTCGCCTATTTCGGCAGCACGTCCTATGCCGACGTTCTCTTCGGTCACGCCCACTTCACGGCGGGCGTGGCGACGGCAATCGGATTGATGCTGTTGCTGGGCGCGTGCGGAAAGTCCGGCCAGTTCCCGTTGCAGACCTGGCTGCCCGACGCCATGGAGGGCCCGACCCCGGTCTCGGCGCTTATTCACGCGGCGACCATGGTGACCGCGGGTGTCTACTTGATCGCGCGCTCTGCCGTGATCTATGACCACTCCCAGGCCGCCCGAACCGTTGTCGTCATCGTTGGTGCGATCACCTTGCTGTACGGGTGTATCTGCGGTTGCGGCCAGGATGACCTAAAGCGGGTCCTGGCATATTCGACCGTCAGCCAGATCGGTTACATGTTCCTGGCCGTTGGTCTCGGCAACGGCGTCTACGCCATCGGCATCATCCATCTCGTCGGTCATGGCTTCTTCAAGGCTGCCTTGTTCCTGTCCGCCGGCTCGGTCATGCACGCGATGAACGATCGCATCGACATGCGCCGCTTCGGGGGGCTCCGGAAAGTCATGCCGATCACCTACCGCGTCTTCATCTGCGGCTATCTCGCGATCATCGGCTTCCCGTTCGCGACGGGCTTCTGGACCAAGGACAAGATCATCGAGGCAGCGCTGGACAAGGGTGGCGCCACGGGCTGGATCCTCGGTATCTGCGCGCTCGCCGGCGCCGGCCTCACCGCCTTCTACATGACTCGTGCCGTTGTCATGACATTCCATGGCGAGCGCCGTTGGGAGGACGACGTCCACCCCCACGAGGCACCACGGTCGATGACGATGCCGATGATCGTGCTGGGCGCTCTGTCGCTCGTCGGCGGATACGTCCTGATTTTCGGGGGAGGTATCCAGCACTGGTTGACTCCCTCAGTGGGTCCGAGCATCAAGGAGGGCGTGCACACCGTGTCTCCCGTGGTCCTGGCGATCCTGACCCTGATCGTCGTCGGGTTCGGTGTGTTCGGGGCGTGGGTGGCCTTCGGCCGCAAGCCGGTACCGGTTCAGGTTCCGATCGGGTCCCCGGTGACCATCGCGACGCGGCGCAACCTGTTCGCCGACGCCTTCAACGAGGCGGTGCTGATGCGCCCTGGGCAGTGGCTGAGTCGAGCGCTGGTCTACTTCGACAACCGGGGAGTCGACGGGGCGGTGAATGGGCTGGGTGCCGCCTTCGGCGGCGGATCAGCGCGTTTGCGGCGTAGCCAGACCGGATTCGTCCGCACGTATGCCCTGTCGATGCTCGGTGGCACCGTCGCCGTCGTGGCCGTGATGCTCGCGGTGAGATTCCAGTGAGCCACGACTACACGCTGGTAGCCCTGGTACTGATACCGCTCGCCGGATCGCTGGCCGTCTTCTCGCTGAAGGAGTCGCAGGCCAAACTTGCCAAGCAGATCAGCTTGGCCGTCTCCCTCATCGTCGTCGTGTACACGGTCGCGGTGGCATTCGCGTTCAAGACCGGAGCGAACTCGGCCCGGTTCCAGTTCACCAGCAGCTGGCGGTGGATCAAAGCCCTCGGCGTGCACATCGCCTTCGGCGTTGACGGCATAGCCCTCGTACTTGTCCTGATGGCCGTCGTCCTCGTGCCCGCCGTCATACTCTCCTCGTGGAACGCGCTGGACAGCCGCTCCGGCAGCGAGGAGACGCCCACGCCCGGCGGCCACCGGCGGAACGTGAAGAACTACTTCGGACTGCTGCTGCTGCTCGAGTTCTTCATGATCGGCGTGTTCACCGCCACCGACGTCTTCCTGTTCTACGTGTTCTTCGAAGCAATGCTCGTACCCATGTACTTCATCATCGGCAGCTTCGGCGGTCCGCGGCGCCAGTACGCGGCGATGAAGTTCTTCCTGTACTCCCTGGTCGGCGGCCTGCTGATGCTCGCCTCGGTCATCGGCCTTTACGTCACCACCGGGTCGCGGACCTTTGCCTTCGCCGACCTCATCGGTAAGGTGCCTGACGGCGCGACGCAGAAGTGGCTGTTCCTCGGCTTCTTCATTGCCTTTGCGATCAAGGCGCCACTGGTGCCGTTCCACACCTGGCTTCCCGATGCCGGCGCCGAGGCTCCGGCAGGTGGTGCTGCGCTGCTCGTCGGCGTCCTGGACAAGGTCGGCACGTTTGGCTTCTTGCGCTACTGCCTGCCGCTGTTCCCTGGCGCGTCGAGATACTTCGCACCGACGATCCTCATCCTGTCCGTGATCGGCATCCTGTACGCGGCGTTCCTCGCCATCGGCCAGCGCGATATGAAGCGACTGGTCGCGTACACCTCCGTGGCGCACTTCGGCTTCATCGGCCTGGGCATCTTCGCCTTCACCACCCAGGGCGGTACCGGGGCCGTGCTTTACATGGTGAACCATGGCCTGTCCACCGGCGCCCTGTTCATCGTCGTGGGACTGCTGATCGCCCGGGGCAAGAGCCGTAACGTCGAGGACTACGGGGGCGCCGCGAAGGTCACTCCGATCCTCGCCGGGCTCTTCCTGCTCGCCGGGCTCTCGGCGCTCGCATTGCCCGGGATGAGCACGTTCGTCAGTGAGTTCCTGGTGCTGGTCGGCACCTTCACTCGGCACAAGGGTCTGGCGGTGCTCGCGACCACCGGGATCATCCTGGCAGCCATCTACGTGCTGTACGTGTACCAGCGCACGTTCCAGGGAAGGGTGAGCGAGAGAGTCTCGAAGTTCCGCGACCTCAACGCGCGCGAGGTGCTGGCGGTAGCTCCGCTGATCGCGATGATCCTTTTCCTGGGGATCTATCCCAAGCCGGTCCTGGACATCATCAACCCGGCGGTAAAGGCAACGCTGTCCAACGTCCACCAGACCGACCCAGCACCGAAGCTCGGCACCGCCGTCGGAGGAGTCAAGTGAGCGCCCTCATGGTCTCCGGCGTGAACACCATTCACGCGCCGTCGGTCTCCTACCACGCGATCGCGCCGATTTTGATCATCCTCGGCGCGGCGATGCTCGGCGTTCTCGCCGAAGCGCTGGTGCCGCGCGCGGAGCGGTACACGGCGCAGCTGGCGATCAGCCTCGGTGGCCTGATCGCGGCGATGATCACCGTTGTCATGCTGCACGGAAAGAACCTGACGACACTGTCCGGGGCTGTCGCCGTGGACGGCAGTGGCCTGTTCCTGCAGGCGACGATACTGCTGCTCGCGATCATGTCGGTACTGCTCGTCGCCGAACGCAGCGTCGATGTCGGCAGCCCGATCGTGGCGTCCGCGGCTGTCGTGGTCGGCTCCGCCGACGACCGCCGCTTGGCGACCACTCAGCGGACCCAGACCGAGGTCTTCCCGATGCTGCTGTTCGCGGTCTCCGGGATGCTGATCTTCCCGGTTTCGAACAACCTGCTGCTGATGTTCGTCGCCCTCGAAGTGCTGTCCCTGCCGCTGTATCTGATGGCCGGACTATCGCGCCGTCGCCGGCTGCTATCCCAGGAAGCCGCGCTGAAGTACTTCTTGCTCGGAGCGTTCGCCTCGGCGTTCTTCCTCTACGGGTTGGCGCTGCTCTACGGCTACGCCAACTCCGTTGACCTGACCGCGATCCGCGCAGCGACGCAGGGCCTGCCGACCGGGGCTTCGCCCAAGTCCGACGTGCTCCTCTACGCGGGCCTGGCGCTGCTCCTCGTCGGGCTGCTGTTCAAGGCAGGCATCGCGCCGTTCCACAGCTGGACGCCGGACGTCTACCAGGGCTCGCCCACGCCGGTCACGGCGTTCATGGCTTCGTGCACGAAGGTCGCCGCGTTCGGCGCGATCCTGCGAGTGCTGTATGTGGGATTCCACGCGACCGCGTGGAACTGGCGCCCGATCATCTGGGCCGTGGCGATCGCGTCGATGGCCGTTGGTGCCATCTTCGGGCTGACCCAGACCGACATCAAACGCGTCCTGGCGTACTCGTCGATTGCGCACGCCGGCTTTCTCATGGTCGGGATGGTGTCGCTGACCAAAGACGGCATCGCCAGCATCCTCTTCTACCTGCTCACCTACGGATTCAGCACGCTGGCCGCCTTCGGGCTGCTCATGCTGGTCCGTGACGCGGACGGGGAAGCGACGCACCTCTCCCAATGGTCTGGCCTGGCGCGGAAAAGTCCCGTCGTGGCCACGGTGATGACCGTATTGCTGATGTCGATGGCCGGAATCCCGCTCACGTCGGGGTTCATCGGCAAGTTCTACGTGTTCCGCTCCGCCTATCACGTGGCTGCTCCGCTGGTGGTCATGGCGTTACTCTTCTCGGCCGTCGCGGCGTTCTACTACTTGCGCATCGTCGTGTTGATGTTCTTCGCCGAACCTCCGGAGAACGGTCCGACAATCGCGATTCCGGGCTGGAGCACGACCGTCGCTCTCACCTTCGGCGTGACGGTGACCGTCATTCTCGGCATCATTCCGCAGCCTGTACTCGACTGGGCGGCCCGTGCGGCGAAACTGGTCGGGTGAAGGCACTACATCGGGCGCTCGGGCAGGACACCGCCGGGCAGTCGCCGTGAGGCCAGCCCCGCTGGGCATTGTCTTCTCGGATCGTCAGCTCGAGGCCGCGGTTCGGACCGGTCTGGATGATGTCGAGTCGGCGTTGCTCGAGGCGGTCCGCTCCGATGACGAGTTCGTCGCGGGGGCCGCCTCGTACCTGGTCGATGCTGGTGGCAAGCGATTCCGTCCGATGGTCAGCCTGCTGGCTGCCCACTTCGGGGATCCCACGCGCCCGGAGATCGTTCCGGCGGCCGTGGTCGTCGAACTCACCCACCTGGCGACCCTGTACCACGACGACGTGATGGACGAGGCCGCAGTGCGGCGCGGAGCCCCCTCTGCCAACGCACGATGGGACAACACGGTCGCGATCCTCACCGGCGACTTCTTGTTCTCCAGGGCATCGAATCTCCTCGCTGACCTCGGGCCCTACGCGGTCCGGTTGCAGGCGCGCACCTTCGAACGACTCGTCAGCGGCCAGATCCGGGAAACTGTGGGCCCGCAGGACGGCGCTGATCGCATCGATCACTACCTCACCGTCCTGGCCGACAAGACGGGTTCACTGATCGCCACCGCCGCTGAGTTCGGTGCCCATTACGCCGACGTCGACGCCGAGGCCATCCGCACCTTGCGACGCTTCGGCGAACAAATCGGGATCGCATTCCAGATCAGCGACGACATCCTCGACATCGCGTCGGACTCGGCCGATTCGGGCAAGACGCCCGGCACCGATCTGCGCGAAGGTGTGGCGACGCTGCCGGTGCTCTACGCGCTGCGATCCGATGACGCGGCCGGTGAGCGCCTGCGCGACCTCGTCTGCGGCCCACTGCTCGATGACGACACGCACGCGGAAGCGCTGGCACTGCTCCGGGCATCCGCGGCCATGGATGAGGCGAGGGCCACGTTGCAGTCCTACGCCGACAGCGCGGGCGACACGCTGGTGGACCTCCCGGACGTCCCGGCCCGGGCTGCCCTGGAGGTCCTTACCAACACCGTGATCGCCCGAACCGGGTAAGCGTCAGATCCAAGCCCGCAGCCGCGGCGCGATGGCCAAAGCCCCTTGCGCCGCCTCGGGGCGGCCGATCAGCCAGGCCAGAACCGCCCAATCGGGGCCGGATACCACCTCGACCTGATCGCCGCCCGCGCTCTGGTGCAGGCCACTGAGCCGAACCCCACTCAGCTGTGGCGCGACGGAGCCCTCGGCGGTGACCTCAACGCGTAGCACCTGGTCGCTCCGCTCACCCAGGCCGGCGAGGAGTTCGGGCAGCAGGTAGGACACGAAATCGGTCGACCAATCCGCGGCGGTGTAGTCGCCGGCGAGATCGATGCGGTGCACCTCGACCTCGCGCCAGCGCGCGGTGGCGTAGTCGGCGGCCGGGCGATCTTCAGTGGGCAGCTGCCATGCATCGGCGTCGGATACGGCGGCGAAGACGCGGTCGAGTCGCTCGGCGGACTCGCGCACATCAGCGACAAGTTCTGCGCTGGGGCGGCCGGCGCCCGCTTCGATGTCGGCGTTGCGAGCCTGCGACCCACCCGGATAGCGCGCGACGATCTCCCCCCGCAGCGTGCCTGACAACGTGCGGGCGATGCCGTCGGCGTTGCGCGCCAGATGGGTCAACACGTGTGCGCGCGTCCAGCCGGGCAGCAACGAGGGCGCCTGCACGTCTGCGTCGGTCCACGTCGCGGTCTCAAGCCCGGCGAGCAGAGCTGCCGTCGAGGCCCGCACCGCCAGCAGCGATGAGATCGGCGATGTATCCACCTGACCTAGACCTTCGCGAGTTCCTTCTCGCCTTCCGGTCGCTCGCCCGCATCCCGTTCCCAACTGTCGTCGTCAGGTTCGACGGAGACCCTCGGGGTGATGCGATCGAGCCACTTGGGGAAGTACCAGTTCGACTTTCCGAACTGGTGCATCAGGGCGGGCACCAACACGGTGCGCAGGATGAACGCGTCGAGGAAGATGGCCCCGCCGAGTCCTATGCCCACCAGCTTGATCGTGCGCTCGTTGCCGAGCAGGAAGCTGCCGAAGACCGCCATCATGATGAGCGCCGCGACGGTAATGATGCCACCGGTCTCGGTCTGTCCTACCCGGACAGCACGCTCGTTATCGCCGGTGTGCACCCACTCCTCGTGCATCCGGCTGACCAGGAAGACCTGGTAGTCCATCGACAACCCGAACAGGATGGCAAAGAACAGCACGGGCAGGAAGGCGTCGATCGGACCGCCGCTGCCGATCCCCAGCAGGTTGGACAGCCAGCCCCATTGGAAGATCGCGACCACGATGCCGAAGGAGGCCCCGGCAGCGAACAGGTTCATGACGGCCGCGGTCGCCGGGATGAGCACGCTGCGGAACGCGACCATCAGCAGCAGGAAGGACAGCCCGATGATGGCGACGAAGAACAGCGGGATCTTCGCACTGAGAACCTTGGCGAAGTCCACGAGGATTGCCGTCTGGCCGAAGACGTACACGCGGTTGGCCGAACCCTGTTCCATGCCCGGAACCACGTCGCTGCGCAAGGTCTTGACCAGCTGGGTCGTCTTGGGATCTTGCGGCGAGGTCGTCGTCTTGAAGGTGACGAACGCCAGGTCCGTGCCGAGCGGCACCGGGTGGACGCTGGAAGCGTCGACGTAGGCGACCTTCGACAACTGCGCGGCAAGCGCGCGCAGATAGGTCGGGTTGGTCGCGGTCGGCCCGCTCGCAACCAGTTCGAGGGTCGAGTTGTACCCCTTGCCGAAGGCGTGGGAGATCAGGTCGTACCCGCGCCGCGTGGTCGTGCTGGTCGGGTCTGTGCTCGCGTCGGCGTGCCCGAGGCGCATCGAGAAGAATGGAATTGCGAGCACGACGATGATCGCCGCAGCGATCGTGCCCAGGAGCAGCTTCCTGGTCGCGACGACGTGCGCCCACCAGGACCACCGGGTCTGGCGCTGCTTGGCAACGTACGTGCCGGCCTGCACAGCCTTGCGCACCTTGCGCGGCAGTGCACGGTAGCCGAGTAGCGAGAGCACCGCCGGGAGCAAGGTGAGGGAAGCGATCATCGTGAGGGCAACTGCAATGGAGGTCCCTACCGCCACGCCGTAGAGGAAGCTCACCCCCAGCGCGCACAGGCCCAGGATCGCTACACACACCGTCAGGCCTGCGAACAGCACAGCACGGCCCGAGGTGTTGATCGCGACGGCGATTGAATCCGGTACCGACATGCCGCGCAGCAGGTTGCGCCTATGCCGGGTGATGATGAACAGGGCATAGTCCACCCCCACGCCGATGACCATCAACTGCGATAGCTGGGTGGCGAACGTGGCGACATTCATGACGTGACTCAGCAGCGAGATGATCCCGAGGCCTGTGCCCAGGGCCGCAACCGCGCTGAGCAGCGGCAGGAAGACCGGACCCGGCGTGCGGAACACGAGGGCGAGGATGAGAAGCGCCGCGATGCCGCCCAGCGCCTCCGGTGGCAGACCTTTCTGCCGCCCGGCAAGGTTGTCGAACCCGCCACCAGTGAACTCGTACTGCACCGATCCGTTCGACAACTTCGACAACGAGTCGTAGACGCCGGTGAAGTTGCCCACCGAGTTCTGGTTGCCCTGCCATTCGACGTTGACGATCGCGGTGCTTGCATCCTTGCTCAACAGCAGCGCCGTACCCGGCCCGGTAGTTCCCGGCGCGGCGCAATCGATCGAGTTCCAGGGGGAGGTGATGTGCGCGACGTGATAGCCACTCCCGCAGAGCTTCACCAGGGCAGCGCTGAGGCCGGCGGGTGGCTGAGCTGAGTTGAGGGTGCCGGATCTGGCATGGACCACCACGCTGCCCGTCTGGCCCGTCTGGTTCGATTGGCCATTTGCCCGCAGCAGGTTGAGCACGGTCTGGCTCTCGGTGTTCGGCAGCGTGAAGACATCCTTGTACGTGGCGCCGCCGGCCGCGTTGGCTATCAGCTGCGTGCCGAAGATCAAAACTATCCATCCGGCAATAACCCACCACCGCTTTTCGATGGCGAGACGCGCAAGTCTCTGCATGGTGACTCCGGCCGTGTGAGGCGACACTTTGGGCGATGGTGTCGGCGGGCTTAGCGTCTCGCGACGATCAACGGCCGAACAACCGCTATCAGTTCCCGTACAACGAGACGGTACTGCCCGGCGGGATTGCCCCGGGGGCCCGGCCGTGAACGTGACGAGCATCGCTAGCTGGCCGCTTGCATTAGCTAGCACTGTCCGCGACAATTGCCGAGTGATAGTTGGCGGGCCGAAAGAACAGGCCAAACGCAGCAGCGCCGCGATCGGAGAATTCATCCGCGACCAGCGCGAGCAAGCCCACGTGTCGCTGCGTCAGCTCGCTCGGCTCGCCGGCGTGTCCAATCCGTACCTCTCACAGATCGAGCGCGGATTGCGCAAGCCGAGCGCGGACATCCTCCAGCAGATCGCCAAGGGCCTGCGGATCTCCGCCGAACAGCTCTACATCCGCGCCGGCATTCTCGAAACTCGGGAAGGCAACCCGGAACTGATCGCCGCGATCCTCGCCGACGAAGGCCTTGGCGAGCGGCAGAAGCAGGTTCTGATCGACATCTACGAGTCGTTCCGCCGCGAGAACGCGCAGCTGCAATCCGAGACCTCGTCGGAGTCGGCCGGGGTTCCTGGCGGGCCCGTGTCCGTCGCTGCCGGCCACTGATCTGTCCAGTCCGATCCATCAAGTCCGACAGCCGCAGCACCAATCACACACCAGCAGGGGAAGTGACACACATGTCGATCACCAGTGACATTCGGTCCTACGCCGATACGGCCTTCGAGCAGGGCAAGCAGGTCCTCGACCAGGCTCAGACGCAGATTTCCGGCGTGACGGGCCAGGCGAACGAGTTCGTGGAGATGGTCCGCGGCACCGCTGCGGAGAATGCCTCCGGGATCAGCACGAAGGCTCTCGATGCGGTCAGTGAGCTGCGTGCCCAGGCCGAGAAGGCAGTCAACCTTGACGCCATCAAGACGGCGATCGAGCCGTACCTGGCGCAGGCCAAGGGATATTCGAGCACTGTCACCGACCGGGCCGAGGAACTGTTCAACACCGTCACGAGCGACAAGCGCGTCGCCCTGGTGGTCTCGAAGGCCGAGGCACTCACCGAGACCGTCGTCGTGACCGTGCAGGTTCGGGTCGTGAAGCCTGTGCAGTCATTGACGAGGCGGGGCACCAAGCGCGCTTCGAAGCCTGCCACCCCGAAGGCCGCCGTCACCAAGCCCGCCGTCACCAAGCCCGCGGTCACCAAGTCCGCCGTCACCAAGCCGGCCGCGAAGGTCTCGTCCCGCAAGGCCCCGGTCAAGCCGGTCACGACCCGCCCCTGACGCCGGCCCCGTCTGTGGGCTGGCGCAGACCTGTCGTCGGTACGCTGACCAACGTGAACGTGCTGAACGACTTCTACTACTGGACCGACACGGTCCTGTTCTGGGGACTCGTCGCGCTCCGCGCCTGGGCGGTGATCGACTGCCTGACCCGGAAGGCGGCGGCGTTCCCAGCGGTCGACAAACTTACCAAGCCCGCCTGGCTCGCCATACTCGTGTTCAGTGGGTTGCTCGGTTCGTTCTCGGCGCTCGGTTCGCAGGTCGGCCCGATCTCGCTGATCTCGGTCATCGTGGCCTGTGTCTACCTCGCCGACGTGCGTCCGGCGGTACGCGAGATCTCCGGTGGCAGGGGTAAGGCCTGGTAGAAAACCGGGGCCTGGTAGAAGACCGGGGCCCGCAGTGCGGGCGGTCAGCCGCCCGCGATAACGCTCGGATCCGGCTCGTCGGCCGGGACCGGGTCGCGCTGGCGGGCGAGGACCCGCTGCACGATTACCGCAACGGTGACCAGGATGGTGGCGACGGTCAGCACGGTCGAGACCGCAACGGTGAATCCCTGTGGGCTCATCAGGCATCCCACGACGCTGATCAAGACGATCCATTCCCGGGCGGCCGCGCGCGCGGTCGGTGCCAGGCAAACGACGCCGCCGAGCAGGTACCAGGGGTAGACGACCGGGCTGAGTATGCCGATTGCGAGCATGCCGTAGCCCACCGTGCGATTGAGCGGGCGCTGGCGTGAGGTCCAGATCAAGTATGCGGCGATGGACCCCGCAGCGGCGAGCGCCGTGATCCGGCCGCTGGCGGCCAGGTCGTCGAAGGAAGCGGCTGTAACGATCCGGCCGAGCAGGTCGGCCACCAGACTCGCCGGGGCCAGTGCGGTGTGCCCGAGCGCCGGTGTGTTCAGCGCGTGCACCCAGCCCCATCCGTTGCGGACGACGAGGCTGACCGCGAAGGTGCTGGCGGCGGCAACCGCCACGTCGCGGCCAGCGACCTGCCAGCGCCCCCTACCCTGAAGTGACTGCGCGTGCAGCGCGATGATGGCCAGGACGGCGACGAACGCCGGCGCCTTGAC
>JALYIL010000180.1 GCA_030775825.1 Actinomycetota bacterium
TCCGCGCCCGACCAGCGGCAAAGTCGGACGCTATCCCTTCCGCGCCCGACCAGCGGCATGTCCGGTCGATTGTTCTTGACCAGTCCGCGACGATGGGACGTGTGGACGCGAAGGCAGGGTGGGCCCGCCCCGACGACCTGCGACCTGTGCCCGCACCCCATCAGCGAGCATGTCCTGTGGCCTGCCGATGAGACCTGCACGGCCTGGATGCACTGCGGCGCGCCAGACTGTCTTACCTGTTGGCACGATTGGCCAGCGCTGCGCAACGTCGATCCGCAATCGCACATTTAAGGCGCGCGTTAGCTGCGGCATATCCGGTTGGATTTCCGACCGGAGGGCGTACGGTCACGCGGTGGACGAGGAAGACCTGGACGTGCCGTACTGGCGAGCGATCGCGCACAGACATGAGTTCATCCGTTTGAACCTAGATCAAGCGACAGCGCTGGTCGAGAAGCTCGGTCTCAAGCTGGACATCGTCGAAAGCGGCGGTTGGCACACCGGCGTGAATGTCTCAGATCGGATAACCGTTCATGTTCGCGACGGGATCATCTCCGGGACTTCGTAGCTTTGGCCATGACAGATCCGCGCACTGTCGGCGGCAGATGCGTGCGACCGCACGCTAGGCGGCATGACCGGGTGAGCCGTCGGGTCCGCGACGGTCCGGACTACGCGACGCTGGCTGCAAGTAGCGCCAGAAGTAGCACCGTGCTCAGCGTGGCAACTAGCGCTCTTGCCGGGATACGAAATGCGCGCGGTGCACGTCCAGCGGCCCAGTAGAGCAGTGGCGGCGTCGCGACATAACCGGCGATCATTGCGAGAGCCTCGCCCCGCGAAATGTTCGACAGCGCTAACGATGCAAGTAGCCAGGCGAACGCGCACAGCCCGACCAACGACCAACCGATGACGGTCGTCGCGTGCAACGACTTCCCGCTCGTTTGGTCCACGTGGACATCGTTGCAGGCTGAGTCGGCGGCCGCACGCAATTCGACATGACCGCGCTCGGACGGCGGCAAACCCGCACGCGGACGACGGCAAGAGCGTGCATTTCAGGTTGCCTCGGAAGGCAGACTGGCCGGATGCAGAGCGGGATCGATGCAGACACCGTTCACGAGTACGGCAAGCGCGAACCCAGCTTCGGCGGGGCCTACTTCGACGGCGACGTCTTGGTGGCGTTGTTCACCACCGACATCGATGAACACGCCAGTCGGCTACTGCCCACTCTGGAAGCCCCGGACCAGTTCCGGGTCACGGTCGCCTCACGCGCCTACAGCCAGGTGACCGCCTCAAATGCCCGAGTCCAAATGAAGCTGATGCACAGTGGCCGATATCCCGAGGTCGTCGGAGTCGGCATCGGAATGAGCGCCGGGCAGTTCGTGGTCAAGGTCAGAGTGGAGGGCCTGACCGATGCGGTCGCAGCAGCCCTACGCGACGCCGTCGCCCCTGACGACATTCAGATTGGACCGGGCTACCGCGCCGTGCGGAGCTGACTGGAAGCGCACCACGCTGATGTCCGGATTAGTGGAGGTTGGGTGGGCCGGACGGCGTCGCCGTGACGCCACCCAGGGTCATCAGCTTGACGGCCGACTTATGGGGCCCTGCGGCGTAGGCAGTCCAGTCGCTTCCGCCCTGGGAGGTCCAGCACCATGCTGCTGCGGTCCCACCTGTCGCAGATGGAAACGCCGACGGGGCTAGTTTCGTCCTGTGGTCGAGCCCGGCACCCAGGGCGCGCACCTCGGCCACTGTGGCTAGTTGCGACGACACGACGTCCTGTCCCGGCAGCGCCGGCTGACAGAGCTTGATCGCGGATACCGACCTGGTGCCGCTGCAGGCCACCACGCTCATCGACATCGTGGCAGCGCACACGACGATGATCCCGGCCCGCCTCGCAACATCCATCCCCATTGCCTCCGTGGAGTATTAAACGCTCCGGATGGGCCGAACGGTTGTGCCAGGCAGCGGCCAGGTGACGGCACCCGGCAGATCCGCGCACAGCGCGGTATCTCCGGATGAATTTTGGTCGGAGCTGACCACAGACTGGACGCCTCTTGCGTGTGTTATGGAGAGGATGGGCCGGGAGGCGCCGTGGAGTTCGAGCAGTTCGCACGAGAGCGGCTACCCGCGCTTTTGCGTTTCACGACGGCGATGTGCGCTGATCCTTGGCTCGCTGAGGATGTTGTGCAGGAGGTCTTGGTCCGAGTCCACGCTCGGTGGAGCCACATTGAGGAGTTCGGTGCGCCGGAGGCTTACGTTCGTCGTGCCTTGGTGAACGAGTACCTGTCCTGGCGACGCAAATGGGCTCGGATCGTTCCCTACGCGGTCTTACCCGAGCGTGAGCGGGTCAGTTCCGATGCGGCCGAGCAGCAGGCAACGCGCTCACAACTGGCGAGCGAGCTAGCGGCGCTTCCTGCCCGTCAGCGAGCAGCCCTGGTCATGCGCTACTACGCCGACATGTCGGACGATGAGATCGCCAGTGACTTCGGTTGCCGTGCAGTGAGTGTGCGGGGATACATCTCCCGCGGACTGGCGGCTCTTCGCGTTCAGGTCGTCGAGGCTGCCATCACCCCCATTAGGAGCGATCATGCGTAGTGAAGCTGACCTCCGTTCGGTCTGCGACGAGCTCGCCGCAGAGGCACACTCGGCCGAAGATGTACTGCAACGCCTCGACCATCGGCCCGGGCAACGAGACACCGCGCAGAGGGCACCCCTGCGTCGGCGCCTAGTGCCCCTCGGTGCTGCTGCCGCCGTGATCGCCGTCGTCGCGCTGATCGTGGTGCTCATCCAGCCCGGCACCTCCCAACACGGCCTTCGACCTAGTTCCGGACGGCAGATCACCTGCGCACCGAACAGCGGTCTGACACCGTCGGCGAGCCAGCTCAACGCCGACCGGCAGACGATCACCGACAGGCTCACCAGGCTCGGGGTTCACGGTGGCACTGTCGAGATCAACACCGCCAAGGAGCTGGTCATCACCGCGCCCGACACGGCCCCTCGGCAGTCCACCGGGCTATGCGCCGACCACCCGCTCGAGGCACGCCCGCTCGTCGCACCAGCTGTCCAGGTCTCAGCAACTGTGGCAGCGTCGAGCAATCCACTGTCGGGCCTACCGTTCAAGCCCCCAACCAGCGAGAGCGCCTACCAGCGGCTGTCCCGTACACAGCAGGATCTGATCACCGCCGCGCTGGAACACACCGCCTGCACGTCGCCCGGCACAAGCACCCTCCACGCGGATCGGATCATCTGCGACACCACGAGTTCTCCGGCGATCGCCCTGCTGCTCGGACCCGCGATCCTGGACGGAACCCAGGTGCAAAACGCCAGCCCCGCGCCACCCGATGTCAGCGCGAATCGGACCGAGTGGACCGTAGCGATCAAGCTCAACCCCGCGGGCCAGGCCGCGTGGTCGACATATACGGCCGCGCACAGCACAGCAGGCACGACGGGCAACGCCAGCTCGTTCACGGCCTGCGGCCCAACACAAACCCCATGTGCCGACCTCGTCACGTTCGTCTTCGACGGATCCCTGGTGTCCACGCCCCTCAACCTCGACCCGATGAACGGCACCACCACCTACATCACAGGCAACCTCAACCAGGACACCGCCACAACGCTCGCCTCCCAGATCGCCAGCGGACAGCTAGCAGTCCCGTTGCACACGGTGTCCAGCCCACTCCCCAACGGAAGCACGAGCCCAACCAGCACCCACCGCTAACCGACCACCCATTCCATCGCCGAATCGCACCTCCATTCGGCAGCTCGGATCGAACCTGTCTGCGGCATGAGGGGCGGATCATTCTTGACAGCGCGCCAGCGCCGTAACACCGTTTGCTTGTGGAGCGAGCGGTAAGAGCCGTCTTCTTCGCCGCATCGGCGGCGGTGGTACTGGTCAGCTGCACGAGCACGCATCACAGATCACAGTCCCAGACACCAGTTCCGATCAGCGCCTGCAGGGCGACCCCAGCGCATCACGGACCGTTGCCAGCCACCTTCGCCAAGGACCTGGCCGCAGGTCCCAATTGGATCGGCGACAGCAATGCCGTCGCCGTCCTGTTCTACGCGCCGACCGCCGACATCACGATTGGCACACACGGGACCTCTGGTGTCGGTCGGACCAGCAAGATCCTCTGGTTCGTCGCCGGAAGTCCTGCCGAACCGCTCACCATGAGGGCCAGGAACCTGACGACCGGCAGCCGCGTCGTCCAGACGTTCGAGGGTGCAGGCGGCTACCCGAGCATCCCCCTCCTGCCTGACGCCGGTTGTTGGGACCTGCTTGAAACCGTCGGTGCGAGGACCGTCATGGACATCGTTCTCATTGCGCAGAACCGGTCCTAGCCTTCAATTTGGCCGAATCAATTGCCGCCACCGCGTGCAGATGACGATTCGCGTGCAGGCGTTCATCGGCAGTACCGGTCGGTCAGTACCGCGCACCATCGGCAGCAAAGAGGGCGGCTCTGGAAGTTCGAACGCCAGTCCTTCAGCGCACACTGTCACTGTGGCGCGCCGCGTAAGGACAAGTCTGGGCCAGACGATCGGCGAAATACTTCTTGCCGGTGCGCTACTGAGCGCGTGCACTTTGACCCATCACCGGGCGATGTCCGATTCGAACCACCCGCGCCTCATCACGTTCCCTGCGTCGACCGGGTTGCGGACCTCGAACCAGGCGTCGACCACGCGGCCGCCCCGAACGATGTCGGTTGCTCCTGGGACCTGCGTGGACGTGTCGGGGATGGACTTCGTTACCAGCGGTGTCCTGAGCCTCGGACCGTTCCAGCCCGACACTCTTGGTCCACAACCCGGCGGCTGTAACGCCCGCAAGATCTGGGTTGCGTCGCAGGGGGATGGCCACGATGACGCACGTCTTGCAATTACGGACCCGACCGGCAACCAGACCGTGCAACACCGACTGTCCGGAGCGGCCCGCGCGTTCGGCGTCAAGCAGTTCTACCCAGGCGAGATCCAGGTTTCGCTGGCGGGCTCGTATCGACTCGAGGCGACGATTGGCCCAGACAAGATGTGTGTCACGGTTGACTACCACCGTTGACGGCCGTAGCACCGTGACCCTCCCGGAGTGAGCTATCGCCGCGCGACTCGTCACCGGGGGCGGTCAACTTCGCCCAGCATGTGTAGATCAACAGACGCCCCGTCATCGGCGGATCTGGATCGCGATCCTCTCTGCGGCAGAGTCGGACGCTATCTCCACCGCGCCCGACCAGCGGCATGAGAGGGCGGCTACGCTCGCCCACTACGCGGCATGACCGGACGGTATGCCGCCATGCTCCGCGGCATGACCGGACGATCCGTGTCGCGCATGGTGAGGCGGCCGGATCTAGTGCGGATCGTAGAGACGAGACGCCGTTTCGTCGGGCGTTTCACCCAGCGTGTATGCGACCTCGGTTGCGACCTGTTCGTCGCGGCCATCGTTGGTCCAGCGGACAAGCCAGTCGATACCATCGCGAGTCCAACCGTGGCCTTTGGACTCGATGCACCGCCTGCGCAGCTCGTCGGTGGAGACGACGAGGTCTGGATGGGGCCGGAGCAGCACAACGCGGTCGGCCGTCGCCAATGCCGCTGCGACTCGCGTGAAAAGCTCCGGAGAACTGACGTGGCTGTGCCCGGCGCCGAGGGCGATCACTGCGTCATCGCTCGAGTCGAGGAGTCTGTCGACCGCGTAAGCGAGGGCTTCCTCCCACGCCTCGTGCGCACGCTCGTAGCCGATTACGTCTGCTAGTCGCATGAGTCGACTCACTGACCAGCCGACTTCCTCGTAGTACTCCGCGGAGACGGCATCGGCCTCGACGAACGCCAACCCGGAACGGTTGGCGAGCAGCTGCCCGACCGTCGACTTGCCCGCGCCGGGCGGTCCAATGAGCACGATCAGCACGACTAGTCACACTAGGTCCCCATGCCGCGCGGCATCAGCACGACGGCCCGTGTCGCGGCTATGTGCGGATGTCGGGTGCGCCCTACGCATGATCGTCGCCGTCGGAGACCACTGGTCTACTCGCGCCGCGCCACTGCCATGCAGTCGTGCCGACAGCGGCTGGGAGCACTATTCCTAGGATTAGCAGTAGTGGGCCACCGTGAAAGACCAACACGAGTAGGCCAGCAGCGATGACCTGGACGGCGATGGCCAGCACCAGATTCCTCCAAGGCGGGTGCACAAACCGCGTCGGGTATTCCGGATTGCTCACAGACACAATGATGCCCCGCCTTGGCAGTGAATAGCGAAACAGGACGTGCTTCCGATACAGAGCCCCTGGTAAGGCGGTTCGGACGATCCGGCGCAGCTGGTGGTGGGTGAGCGTTGGCGCGGCAAGTGGAGACGGGTGCTGCCAGTAGCCACGGCGAAACTTCAACACCCGATGCGCGGCGAAGCCGACCAAGTCATAGGGCAGGTCGGCTGCACTACGTCGAGCGACGCCGACCACCGCGAGCACACCTCCCGGGCACAGCAAGGCGCGCATCCGCGTGAGCGCCACTGCCGCGTCCATATGGTGCAGTGACGCGACAGACACCATGAGGTCGAAGGATTCCGCCTCGAACGGATAGGTCAAGAAGTCACCGAGCAGGTACTCCACATCGCCGCCCGCCATCTTCGCCAACGCAATACTATTCGCGTCCACGTCGATGCCGACAACGTGCGGAACGTATGCCCGCAACACCCGGCAGAGGGCTCCGTCGCCGCACCCGACGTCCAGAGCCGCCTTCGCCCTGGACGGGACCGCCTCCAAAATCAGCCGACGATAGTGAATGTTGTGGTTCCACCGTTCGTCTCGCACACCGCGCATCCTCCATCACACCATCGCGTGGTGCGACAGGGTCAGGCAGCCAGGTGGCGGCCGAAAGTGCCAGCCTGAGCGCGGCGATGACATCGCGGCAATTGCGGACGAGCGTAGCCGCCCGCCACGCGGCATGTGGGTGCGTTTCGACTCGGCCATGATGGCGGTATCCGTGAGCGGCCCGGCGGACCATCCACTGCGCAGGCGGCGATCAGAAGTCCCGCGCAATAGCTTGCGCGATGTACACCGCATTCGTCGGTGTCGCCTTGTTCTGGTCGGTGCGAACGACCACCATGTGATCACCCTTAGCAAAGGCGAAGGCCCAGTCTTGGCCGTTGTCTGGAGCGCTCAGCCTGGTCCGAAAGCTAATCCCGTCTATGCCGGGAACAAACGAACGGACACTAGTCGCATCCTTGCCCGCTTCGGCGGTCGCGACCATCGCGTTGTGCGCGTCCACGGGCGACGGATAGGTCGACGGGAGGATGTCGCCCACGGGGTGATAATCGACCTGAAAATAGAATCGACAACCGACCGGCTTCAATGTGGTCAGCACGGCAACGCGCTGCACTCGGTTCCCTTCTAGGTCGGCGAAATCGTTTCCGTTCGGATCAGGTTCAATGTTCAGACCCGCCTTGATATAGGGGCACGATGCCTCCTTCTCGCCAGTTGGTGCAGATTCAGTAGGTGGCCAAGGCGGCACGTCCTGCAGGGCGAGCTGCATGGGCGCTCCTGCTGACGGAGGTCGTGTCAGCGTCTGTGTGTGAGTCACGGTGGTACCGATTATTGGCGTGTTAGCGGACTTTGACGTACAGCTCGCCAGCAAGAGTAGGACGCCGAGGAAGCCACAGAAACGGCTGGACGCCGACGTCAAGCCAACGGTCCGCATCATGCTGGTCTAGCACGCCACCGCTCGATCGACTCGGTCGACTCACGGCACGAGCGGATGATGCCGCTACGCGGCATTTCCGGACGGTTCTAACGTTGCTCGATCGGGTTGATGGCCGGCTGCTTTAGAAACTGGTGGGCACCGCGCAGCTTGGTGCGTATGCGTCGCTGAGTGAGGGTGCAGTCCAGGCGTATGTCGATCGGTCCGGGCAAATTGGTGTCCGCTCGTCGCCCGCAGGGCAGTGCGGCGGGATCGAGACCGTCGCGCTGCGCGATCAGAGTTCCCAGTTCGTGGCGGCTGAGCGCGTCGGCTCCGGCGATGTGGTGGATTCCGACATGCTCGAATGAGGCGAGCTCTAAGAGTGCGGCGGCGAGGTCGGTGACGTGGACAGGGCAGCGCACATCGTCGGTGAACAGCACTCCGGCGATGTCACCGTTCGCCAAGGCATGCACCCGGCGTTCGTGTGTAGAACCGCCGTCGCCGATGATCAGCGATGTGCGGGCGATCACTGCTGTCGGGTCCACGGCTTTGATCGCTGTTTCGGCGGCAGCCTTGGCGGCCCCGTAGGGCGTAGTCGGATCAGGAATCGCTGTCTCCTGGTACACGATCGCGGCCCCGGAGAACACTGCGTCGCTGGAGACGTGAACCAACCGCGCACCGAGCGTGGCTGCGGCGAGGGCCACATGGACGGCGCCGTCGGCATTGCTCGCCCAGTCGTCCTGCCGGAACGCGGCGTTGATCACCACGTCCGGCATCACCACGCCCATCAGATCGGCCAGCTGCTGACGGTCGCGAACATCGAGGGCAAACCACGACGGTCCGTCCAGGTCGCCCGGTTGCGTCAAATACGTCGCGGCCACCTGATCGTGCGAAGCCAACGCCTGCCGGACAATCTCGCCGCCGAGAAAGCCACTACCACCAATGACGAGGACCCGCATGGGCGACCACGCTACGGGCAAGTCTCACGTCACTGACAGCCGAGCATGGGCCGAGAAGGCGACAATTGCGATCGTGAGATCCAACTGATTGACACACACTACTTTCGGCATGTCCGTAAGCATCTGAAGGATTCATATGCGCGTATCGATCAGCCGGCGGCTGCCGCGCAGATCGACGGTTCTTGCGTGTCAAGTCGGCAGCGATCTGACGTTGTCCGGAGGTTGGCTGTTCGATACGAGGTAGGCGTCCGCCCCCGCGTCGAGTCGATCGGCGACGTCATCGAGGCGATCGTCGAAGAGGTGGCCGTACTGGTCGAGGGTCATCGTCGCCGACTTGTGGCCGAGCATCTTCTGCACGACTTTGATGTCGGCGCCGGCGGCGATGGCGAGGCTGGCGGCGGTGTGGCGCAGCTCGTGCGGATGCAGGCCAGGCAGGCCGATCACTTCGGCGGCGCGGTCGAACGCGGCGTGGCGGAAGATCGGTCCGCGTAATGCTCCGCCGCCGCGCACACCGGCGAAGACAAGGTCGTCGGGAGCCTTGCCACGCACGTGCTCCGCAAGCTGATCGACAAGGAAGCGCGGGATCGGCACCTCCCGCTTCTCGTGTCCCTTGGGCGTCCCCCACACCTGGGTGGCACCCACCAATGTGACCGACTCGGCGATCATGGCCCGGCGGCGCAGGAAGTCGAGGCGGCGTACGCGCAGCGCGGCCATCTCGCCGAAGCGGACGCCGGTGTAGGCGAGGAACAGCACGATGAGCCGGTACTGGTCGTTCTGCCGTTCGTTGAGACGTCGGTGCTTGCTCGGGCTGACCGGCCCGGCGGCAGCGCGAGCCAATTCGTGTACCTGCTCGTGGGTGAGGTACCGCTGCTCGAGCGACTGCGGCCGGGGCAGCTTGATGTCCGTAGCCGGATTTCGCAGCAGCCGACCGTCGCGGACGGCGAGCGCGAGGATGAGCGACAGCACCCGGTGAATCTTGCGGACGGTCGCGGGCTCCGCACTGCGGCTGAGCTTGGTGACCCAGGTCTGCACGTCGGCGTGCGTGACATCGGCGAGCCTGGTTGTGGCCCAGCGCGGATGGATGTGCTTGCGCACGATGCCGGCGTACCGCTCGCGGGTGGTCGGCTTCAGGTGTGCCTGCCCGGCAAGCCAGCGGTCGGCCCACTCCCCTACGGTCACTCGCGATCGTGCCGGGTCGATGTAGGAGCCGGACAGCTTGGACGACTCGATGGTCGTCAGGTAGCGCTCGGCGTCGACGCGACGGTCGAAGGTCTTGGTGCGCTGCTCGCCCCCGGGGTCGCGGTACCGCACGTACCATCGCGACCGTCCGTTTCGGGTTCGCCGCTCGACACTCGCCATGATCGGTCACACTCCTTCTGGTTACGACGCCTGCACCCGGGCTTCGAGCGCCTCGCGGGCAAGTTCGGAGATCGTCTTGCCTTCGGCGCTGGCGACGGCGGCTGCCCGGTCGCGGACTTCCGGCGTCACCCGGAACGACACTCGGGGCGAGGCGGCCGCTGTACCCGTGAGGGACGGCCGCCCGGCCTTGCGGCGGACGTCGTCGACGATGGCGTCCGCTAGGTCCTCGGTGAGTCGCGTGCCGTCAGGCAACCGGACATCCTCGAGCTCGAGATCTATCTCGCCGGACTTCGCGCGTTTCGGCATGATCATTGCCCCCTGAACTGCGTCGGCATCACGTGGAAGACGAGCGGGTAGGGGACGTCGTCGTCTGCTTCGACCTCGACCGCGATGATCTCCAGCTCTCGACCGCGCTCATCTGCACCGATCCATAGCCATGCCTGCGCGCCACCTACTGTCCTCGTGCAGGTCGGTTCGGTCCGATCTATGGCGTAACGGGCCGACCCGCGGCCGATGCGATGTCGGCGGGCCGACTGCGTCCACCTCAATCGCCTCTGCGGTTTATTGTCCGACATAATTTGGTGACGTCAAGCGACATCGCTGCTGCGACTGCTGCGCTGGCTACGAAGCCAGCGCTGGACCTCGCTGCGCGGATAGCGGACGTGGCGGCCGACCTTGTAGCTGTCGGGTCCGGTGTGCTGGTGGCGCCAGTAGCGCAGGGTGGCCTCGGGGACGCGGAGCAGTTCGGCGACCTCGTGGAGGGTGAGCAGGTCGTCGATGTCGTCGTAGTGGCGGTTGTCGCCGGTGGTGGTCATGATCGGTTCCTCTCGTCGGTTGCGGTCGCTACCTGAAGGTGGCGTGGCCGGTCCTGGCGGACACGTTTGGTCGAAGTTCTTCGTCCCGGCCGGTGTTGGCGCTGCTCTCCTCTTCTCGATTCGCTTGGGGTCTGGTTGTAGCGCGGGGGTATGCCACGACCCTGCTGAAGGCGGTTGGTCGCGATGGCCTCTTACAAAGCCCAAGTGCCTCGACGGGCGGAAACACGACAGCTGCCCAGCATCTGAGATCGAGTCTGCGGCGGTCTCGTCATTGGCTGCCGTTGGTTACGTTGACCAGCGTTGGTGGGAAACTCCGGCACGGCGTCAGGGCACGTGTCAGCGGCTGATGCCGCGCTCGGGCTCGTGATGGGAAATTTCTAATACGGTGCCCCACCCAGGACTACGTGGCTGGGCTGCGAGGCCCGCTTCGTGCTCGGCGGCGGCGCGGACGGCTAGCCACGAGGCGCGCTGTTCGCGGTTCACGGTCCACAGGTCGCGGGCTGTGTCGACGACGTCGTCCGGGTGGGCGCGCAGGGTCGGTTCGGCGCGCAGCGCAGCGATCTGATCGCGGGCGCTGGCGAGCGCTGACGAGTCGGTCGCTATGGCCTGGTCGACGTCGGCCAGGTAGGCGTGCGGATCGTCGACAGTCGCGAGGATGCCGTGATGCTGCAGTGCCATCGAGTAGTGCTGTTCGGCGTCGCGCAGCTCGTGCCAGGCCTCGCTCTTGGCGTGGCTCGCGTCCGAGGCTGCGTCTCGTGCGGAGAAGTAGTCAGGGTCGGCGTGCTCGGCCGCGCTGCGGGCGTAGGCATCGAAGGACTCATGATGTCGAGGTGTGTCGTCGAACCAGGCGGCGAAGCTGACGACTTGGTCGACCTCGGCCGGCATCGCGGGGAGGTAGGACCGCCAGGTCTGCGCCCACCGGTCGAGGTGTTCGTAGGCCTCGCGGACCGCGGCGCGGCGTTGTCCGAGCCGGCCGCTGCCGTGCCGCACGGTCTGCGCGGCGTCTCTGGCGGGCTGGCGTTGTGCCTCCCACTCGGACTTCAGCGTCCCGGCGAGGGCTTCGGCGTTGCCGGTGACGGCTGCTTCGAGGGGGCGTAGTTGTGCGGCGGTGCGGTCTGCCGCGGTCCGCGCGTCGTCGAGGTCGCGCTGCAGGGCGGGGACGACGGCGTCCCGTTGTTCGGTGATGGCGACGATGTCGCGCAGCAGGTCGCGCCGGTGCTGCGCGTCGGTGAGCCGGTTTTGCGCGTTGGCCTCGATGGTCCAGGCGTCGCGCAACTCGCTCAGGACGTGGTCGAGCGGGCGGAGCTGGGCGTAGCGCTCCGCTTCGCCGGCGGCCAGCTCCGCGGCGTGGGCGGGTCCGAGGTCGGCACGGTCGCGGGCGAAGACTGCGACCCACTGCTCGCGCGCGTCGTCCACGGACTCGGCGATCAGGTGGGCGGTGTTCGCCTCGCGGCCGCGGGTCATGCCGACGTATGCCGAGGCAGCGCTGGTGTGCTCCCCCACCACCAGGTGCGCCCCGGTGGCGGTGTCGCCTTGCACGCCGTGCACCGTCGAGGCGTAGCCGAGCTCGACATAGTGACGCACGTAATCAGTAGGCAGAACGCGCTCGCCACGTTCGCCGGTGACGCTCACCGATCCGTCGCGATTGACGCCGGTGACGGTCCAGACGTCGCGGTTGGCGACCTCCAGGTCGGGGTCGTTGCGGCGGGTGACGACACGGTCACCGCCGCCGATGCGTGCGGTGTGGCCGGCGGTCGTGTTGGTGTCGTCGACCTGTCCGGACACGACAAGTTGGGTCCGGATTGCGTCGTTCAGGCCGTTGACCTGCTCGTTGGTGTCCGCGACCACGACGGTGGTGATGTCGTCCTTGTGGGCGTGAGCGGCGCGCCGGGCGAGCGCGGCGACCCGCTCGGCGTCGCTCGCGTGGATGTGGATCTGGTCGCGAGCGAGCAGCGCGTCGAACACCGTGTCAGGGTTGTCTGCGGTGCGCATGGCCAGGCTCAGTCGCGCGTAGTCCTCGTCCGAAACCGTCGCCGGACGGCCGTCGGGAGCGGTGATGGTGCGGGTGAAGCGGTGCACCGTGTCCAGTTCCCGGTGCGAGTCCGGGTGCACGTGGCGGGCGGCCAGGTCGAGCACTCCCCCGCGGCCGACGGCCGGCAGCTGATGCCGGTCACCGACCAGCGCGACGCGCGAGTGGTGTTCGTCGGCGATGGTCAGCAGCGCCCGAGCGGTGTCCTGATCGAGCATCCCGGCCTCGTCGACGAGCAACAAATCCTCTGGGCCCAGCACCGCGCCGGCGCGCGGGCCGGCGTAGGCGACGCCAATGTCTGGGTCGATGTCACCGGTACGCAGTCGCGTCCACGCGCCGTCCGCGTCCCAGCGGAAGCCATGTTGGTGAGCCAGCCACGCCGCCGACGAGGCGTGGCCGCCGACCTGCCGGGCCGCCACACGAGCTGCCTTCAGCGTCGGCGTCACCACCCGCAACCGAGCACCGTGCTGTTCGATCGCGGACCGCGCGGCGGCCAGGGTCGTGGTCTTGCCGGCACCCGCCGCACCCTCGACGACGACCAGGTTGGCGCCGCCCGCGAGCGCGCGCACGACCTCTTGTTGTGTCGGATCGAGGCCGTCTTCGGCGCGAGCCGCGATCGCATCGAGGCCTGTCGGAGACGTCCCGGCGCGAGCCGAGAGGCGACCGACCAGGTCGGCTTCGACCTCGAGAACGTGCCGCGAGGTCAACGCCCGGACGTGCTCGGGCAGGCCGGGACGGTCGAGCAACGGGACACAGTCGGC
The DNA here is from genome assembly GCA_030775825.1 of Actinomycetota bacterium. Classification (GTDB taxonomy): domain Bacteria; phylum Actinomycetota; class Actinomycetes; order Mycobacteriales; family Jatrophihabitantaceae; genus JALYIL01. Next base: position 13,565 of record JALYIL010000180.1, read on the forward strand.
CACCACTCGGGCGGTCAGATCCTCGGCCAGCTCGAGCCGCACCGCGGCATCGGCGACGACGTTCGCCCGGGCGATGAGCTGCTCCACTTCCCCGCGGACGTCGGCGTCGTTCCACCCGGATCGGCGCGACCCGAGGCGCGCCAGCACCTCGCGGACCGCGTCCTCGCGGTCGAGGTGAGCGACCGACGAGGCGTTCGTCGCGACGGGTCCGCGCTGGTCGCGGTAGCCCGAGGCGTGCAGTTCGTCGACCCACCGCGAGCTCAGTTCGGTGCCGTCGCGGGGCACAACCTTGTCCGGTCGAGCGTCGGCCCAGGCCCGCCGATCCCACGCTCGGCGCAGTCCCGGGCCCGGCTCGACGTGCGGATTCGCGGCGCGCCACTCGGCCTCGTAACGGTCGAGGTGGCGTCCGATCTGCGCCGCGCGGGCGCTGAACGGACCGACGAACTCGGCGAGCTCGACGACCTCTCCGCTGCTCGGGTCGAGAGTGAAACCGTGCTGGGCGAGCGCCTGCCGGAACCCCGGGTCGGTCATCATCGCGGCATGCCCGACGCCGTTGATGGCGTCGATCGAGTCCCGCACGCCGACCGTATGCAAGCCCCGCCATGCTCCCTCGGCGAGCACCCTGGCGTTGACCTGCAGGTGCAGATGACGGTGCGGGTCGCCCGCGCGCGAAGTGTGATGGCGCACCGTCACCGCGTCGATCTCGGTCACCGGAACCTGGATCTGACCCCCGCGCGGGCCGACGCGGGTGGTCGCATGCTGCGCCAACCAGCCGATGATTTGCTGCGCCGCGGTGTCCTGCGCCGAGTCGTACGCGAACGAAATTGCCGGGTGCAATTCCGCCGCTAAAGACCACGACTTCGGTCCATTCACCGACACTTCGACGAACCGAACCGCGTTTTCGTCATGACGTAGTCGGCCTTTCGGCTCTCCGGTTTCGGGATGCAGCCCGGCCACCCACGCCTCGTACGCATCGCCAGTCAACGGCACCTCACACGTCACCGCGCCGTCCTGCGACGCCGTCCAGCGTTCCGCGATACCGGTGCCTTCAGCGAGGTAGTAGTCATCCGCGCGGCCACGGTCGGCCTCCACGTAGTGGCGCGCGGCAGCAGCCGAGCCCCGGTAGACCTTCACCCCACCATGCACCGCAATCACCACCCGCCAATAACAGCCAACAATTGCCTAAGAAATGCGCGAAGGTCACCCCGCCCGGGGTGACCTTCCTACCGATATTGGTAGCATGCGTGCCGTTATTTGGTAAAGGCTTGAATATGGTGAGTTTACGACGGTAATTGTTGACGGCGTTTATCGACAGTGGTTTCAGGTCCGGTACGGCGCAGGAAGGTCTCAGTTGCAGGTGGAGGGAGGCTGTCGGAGTCGTGAGGTGCAAGGAGCGAGGACGCGATCACGCCGACGAACGGCGGGGCCCGCTGGAAGCTGCCGCGTGCCTCAATCGGAATGAGTTGACGACTGCGCTCCGATCTGGCGTGCCAGCTCCGCGAGAGCCTGTTGGTGCAGCTCGTTGAGTTCGCTGGCGAGCTTCCACAGATCGTCAAGGGACCAGTCAGCTCCGTCCCGCCGACCCCCAGACCGGAATGCCGTCGACGCTCCATCGAGCCTTACGACTTCGGGGTCGGCAGTCCAAACGGCGTGCAGGACGTGATGCCGGCGCTGCATCAGCAGGTTCGCTCGACCGAGCGCGTCGGCGAAGCGGTCGCACGCGGCTGCGTCTTCTTCGTCACCACTCGCAGCTGCGTCGTCTCTCAGACCCGCGTAGGTCCGCTTGGCGTCCTCGTACGTGTCGCGCCATCGGCGGCCGAGCAGCGCCGCTTCGCGCTCGTCACCGTGCAGCTTGACCAGGATGAATCCGATGACCGTTTCCAACCGCGCTGCAGTGATCGCCACCCAACCGACGCGTGCAGCGATGTGGTCCATCGGTTTGAGCTTGAAGGACACCTCGACCCCGTCGTCACTCACGGGACGACTCGGCTTCGGGTTCGGCTGCCCGCGCTTCCAGCGCGGCGGCGACAGCCTCGAACTCAGCGAGGGCGGCGGTCAGATCCTCCACGATCTCGCGGGCGATGACCTCCGGCGCCGGGAGGTTGGCAGCGTCTTCGAGGGACTCATCCCGCAGCCAGGTGATGTCGAGGTTTACCTTGTCGCGGACGATCAGCTCGTCATAGGTGAACGACTTCCACCGCTCGGACTCGGCCCGCTCATCGCGTGCCTTGCCGGGCAGGTAGGAGGCAACGAAGTCGTCCAGGTCCTCGCGACGCAACGGGTTCTTCTTGAGGGTGAAGTGCTTGTTCGTGCGCAGGTCGTAGACCCACAGCCGTTGCGTCCACGGCTGCTCCGCGGCGGGCTTCTTGTCGAAGAACAGCACGTTGGCCTTGACGCCGGGCTTGTAAAAGATGCCGGTCGGCAAGCGCAGCAAGGTGTGGAAGTCGAACGCGGTCAGCAGTTTGCGCCGCAGCGTCTCACCGGCACCGCCCTCGAACAGCACGTTGTCAGGCAGCACGACGCCCGCCCGGCCGTTGATGTCGAGGATGGTCATGATGTGCTGCAGGAAGTTCAGCTGCTTGTTGGACGTGGTGACCAAGAAGTCCTGCCGGAAGATCTCGGCGCCGTCGTCGTCTCCACCGCCGATGTCAGTGCTCGAGCTGCGACCGAATGGCGGATTGGCGAGCACCACGCTCCAGCGGTCACCGGGGTCTGCGATCAAGGCATCGCGCTGGTCGATCAGCGCACCGCCGCTGATCGACCCCAGACCGTGAAGTAGCAGGTTCATCGACGCCAGCCTCGACGTCGTGGCGCCAATGTCCACGCCGGTGACGAACCTGGTCCGCAGGTGCTCGCGCTGCGGCGGGGTGAAGCTGGCGGCGTCCCGCGAGACATGCGCGTGCGCGGCGAGCAGAAACCCGCCGGTCCCGCAGGCCGGGTCCACGACCCGGTCGTCGATCGTCGGCTGGACGACCTCGACCATCGCCTGGATCAGAGCGCGCGGGGTGAAGTACTGGCCGGCGGTCGACTTCGTGTCGCCGGCACTCCGCTCGAGCAGCTCCTCGTAGGCGTCGCCGTTGACGTCGGCACCGGCCGCTGACCAGTTCTCCTTGTCGATGTAGTCGACAATCAGCGTCTTGAGGTGGGACGGGTTCGAGATCTTGTTCTGCGCGCCGCGGTAGACGGCCCCGAGCACTCCCGGCTGGCTCGCGAGGCCGCGCAGGATGTGGTTGTAGGTGTCCTCGAGCACCTCACCGGACAGCCCAAGCAGCTGGTGCCAGGAGAACTCGTCGGGCACCACCCGCTCCGGGTTCAGCGGACGGGTCGCACGCTCTTCCGCCATCTTGAGGAACAGCAAGTACGTCAACTGCTCGGTGTACTCGTACATGTTGACGCCCGAGTCGCGCAGCACGTTGCTCCCGGCAACAAGCTTGGCGACGAGCCGGCGTGAGTCAGACACCATGGTCACCATTCAGCAGTCGAAGCCCCGGCGCGTCTCGATAGATACCGTCGCCTGAGAGCAGATCGACTTCCTTAGCGATAGCGCACGCGGCTACCCATCGGTCGCCGGTGTGGCGCTCACCGTGGAGAGCGTGCCCGACTCGGCGGCATTCGGCAAAGAGCGCCGCGTGGGCGTCGACCACTTCGTCGTCGACGCCGATCGTCCCCGTGCGGTCGAGAATCGCACGAAGTTCGGCGAGCCGCCGCTCACCCCAACCATCGGCCATCGCGCCGGCAAGGGCCTCGGAGCGGGTCTGGAAGGAGATCAGCACGTGCCGGCCGGCCAGTAGGTCACGTCAGCCCGCAGTACGCGGGTCGTTGGAGCCGCGGCGCACGAACAGAAGGCTGAAGGCGTCCGTGTCCACTACCGCCGCGCGAAACTCGCTCACCCACGCGCCGCTTCGAGGAAGGATGCGAACTCCTCGTCGGTCAGCTCGATGCCACCATCTGGGTCCGGCCCGGGTGCCGAGCGCAGGATCTCGTCGAGGCTTACGGCAGCACTGACAACAGACCCGGCCAGCGGATCGGGTGCGGCTTCGACCGTCGCGTCGTGGAGGTGCGTCAGTCGTCCCCGCTCATCGACTTCTGGTACCCCTGTCACGGTCACATGAGAACCGAGGAGCGTCCCAGCCTGTGCGTCGTTGAGCACCTTGGGCAGTGCAATCTGATTCCCGACGTCGTCCTGAACCTGGAGTCGGTGCGTGTTGAGGTTCACCGCGTAGAGCCGACCGACGAAGGTGACGGTCTCGCCCGCCGGCATATCGGTCACACGCCACGTCTCCCTGTGGACCTCGGCGGTCTTGAAGGGGGGCCGCGCCTGGCCGTTGACCTTGAACTCGACCTCGGGCGCAGCCTGCTGCAGGGCGGACGTCAACTCGGCAGCAGCCAGCGAGAGGGAGTCGCTGACCCAGTCCGGTCGCTGGTCACGTGCGATCGAATCGACAAGGGCCGCGAACTTCTCGTCGAATGCCCGCTCGTCCTCAAGGTCGAAGTCCAGGGCGCCTTCGCCCGCCCCTGCCCGGTGGGCGCGGACGGTGGTGCTGCCAGGCGCTAGCCCGATCAGCAGCTTGGCGACTCGGTGGACCCGCTTGGGGGCGCGGCCGACCGGTTCGGCGTCGGTCTCGGCGCGGCCGAGCTTGGTAGCGACCTCCTTGAGGCTGGTGACGATTGCCAGGAGATGGTCAGCATCCAGCTCTCCCTCCGGAGCCCTGACGCCCTTCAGATGGAACTCGAATTGCGCGCTCATCCCGCTCACCTCCTCCGGAAGTCCAGGGCACCAAGATCTGGCACCACCAAGCCCATTGTGCTGCACTCCGTCTCGTCCTGGCAGCCCGCTGGCCGTCAGCGGTCACCACCCGCGCTCGGCGAAGAGCTTCATCAGGTTGCGTTTGCGCCGGTGCGCCTCGCGCACGCCGGTGACGTACAGCGCGAACTGATCTCCCCGTCCCGCCGCGGACATCAGTCGACGCACTCGCTCGATCGTCGCGACGGCATTGGCGTACGACTGGTTGTTCATCGCGCCGATCTCGCGGTCGACCTCCTCGCGCCAGATCGGAAGTGCGTCCTCGGGGTGCTCGGCCTCGCGCAGGCGGGCGAGCTCAAGCCATTGGTCGCGCCGGCAGCCGCCGGCCTGCGCCTCGATCCATGCCTGCTCCGAGTTGCCGTCGAGCAGGAGCACCGCGACCAGGGTGGAGTTGTCGGGGCCGTACCTCGCGGGCGTCTTCGAGGCGATGCGCTCACGCAGCAACGCCAGCGCCCGCTCATGTCGCTCCTGCCAGAGTCCGGCCCGCCGGGCGTGCTCGGCCAGCCGTTGATAGGTGTCGACGCCGGGCGAGCATTCGTAGGCGGACCACAGCACCTCGACCGCCTGCTCCGGGCGTCCGGCGCGATGGTGCTCCTCGGCGACCACCTCGACCAGGCGGTGGTCCCCGTAGCCGTGCAGCCCCAGGCCCCTCAGCGCCCATTCCAGCGCCTCGTCGTACCGCTGCGCGCCCTGCAACGTCTCGGCGATTTTCACGAACTGGTAGGCCGAGGACTGGTCGTGCGCCAGTACCGCGACGACAGCGTCGACGTCGCCCGCCAGCTCGGCGAGGGTCAGCATGATTTGGGTGATGCGGAACCGACCCGACGACCAGCTGCGCTCGTCATCCGGGCCGAGCGGCGGCAGTTCGTCCCACTCCTGCTGCGCGAGGCTCCGGTACTCGGCCAGGCCCTCGTCACCGAGCACATCCGCGTAGGTGCCCGCCGCACCGTAGAAGATCTCCAGGTCACCCTCGTGCCGCTCACGCTCGTAGAGGTTGCGGGCTAACGCGACCGGGTCGGGACGGGACGCCACGCACGCAGCGAGGTGCAGCTCGCGGATGTGCTCGGCGACCCCTGACATGCCGCCGTCGGAGTCGTCGATGTAGCTGAGCGCCTCCTCCGCCAGGTCCACGGCGTGCTCGGCGAGCGCCATCACCGCATCAGCGTGTCCGTCCTCGAGCAACTGCCCGAGCGAGTCGAGCACCGCGTCGATCCCGCTCGTGTAGTCGTAGGCCTCGCGGTAGCCGATGTAGCCGTCGGTCTCGAAGGCCGCCGCCAAGGCGTGACGGAATGCGTCGAGCGAGAGAGCGCCAGAGCTCGTGCGGGCGGCGGACATGCGCAGCCGGGCATCGAAGAGATCGTCGTCGGAGGCGCGCTCCACGAGCAGCTCGACCAGCGCTTCGTGGTCCAGGCTCCGCAAGTAGGCGGCGAGGTCGATCGCCTCGTTCTGCTCAGCGACGGGTTCCTCGGCAGCGACCGCGTCGGTGACGACCAAAGCGACCGCGACTGCGTGCTTGCAGAATCGCTCCTCGCCGCCCACCGGGCAGGTGCAGGCAAACCCCGCCTCATCGTCGTCGTCGCACCCCAGCTCGACCTGATAGTTGGCCGACCCCCGCACCGTCGCCTTCGCGCCATCGGACGTCGTGCTCACCTTGCTGACGCGGCCATCGAGCGCGTAGTCCATCCCCCGCTCGAACGTGCGCCTGCCGCCGAGCGCCAGCAGCTCACGTCGCGAGAACACTCGCTGGAATCCGCGCCCCACGCCATCAGACACTCGCGACCTCCCGGTCGCCGGTCAGCCGCCCCGAGAAAGCGGCGGCCAACACCGCCCGCCGCAGCGCCGCCGCACGTCGCTTGGCCGCGTCAAGTTCGGCGCGCATTCGGGCCGAACTTTCGCGAAGCTCGGCAAGGCGGGCGAGCCCGTGGTCCTGCTCGGCCAATGACGGCACCGGCAGTTCAAGCGGGTTCAACTTGGCCAGGCTGAGGTTGTGCTGCCCAGCGCTCGACGCGGCTAGCGGCTCGATCTTGCGCCTAACCTGCGGCGCGCTGAGCATCGCCTGGACCCACTCGGGCCGTACCAGATCAATGTCGAGGCGATACCGGATCAGATACGAGGCATATGCCGCGTCTATGCCATCCTGCACGACAGCCGATCGACCAATGAGGTCGACCGAGCCGTTGGTCCGAACGATCAGCAGGTCTCCAGGGGAGAGCATTGAGCCGGAGACGTGAGCTGCGGCGTCGGCGACCCGCTTCTCGTCGCCGAGATCGATTCTGCCGCCAACAAGATTCGGGATACGCACGACTGGAACTCCGGGGCCGTCCACGACGCACTTCTCCGAGGTCCCATAGCCGGAATCCCACGCGAGCGAGCCGAGTCGGTTCGCGGGGCCATGGTGCAGCTCGGCCAGGACACCGCGCTCCATTGCCAGCAGCCGTCGACGGGAAGACTTGAGGTAGGCAGTGGCGGCGTCGAGGCGGGACAGGTGATCTTCGAGGAGGTCGACGATCCGCCGCTGGTCCTCCACCGGCGGCAGCGGGACCTGGATCTGACGGATCACCTTGAGTCCAAGACGCGGGCGTCCCACGCCGTGGCGATGTTCGTCGGCCCAGCGGCGCACTTCCGGCCGCTGCATCGAGTAAAGAACCCAACGGGGGTCGACATCTGGACTCAGCCGAACGCGAATGCAGTCTGCCTTCACGATTGCGGGGCCGAGTGTCGGCGGTGCGAGACAGGCTCGCGGCAGTACTTCGCCGAGTGATGCCACGAGCAGATCCCCGGGCAAGACTTCATGCGCGCGGAGTGACTCGAAATGCTGTTCTGAGATGTGTGCGCGCTCGTCGATGAACCTGCCGTCGCCGATGTTCTGAAGGCGCACCACACGTGGACCGCTTTCGGTGTAGTGGCGGCTCGCGAGGTTCGACCCGAACGGGCCGTCGGTGATCGCACGGGGCTCGTCCGCCTGAAGATCGTTCAGAGTTGCAACGGGCCAGGTCATGCGGTGAGTTCCGTGTTGAGCTGGTCGATCAACGTCGCAGCGCGTGAGCCGAGGTCGCGGAGGGCTCCGTCGGTTCCGCCGTTCTCGATGAAGGGCGGCTGGTCGAGGTCTGCGGCGCTGATGCCGGCCGATGACGCGACGACCTGCACCATGCGGTCGAGCCACCAGCGCTCGGCCGGGGAGAACGTCACACCCGCTTGCGCCTGCCGGGCCAACCACGCGGCGTACTTCTCGGCGACGCGGTCCGCGTACGGAACGAGCGTCTCGTCCTCGCCGAGCGTGTAGCGGATCAGCGAGACCAGATCGGTCAGGGTGCGGTGTGGGACGCCGTGGCCCTTCCATTGCACATCCAACGCCGCGTAGGAGTTCCAGATGATGTCGGGCGTCCAGTTGTAGGGCGGTCGGGCGATGCGGTCGGCGAGTTCCTTGATGTCGCCGAACGAGACCCGCCGTTCACGCGCCTCGGCGAGTAGCTGGATCGCGGTGATCTCCGAGCGGTGCTCGTCCAGGTAGGTCCGCCACGATTCGACGACGGACTTCGCCTTGCCGGTATCGACTACGCCATGCGCGTCGAGCAACACATCGGCCGAGACCTCATCGACCACGCGATCGTGGGCGCGGCGCAGTTCGAGGATGCGCGCGCGCAGGTCGGGATTTGCGGCCAGCGGGCGCACCGCGTCGATGATCAACTGCTGCCGTGCTTCGTCCGGATCGGCGCGGTCCGCGAGGGCCTTGGCCTGGACATCGGGGTCGACGGCGTCCACGAGGTGCCGTACGACGGCGCGCAGGGATCCGCTTGCCACAGCGTCCAGTTCGGCTCGCTCGTCCGGCGTGATCTGAGCTTCGAGAGCGGCCAGGCGAGAGGCGAGGGTCGCGGTCTCGTCCTCGGTGATGGTGAGGTTCGCGGCCTTCTCCAGCAGCTTCGCCAGGCTGATCGACTTGTCGCGATTCAGTGGCGGCTCGACGAACGCGTGCTCGGTGACGCCAACGGCGTCCACCAGCACGAAGCGCAACTTCTCCTTCGCGTCCGGTGTGACCGCCTGGAAGTCCGCGCTCTTGATCGTGCGGGCGCCGCGTCCTTTCATCTGCTCGAAGTACTGCGGCGAGCGGACATCGCGAAGGAAGAACACGCACTCCAGCGGCTTGACATCGGTGCCGGTTGCGATCATGTCCACGGTGACAGCGATGCGCAGCGTGGCGCTCTTGCGCAGTTCCGCGAGTTGCCTGTCTGCGTCACGTGCACTGTAGGTGATCTTGGCGGCGAAGTCGTTGCCCTTGCCGAACACCTCGCGCGCCTGCATGACGATCTCTTCGGCGTGCGCGTCGTCCTTGGCGAAGATCAATGTCTTGGGCACAACCGAGCGGCCGGGGAAGATCTCGGTGAAGAGCCGGTCGCGAAACGTCTCCAGCACGGTGCGGGTCTGGTCGGTGGCGGTGACGGCGCGGTCGAGCTGGCGGGCGGTGTAGTCGAGGTCCTCGTCTAGCGCCTCGTAACGCTGCGCTCGTGTGCGGCGATCGACCTTCGGCACGACAGTGCCGGCGTCGATGGTCGAGCCCTGCTCGCTGATCTGCGTCTTGATCCGGTAGATGTCGAAGTCGACATTGACGTTGTCGGCCACGGACTGCGGATACGTGTACTCGCTGACAAGGTTCTGCTTGAAGAACCCGAAGGTCTGCTTGCCGGGCGTCGCAGTCAGGCCGACGACGTGGGCGTCGAAGTACTCCAGCACACCCCGCCACTGGCCGTAGATCGAGCGGTGTGCCTCGTCCACGATGATCAGGTCGAACGTCTCCGGCGGGATGCTCGGCTGGTAGGCGACGATCACAGGTTGGTCAGGCACCCAGCCGTCCAGAGCGGGGTCGTCGTTCTCCCCTGGCTCCTCATCACGCAGTGCTTTGAAGACCCGCTGGATGGTGGAGATCGCGACGCTGGTCGAGTCGGGCATCGGGCCGCGCCTGATCCGGTTGACGTTGTAGAGCTCGGTGAACTTCCGGCCGTCGTCGGGCGTCTGGTAGGTCTCGAACTCGGCCATCGTTTGCTTGGCCAGGTTGTTGCGGTCGACCAGGAACAGGATCCGGTTGAACCCGCCGAACTTCAGCAGTCGATACGCCAGAGTGACAGCGGTGTAGGTCTTCCCGGCGCCGGTGGCCATCTGGATCAAGCTGCGGTCGAAGCGCTGCTCGCGCAGGCTGGTCTCGACGCCATCGATCGCCGTGATTTGCGCCGGTCGCAGCGGCTGCTCGTCGAGCGTTGGCAGCTCGCGCACCTTGCCGCGCCACGTCGGATACCTCTCGTCCTTGTGCTTGAGGATGTTCGCGAGAGTGGATGGCTTGGGGGCGTTGAAGATCCGCCGCGCCCGCGGTTCGGGGTCGTAGCCGTTGGTGAAGTGGGTCTCGGTGCCGCTGGCCTCGAACACGAACGGCAGCCGCCCGCCCGTCGTGAGCGCGGCGAGCTTGTCCTCGGCCGGCAGTCCCTCGGCGTACTTGCTCGACTGCCACTCGACGCCGGACAGCGGTGTGCCCTCGGGCTTGGCCTCGATCACCCCGACGACGCGCTGGTCGACGTAGAGCAGGTAGTCAGCGCGGCCATGACCGGGCTTGAGCGTGACCTCGCGGACGGCGACGCCCTGTGCGGCGAACAGGTTCATTGCCTTCTTGTCCTGAACCGACCAGCCGGCCTCGGTCAGCTGCCGGTCGATGAGCACCTGGGCGCGCGCTTCGGCCGCTACCCGGCCCGCGTCCTCCCCGGTACTCACGCCGAAAGGTTATCGGTGCCGCCGACGGTTCGTTGCGACCAAGACGTCCTCGAAGCCTCTTGTCAATCTTGTTGGAACCGAACCCGACTTGATCACCAGACACGGCAATATTCCAAATCACGACCTTAGCTCGCTATTTGGAATACACTGGCCTCGTGTGGATCACGACGCTCGAGGAGAACGGCATCGCGGTGCTGCCCGTCGACAGCGAGCACGTGCGGCTAACTAACGATGACCACTCAGCAGTCTTCTTCGTCCTGACCGTCCCGCGAGTGGCTCGAGCCCATGACGTCAAACCCGTGCCGGAGAACGACGCCCTTCTTATCGCGCGCAGCATCACGAGCGATGCGCTTGAACGCGCCTGGGCAGCGGGCTGGTCAGTGGTGACCGACGACGGAACCGGCCGGCTTCGGCTCGCGCAGCGAACATTTCGCATGGGCTCAGCCAACTCAACGCACGCGCCGAAGCGACCCCCGGGCCGGCCGGGCCGCAGCGTCTTCTCCGTGGTGCGCGCGCTGTTTGCGCTAGAGAACGGAGCACGACAAGACGAGATCGCCGAGTTCGCCCACGTCGGTCAGGCCGCGGTCTCGAAGGCGCTCAACCGGCTCGCCGAGCGAGGCCTGGTAGCGCGAGGCGAGCACGGTTGGGAAGTGACGGATCGCGCCGGTGCGGTCTCCTGGTGGCTTGCGCATTACCCGGGACCGGGCGGCATCGAGACTCACTGGTTCGGGGTCGATCCGATCAACGAGCAGGCCTACCGCGCGTACGAGGCGCTCGACAGCGGACGGGCGAACCCGGTCGTCTCGGGCGACATCGCTGCCGACCTCGTGGCGCCGTGGCGGACTCCCCGGCGGGCCACTCTGTACGCGCGGCGCGGTGCCGACTTCTCCGCCATCGGCTTGACTCCCAGCGACGCCTCGGCGTCGACACTGGCCCTCGTGTTACCGGACGACCCCGGCGTATGGCCGATCTCGAAGTCTCTGATCGAAATGCGCGGCCACGGCGACGTCGCGAGAGCCAACGCGTTCCAAGTCCTCTACGACCTGTCGCGCAGCCCGGGCCCGGACGCAGACGAGGCGTTGGGAGCCTGGCGTACCTGGATAATCGAGTCAGGCGCGGTGCTGTGACCGCCCTCCGTCTCAGCGCGTCATCTCAGGCCGAGGAGGCCGGCTTCCTCGCGATGCGCGATCTCGCGGCTGTGGCTGACGATGTGGGTATCGAGTACCGACTCGTCGGCGGGCAGATGGTGCGGCTGCATGTCGCTCTCGCCGACGTACCAGAGCCGGTCGTCAGGGTCACGCAGGACGCCGACATGGGGGTCGCGGCGACGTCGGCCCGCGATCCGGCGCTGGTCCCCGGGCTCGAGGCGCTCGGCTACACCAGGCCAGGTGCGTCCAACCGATTCATCCGGACAACTGACGTCGGCCTGCGTCTCGTCATCGATGTGCTCGCTCCGGCGTACGGCCAGCGGCTGATCCCGAACCAGCAGCACGGAGACTTGGTGCTCGACGAGATCCCCGGCCTGTCGTTGGCGTTGGCGCGCCCAGGTGAGCAGGTCGACCTCACCGTGACGAGGCTCGATGGCAGCACCGTGTCGTTTGCAGCCGTCATTCCCGAGATCAATTCGGCGCTGTGTTTGAAGGCGCTCAGCTGGTCGAGCCGGCTGGCGGCGAAGGATGCCGTCGATGTCTGGCGGCTGCTTCGCGCGCACCGACAGCGGATTCCGGAACCCGTCGGGTGGCGCGACTCCGGCGTTCAGGGCGACGCCGCGGCCGTCCTCCGCGCCGACTTCGCCCGACCGGCAGGTGGCGGCGTCCGCGCCGCGACGTCCGATCGCGCCGAACAGGCCGAGATCCGAGCGCTGACGCTTGCTGTGCTGCGCACCTGACACACGTCGATGGGCGAGAATCGAACACCCGCCGGCCACGAAGTTGATCTTCGCGGGTACACATCGGGTACACATCAGAACCGAAAATGACCGATGTTGATCAACGCCAACAAACGCATGTAGACCAGTAAATCCGGGGCATGCAAGCAGTTTCCAACGATCTTCAAAATCGCAAAGATCGCTCTCCGGAGGCGGTGGCGCAGGTTCGAATCCTGCCGGGGGCACTCTGTGCGATGTCTCGAGACACAGTTGACAGGTGTCTCGAGACATTGTTGCATTTTCAGGGCTTGTTTCGGGGTTGGTAGTCGCGGGCGGGGTCGATGGTGAGCTCGCGCAGTAGTTCGCCGGTGGCGGCGTGGATGACGCGGATGTAGCGGTCGGCGATGAGAGCGATGATCCGCTGGCCGCGGTGGGCTCTGCCGATGCCGATGTGTCGCAGTTGGCTGTCGTAGCGGACGGTGAATACGCCGCTGTAGTC
>JALYIL010000181.1 GCA_030775825.1 Actinomycetota bacterium
CGCCTGAGCTCAGCCGCCTCACGAGCGCGCCGACGAGCGGTCCGCGCTCGGTGCGGGCCACCAGGCGCGTCCGCCAGGCCAGCGACTACGCGCCGACGGGTCGGGAGCGGCACGAGGAGAAGATCACCGTGTATTGCTCGCCCGAGGAGTTGCTCGACCTCGAGTCGGCGCGACTGCACCTGCGCGCCGAGCACGGCATGGCCGTCGACCGGGGCCGGATCGTGCGGGAGGCCGTCGCGGTCGTCTTGGCCGACTTCGAGGCAAAGGGCGAGGCATCGATCCTGGTCCGGAGGCTTCGCGAGCCGTGACCTGCATTTCCCATTATCGTCCCGCACGTGAATGCAGCCGCTGGGACTTAGGGTGAATCTGTCGGCTGAAGATGCCATTGAGATCGAGTTGATGGTCACCGATCCCGAGCGATCCGGCGCCCAGGACCTCGCCGCTGCCACGCCGGAACGGGCGTTCCGCGTACGTCTGGAAAACTTCGAGGGACCTTTCGATCTGCTGCTGAGTCTCATCACCAGGCGGCAGATGGATGTCACCGAGGTCGCGCTATCCCAGGTCACCGACGAGTTCATCGCATATCTCAGCGCCTCGGCCGATTGGGATCTCGGTCAGGCGACGGAGTTTCTCGTCGTCGCCTCGACCCTGCTCGATCTCAAAGCTGCGCGATTGCTGCCATCGGCCGGTGTTGAGGACGACGAGGACCTCGCCCTGCTGGAGGCACGGGACCTGCTGTTCGCCCGTCTGCTGCAATACCGCGCGTACAAACTCGTAGCGGCCCACCTCAGTGAACTCGAACGAGCACAGGCACGGCGGCACGGTCGTAGCGTCGAGCTCGATCCCCAGTTCGCTCAGCTGCTGCCGGAAGCCATGATCGGGGTCACACCACAGCGGCTCGCGGCCATAGCGGCGGCCGCGCTCGCATCGAAACCCGTTCCCGTGGTCATGACTGACCACGTGCACGTGGCTCGGGTCAGCGTTCGCGAACACATGGCTGTCATCCGGGACCGGCTTCGTCGGCACGGAGCGATGACGTTTCGATCGCTGGTCGCCGAATGTGGCTCGACGCTCGAGGTCGTCGCGCGATTTCTGGGACTGCTCGAGCTCTACCGCGACGGGGTGGTCGCCTTCGACCAGGCCGCGGCACTTGCCGAACTGCGGGTGCGCTGGACCGGCCCTCCTACCGCTGGACCAGATGAGTGGCACAGGGCGAGTGACACTGACGACGACGCGGACGTGGCGTCTGTGGATGAGGAGTACGGGTGACGTCGCCAGAGGAGCTGACAACGGACGAGCACGTCGAACTGGCGGATGCCGAAACCCGCGGCGCGGCCGAGAGCGACGGCCCACAGACTGCGCCCTTGGTTGACCTCACCCTGCTGCAAGGCGCGATCGAGGCAATCCTGTTCGTGGTCGAGGCGCCGGTTCGGACTGCGTCGATCGCGGCCGCCCTGCAGATCCCCGAGCCGGCGGTCGCCGAGGCGATCGAACGCGTGCGCGTTGGCTATGACGAGCGTGGAGCAGGAATCGAATTGCGCTACGTAGCCGGGGGAGTGCGCATCTACACCCGTTCCTCGGTCTCACCCCAGGTGGAGATCTTTCTCCAGGACGGTCAGCGCAGCCGGCTTACTCAGGCGGCGCTGGAGACGCTGGCAGTGATCGCCTACCGGCAACCGGTCACCCGCGCTCGAGTGTCGGCAATTCGGGGGGTGAATGTCGACGGGGTCATCCGGACACTCCTGACCAGAGGCCTGATCGTCGAGGCCGGCTCGGACCCGGACACCGGCGGAGGACTGTTCCGAACGACAGATTTGTTCCTGGAGAAGATGAGTATGGGGTCGCTTGACGAGCTTCCGTCCCTGGCTCCACTTCTGCCTGAGCTGGACGGCCTCGATTCCGATGAACTCTGAGGTAGACAGTGAGACCCACCCGGGTTCGGCCGATGGCGGTGGGATCCGCTTGCAGAAGGTACTGGCCGCCGCCGGCATCGGATCCCGACGGGTTTGTGAAGGGCTGATCGCCGAAGGGCGCGTGTCGGTCAATGGTGAGACCGTGCGCGAGATGGGCAGGCGGGTCGACCCAATGACGGCGGTGATCGGCGTAGACGGTGCTCGGGTCAACGTGCGCTCGGACCTCGTGTATCTAGCCCTCAACAAGCCGCGGGGCGTCCTGAGCGCGATGTCCGATGCCCGCGGGCGCCCGACCGTGGGCGATCTCGTGGCCGGCCGTGATGAGCGACTCTTCCATGTCGGCCGGCTCGACAGCGATACCGAAGGGTTGCTATTGCTCACCAACGACGGCGAGTTGGCGCATCGGTTGATGCATCCAGCCTTCGGCGTCTCCAAGACCTATGTGGCGACCGTCCCGGGACCGGTGGCCAGAGACGTCGGCCGGCGGCTTCGATCGGGCGTGGTCCTGCAGGACGGTCCCGTGCAGGTCGACGGCTTCCGGGTCATCCAGACTCAGGGCGGCCGCGCCATCGTCGAGGTAGTACTGCACGAGGGCCGTAACCACATCGTGCGACGGCTGCTGGCTGAGGTAGGCCACCCTGTCGAACGCCTCGTTCGGACCCAGATCGGCCCCGTGCGGCTTGGCGGACATCGCGTTGGCTCGGTCCGGGACCTGACGGCAACCGAGCTGGCAGCGCTTCATCGGCTCGTCGACAAATCGGCTGAGCGCCGTATCGATAGAACGCCATAATGACCTGCTGCTTAGCCTGTTTCCGACCTTAGCGATTGATCGCTCAGTACTGCGCTGGCTGCTGCACGACGTTTCATCGATAAATCGCTTCTTACTCCGACCAGATCACCGGGGGTCGGGAACGGCCCACGACCTGTGACCCAGCTCCTGTGAGCTAGATACATCGATAAATCGCTACCTCGTCCTATTCGCTTGTGTAAGTGTCGGTTTAACTTGTTCCCGACTTATAGCTCAACGATGAAACCTGTGTCGCTTTGTAGCAATTAGTCGAGGTACTGACATGATGCGCAGGTCCGATTACCGAGACCAGAGGACCGAGGCCAGTGGCGGTGCGTGCGATTCGTGGCGCGATCCAGGTCGATGCCAACGACCGCGAGTCCATTCTGGCCGGCGCCTCGGAACTGGTGACGGCGCTCTTGGAACGGAACTCGGTCGATCCGGACGACCTCATCAGCATCATCTTCACCGCGACTGCAGACCTCACCGCCGAGTTCCCCGCCTACGCCGCCCGCCTGTTGGGCCTCACGGACGTGCCGTTGCTCTGTACTACCGAGATAGCGGTGCCCGGAGCTATGCCTCGGGTGCTGCGACTGCTCGCCCATCTGGAGTCCGATCTTGCGCGTGCGGACATCCGACACGTCTACCTTCGGGGGGCCGCCGCTTTGCGGACCGATCTGCCGAAATGACCTCGTCGCCCTCGCTGATATCGACTTAGCCTGGCACTTACATCGAACCACACGGATCTAACGAGACTCACTGTCAACTCGAACCATGGTCTGCTGGGATCTTGGCCGGTGTCCTGTCTGGAACCAGGCTGCCGCTAGCCCGTTGGGAACCGCTCTCCGGCCAGCTTCGTGCAGTCACGTCGCGCGCTCGGTCGGCGCCGCCGGGATCGCCCCGTATCCTCGATAGGGCGATGGCGTGGTTGCTCACGATTGCGGCTACGGGTCGTCAATGACCGGCATCGACCTGGATGCGAGCCGAATCCGACGTAACCGCCGCCCCAGCAGGGCCGCCGCGCAGGGAGCAATGGCATGTCACCGCACGAGGCGCCTTCCGCGTCACGCTCCGAAGGCGGCGCGTCCAACCCGGTTTCGGGCACGTTCGCGGGCGTAGTGGCCATCGATGGGCCCTCGGGTACTGGAAAGTCCACGGTTGCGCGGCGGCTCGCGATGCGCCTCGGGGCTCGATATCTGGACACGGGCGCGATGTATCGGGCGGCGACGCTGGCCGTGCTCCGGCACGGCGTTGAACTCCAGGACGACCAGGCCATCGTCAGGGTCGTTCGGAGTATACGAATTGATATATCCACAAATCCCCGATTCCCGTCGGTGACGCTGGACGGCACACGCGTGGACGGGGAGATTCGTTCGGAGCATGTCACTGCCGCAGTCAGTGCGGTTGCCGCGATACCTGAGGTCAGGGAGGTACTCGTCGCCGCCCAGCGCACGCTCATCGGCGCCGGCGGCATCGTTGTCGAGGGGCGAGACATCGGATCGGTCGTCTGTCCTGGCGCACACCCGAAGGTCTATTTGACGGCTACAGCGCAGGCCCGGGCCGCCCGGCGAGCCGGCGAACTCCGAAGCGCCGTCGCCGGGACCGCCGGCACATCGGTCGGTCATCTCGATGGCACGGAGGTCGCGGCGGTGGCCGCCGAAATCGAGCGTCGAGACCACCTCGACAGCAGTAGGGCCGCGAGCCCGCTGACGCGCGCCGAGGATGCCATCGATCTTGATACCACGGAGCTCGGTGTCGATGAGGTTGTTGATCGGCTTGTCGATATAACGCTAAGTACAGCAGACAATGCGTGAGGCGCCCGCGGCTGCGCTGACACAGTGCACCGCTTTGACCACCACCGGACACTTCCGGGATGCGACCGACTGGTTTGTGGCCACTGGCGACGAGCGAGGCGCGGGCGAACCGGAAGGACAATCACCGTGAGCGAGAACGACGAGCCGCGCGAGGTGGCGGTGACCCCCAACGATCCCGCTGGCGAGTCCGAGATCCAGGCGGCGCCCGTCGTCGCGGTTGTGGGCCGCCCGAATGTCGGCAAGTCGACGCTGGTTAACCGCATCCTCGGCCGCCGTGAAGCGGTCGTGCAGGACATCCCGGGCGTGACCCGCGACCGCGTCGCCTACGACGCGCTGTGGGGCGGGCGCCGGTTCACCTTGGTTGATACCGGTGGCTGGGAGCCCGACGCCCGGGGGCTGCAGGCGATGGTGTCCGCACAGGCCGAGCGGGCAGTGGCGACTGCCGATCTGGTCCTGTTCGTGGTTGACGGCCGAACCGGGGCGACCGAAACCGATCTCACCGTCGCCCGCACGTTGAGACGTGGAACGCGGCCCGTGATCCTGACTGTGACGAAGATCGACGACGAGCGTGCCGAACCGGATACTGCTGAACTCTGGTCGCTCGGCCTGGGACAGCCTTATCCGGTCAGCGGCCTGCACGGCCGCGGTAGTGGGGACCTGCTCGATGCGATCTTGGACGCGTTGCCGGACGCCCCGCGCGAGAGCGGTGTCGAAGGCGGACCTCGCCGGGTCGCCCTGATCGGGCGCCCGAACGTGGGTAAGTCGAGTCTGCTCAACAAACTCACCGGTGAGCAGCGTTCGGTGGTCGACTCGGTCGCCGGCACGACCATTGATCCGGTGGACAGCCTCGTGAACCTTGGCGGGGAGGTTTGGCGATTCGTGGACACTGCGGGTCTGCGACGGCGGGTGAATCAGGCGAGCGGGATGGAGTACTACGCCAGCTTGCGGACCGCCGCCGCGATCGAGGCCGCGGAGGTTGCCGTCGTTCTTCTCGATGCTGCGGACTCGGTCACCGAACAGGATCAGCGGGTGATCGGCGAGGTCATCGAAGCGGGACGCGCCTTGGTCCTTGCCTTCAACAAGTGGGATCTACTCGACGAGGATCGCCACGACCAGCTTGAACGCGAGATCAGTCGCGATCTGGCGCGAGTCGCGTGGGCGCCGAGAATAAATCTCTCGGCCCGCACAGGACGTTCAGTCGACAAGCTGGCACCACAACTTCGGACCAGCCTCGCGTCGTGGGACAGGCGCATCTCCACTGGTCGACTTAACAGCTGGCTGACCGATGTCGTAGCGGCCACCCCACCACCGCCACGCGGCGGCAAGGCTCCTCGCGTCCTGTTCGCCACCCAGGCCGACATCCGCCCGCCGCGCTTCGTCCTGTTCACAACTGGCTTTCTGGAGGCGGGCTACCGGCGCTTTCTCGAACGCCGCCTTCGCGAGGACTTCGACTTCACCGGCACGCCGATCGAGATTTCGGTGCGCGTCAGGGAGAAGCGTGGGGCTGCCTCGCGATGAGGCGGCACGGCGAAGTGCGACCCCGGTTCTGCGATAGGGTTGCCGCCGGTCACTTACGGACGGGACGTGGCGCAGCTTGGTAGCGCACCTGACTGGGGGTCAGGGGGTCGCAGGTTCAAATCCTGTCGTCCCGACCACGTGATGTCTCAAGACATCGGCGACAGCCGGACCTGCGTTTCGTGGGTTCGGCTGTTGTTATTTGTGGTGTCGCCCGGGTACCAGCCCGGTACCGGAACTTGACACTCGGCCGCTCTGGTCGCGACCATCCGCGTCCGATCAGGTGTTGGAGGCAGGAGGCGTCTGGTCGAGCAACTGTTCCCGCAGGATGTCTGCATGCCCGCAATGCTGTGCGAGCTCGCGCAGCATGTGCAGATACACCCAGCGCAGCGGAAGGGGGCCGCGTCGATTGCCACGCAGGATGTCGTCCACCTCGAGCCCCGACGTTACAGCGCGCGACGCTTCACACGCCTGGCGGTGGGCTTGCTGAATCATGGCAACGGTGTCGTCGCCTTCGACGGCGAACGACTCGCCCGGCGTAGCGGGAATGCCGATTTCGGCGCGGGAACGACCTGTAACCGTTTCGTCGAACCACACCTTCTCGAGGAACGTCGCGTGCTTCACCAAGCCCAGCAATGTCGTACCGGACGAGACCAGGGACCTGCGCACCTGATCCTCGGTCAGCCCGTCCAGGCAGGAGTTGAGTGCTCGCCGGTGTTCATCGAGAAAGGCCTCGAACTGAACGCTCACAGGCTGTGCGATGACATCCTCGTCGAACGTGGCCGGAAAAGAAGGCATGCCCAGAGCATCCCAAGGGTGCCCTGCCACGGGCAAACATGACCTCTGAGGTAATCGACCAGCAATTGCGGCGGTGCTTGGCTGGACGCGATCACCGCGATCGCGCTGATGCTGCGCATGCGGGCAGGCGTCTATTTGCTGCCGGCGTCCTTGCGCGTGCCGCTGCCCAATGGCTTGAACCCACTCAGAGCGCGTGGCGTTGCCGGATGCCATGCACCCGATCAGAGCGTGGTGTCGGGCTAAGGCTCGGGCTGGAGAAACTCCAGGCGGTTGCCGAAGGGGTCGCTGGAGTAGAAGCGATGAAACCCGGGAAATTCATCGTCCCAGCTGACGGGCGCCCGTGCAGCTCCGAGGCGATCGGCCAACGCCGTCAACTCATTGACCACGATCGCCGGGTGCGCCTTGCGCGCCGCGACGAAACCGGCTTCGACGCCGAGGTGGATCTCGAGCGCACCGCTGCGGAACCAGCATCCTCCCCGTGCAGCAAGCTCAGCGGGTTTTTCCAACTCCTCCATTCCCAGCAGAGCGCCCCAGAAGCGGCGGCACTCGTTCTCACCCCCCGGCGGTATTGCGAGCTGAACATGGTGAACCCCTTCGAAGGTGATGCCAGGGTCGTATGCCATCGCTTTGCCCTTCTGGTGACCAGCACGTCACGTTGCGCGCGCGCAGCGATCATCCTGCCGTGTCCTGTTCGCACACTGACTTCCGAGTTCTCTGGGAGCTATGGCCCACGCTCAGAGCGGAAAACCGTCGTCGGGGCGCTGGGGTTCGTCGAGCGCCAACCTGGCCGGTGGTCGCTCCCCAGGGCGAAACTCCGTGGCACGCAAGGCGAGGGCAGGCCACGATGGTTCGTTGTGACAGGTCCTCAGCAATTCCTACGCGCCTATGACCAGCAGTTGCGCACGGATGCCGAGACACAGGGAGCCGACTCGGTGACCCGCCTGGGCCCGCTACGGCTCGTGAAGTTCGCCGGGGGCCGTGGCTTCGTGACCTATCAGAACCTCCTTGGCGCCGATGCCGCGACGATCGCGCGATTGGTGGCCGATGCCGTGGCGCACTACCGCGAGGATCCAGCGATCTCGCGCGTGGAGTGGAAGACTCGGGCGCACGATCGTGCGCCCGGTCTGCACGAGGCGTTGGTGGCCCATGGGTTCGAACCCGACGATCCGGAGTCGATCATGATCGGGGAAGCCCGGTTGCTGGCTGTGGACGTGCCGCCGCCGGAGGGCGTGCGCGTTCGTCTCGTGAGCCAGGAGGCGGACGTGTTCGCCATGAGCGCGATGCAGAGCGCCGTGTTCGGTGACGACGCGTCCGCGGACATGGTGCGGGCACTTGTGCGCCGGCTCGCGCTGGGGGACGGCTTGCAGCTGTGGATCGCCGAGGCTGCTGGCGAGGTCGTCGGTGCGGGTCGGATGGAACCGGTCGGCGGCACCGACTTCGCTGGACTTTGGGGCGGTGCGACCCTGCCGCGGTGGCGCGGCAAGGGCATCTATCGAGCCCTTGTCGCGATCCGGGCAAAGTCCGCTGTCGCGCTCGGCAAGACGCTCATCCATAGCGACTCGACCGAGTACTCGCGGCCTATCTTGGAGCGCACAGGGCTGGCCAAGGTCTCCACTACCAGGCCGTACAACTGGCGGCGCTGACATCGGCACGCGGGGCCTGAACCGGCGCCCCCGGTTGCTCGGTAGGGTGTCGTCAGCGGGTGGGCGCGGATGGGGTCCGCTGCGTGGGGCCCGGACCAGGCTCGATCCCGCGGCTGCGACCAATCCTGGGCCTCGTGAGCGGGCTCTCGTCCATCGGGCCGGAGGAGGCAAAGTGTCGGCAGCCTCGCACGGCGGTGCCGGTGGCTGAGGAAGGCGTTCTCATCGACCCGGAGGACCGCATCCTCACCATTCCGAATGCGCTGAGCGTGCTTCGGCTTCTCGGGGTGCCTTTATTCCTGTGGCTCTTGCTGGGCCCGCATCGCGACGGGTGGGCGCTCGGCGTGTTGGCCGCCTCCGGATTCACTGATTGGGCCGACGGCGTACTGGCCCGCAAGCTGAATCAGGCGAGTCGGTTCGGCGCGATGCTCGATCCCCTCGCGGATCGGCTGTACATCCTCGCGACCCTGGTCGGTCTCGTCCTGCGCCACCTCATCCCACTGTGGCTGGCCCTGGTCATCGTGGGGCGTGATGTGGTGCTCGCCGCGGTGCTGGCGATATTGAGGCAGCACGGCTACGGGCCGCCAGCCGTTCACTATCTCGGCAAGGCGGCTACGTTCTGCCTGCTGTATGCGTTCCCGCTCTTGCTGATCGGCAACTACCACGGCGTCGTGGCTGACGTCGCTCGGCCGACCGCCTGGGCGTTCACGATCTGGGGGACGGCGTTGTACCTCTATGCCGGAGTCGTGTACGTCCTGCAGGCGCGGGAACTCCTCCGGCAGGGGGCACCGGCGTGACCGGCAGCGAGTCCGGCCTGCCCCGCACCGCACAACTGCTCGTCGACCTCGTGACGGACACTCTCGACCCCGGCTACGCCGCCGCGGCACGCCGCCGTCCAGACGCAGCCCGTCGTTGGTTCGACCGGCCAGCCGTCGCGATCGGCTGTGCCCTGGCTGGATTCATCCTGGTTGTTGCCTACATCCACACCCACCGAGGAGCGCCGGAGGCGGCAAAGGTCCACGACCGTCTGGTGGCCCGGGTGCACGCCGCCCAGCGCGATGACACCACGCTCAACTCCACGGTGCAGACATTGACCTCGACTTTGAATCAGCTGCGTGAGAAGGCTGGGCTCGGCTCGCTCGCCGGCCGACTCAACCGTGAGCAGCTGCTGGCCGGACAGGTTGCGCTCAGCGGTCCCGGTCTGCAGGTCGTGCTCACCGAACCGCCAGCGACCACGCCGAGTCCGCAGATATCGCGCGCCGGGTCCGCTCCGATCATGGCGACGAATATCCTCACCGACCGCGATGTGCGCAGCGTCGTGAACCAACTCTGGGCGGCCGGCGCGGAAGCGATCTCGGTCAACGACGTCCGGTTGACACCGACATCCGCGATCCGGTTCGCTGGCCAGGCGGTACTGGTCGACTTCCAGCCGATCAGTTCGCCGTACACCATCCGGGCAATCGGAAATGCGAACGACCTTGCCACTGGTTTCGCCGCGAGCGACGTCGCGAGCCGGTATCAGACGCTCGCGAGCGCAGACGGCATCGGATTCCAATTCACCGAACACGCGAGTCTCACGCTGCCGGCGAGCGCCCCCTTTGCCCCGCGCTTCGCGGTCGTGCCCAGTTCCTCACCGATCCCGATCTCTACACCGACAGGAACGAAACGATGATCGCTGCGTTGGCCCTCCTCGCCGGGCTGGTGCTGGGGCTGATCTTCCGGCCCACTGTCCCGACATGGCTCGAACCGTACTTGCCGATCGCAGTCGTTGCCGCGCTCGACGCGGTATTCGGCGGCTTCCGCGCGCGGCTCGACGGGATCTTCGACTCGAAGGTGTTCGTCGTCTCGTTCATCTCCAACGTCGTCGTCGCGGCGCTTATCGTCTTCCTCGGCGACAAGCTAGGTGTGGGCAGCCAGTTGTCGACCGCGGTCGTCGTCGTGCTCGGGATCCGAATCTTCGGTAACGCCGCCGCCATTCGTCGCCACTTGTTCCGTGCCTGACGTGCCTGACGTGCCTGACGTGCCCGAGGTGCCTGACGTGCCTGACGTGCCCGATCCCGGCGACGGCGGCGCACACACAACCGCCGCTGGCCAGCCAACCAAGCCGCACGCGCGTCACCGCGGGGGCGCCTTGATCGGCATCCTGACGGCGGTGCTCGGATTCGCGATCGCCGTTCAGGTTCGTGCGAACTCCCAGGGCGACAGCCTGTCGAGCCTGAGATCCGATGACCTCATCGGCATCCTTGACAACCAGAGCGCGCGCAACGACCGGCTCCGACAGCAGATCGCAGATCTCCAGCAGACCCTTCGGCACCTACAAGACACGGGAGACCGCGCGGCGGTCGCCAAGCAGCAAGCCGAACAGGACGCCGCGTCCCTCGGTGTGCTGCTCGGAACGCTTCCTGCCGCAGGACCGGGGGTCGACGTGGTCATCTCGGACCCGGGCGGGAAGCTGGGCCCAGAGGATCTCCTCGACGTCATCGAGGAACTGCGCGGGGCCGGCGCGGAGGCGATCCAGTTCGGCTCGGACCGGGTCAGTACCTCCACCGCGTTCGCCGGCAACCCAGGGGCAGTCACCGTCGACGGCGTGTCGTTGTCGGCACCGTATCGAGTCGCCGCGATCGGGGATTCGAAGACCCTGGACACCGCGTTGAACATTCCCGGCGGAGTGGCCGCCACCGTCCGCGCGGCCGGCGGCGACCTCGTCGTGTCCGAGCAGGCAGCGCTGACGATCACGGTCGTGCGCACGCTCCCCGTTCCGAAGTACGCGAAGCCCGCTCGCTAGCCTAGGTCGCAGCGGATCGGCGTTCGCAGCTGATCGCGCCCACCTCGACAGGAGACGACCGCCATGTCAGATGTTCCGGATGACTTGAAGTACACGGCTGAGCACGAGTGGGTGCGGCTCAACGAAGGCGACGGCAAGCGCACCGCACGGATCGGTATCACCGACTACGCCCAACAGGCACTCGGCGACGTCGTGTATGTATCAGTCCCGGCCGTCGGAGCCTCGCTGGCCCAGGGCGCGGCGTTCGGCGAGGTCGAATCCACCAAGAGTGTCTCGGATCTGTACGCACCGGTACCCGGCACCGTCCTGGCCCGCAACGACGCATTGGACGAGAGCCCAGAACTGATCAACTCTGACCCCTACGGGCAGGGCTGGATCGTCGACATCGAGGTCGCCGACGGGGCATCCCTGGACGGCCTGATCGACGCTGCGGCATATGGCACTCTCACCGGTTGAGCCCGCTAGTCGAGCAGATCATGAGAAGTTGCGGCTATACGTCGACCTTCGATTGACCCTTGGGAGTCGCCAGGCCTAGGCTCGGCGGACCGACCTGACCACGAGATCGCGATGACCTTCACCCCGCATTGACCGTACCTACATCGAAGGGCGACGCGAGTGTTCTGTACCGCTTGTGGCACCGAAAACCCACCGGGCAGCCGATTCTGCGCCAGCTGCGGCGCCGCGCTCCCAGCCGCTGCTGCGGGCGCCGACGTGACGAGCATCATCTCGACGACGGGGTCCGTGCCCGATGCCGATGCCGAGTTCTCGACCGAAGCGCATCAAGGAGCCGTTGATGCGCTCACTCCCGGATCCGCGCTGCTCGTCGTCAAGCGCGGACCCAACGCGGGAAGTAGATTCTTGCTCGACCAGGACGTCACCACGGCGGGTCGCCACCCGGACAGCGACATCTTCCTCGATGATGTCACGGTGTCCCGCCGACATGCGGAGTTCCGACGCGAAGGGTATGGATACACCGTGCACGACGTCGGCTCGCTGAACGGCACATATGTCAACCGCGAACGCATCGACGCCACTCCACTCTCCGGTGGTGACGAGGTGCAGATCGGTAAGTTCCGCCTCGTCTACCTCACCGCCGCCGCCCGGGTCGGCGCTGGGGCAAACACGTGACGGCCGCCAACCCCACCGCGCGTGCAGTTTCGAACGCCACACTGACGATCGGCGACGTGCTCGCAAACCTGAAGGTCGATTTCCCGGATCTGACGATCAGCAAGATCCGCTTCTTGGAGGACCAGGGCCTGGTCCGTCCCGAACGCACACCGTCGGGGTATCGCAAATTCTCCGCGGCAGATGTCGCCCGCCTGAAATACGTGCTCTCGCAGCAGAAGGACCACTACCTCCCCCTGCGAGTGATCAAGGACCAACTCGACGCGATCGACCGCGGCCTGGTGCCGCCAGGTTCGGCCTCGGGTACCCCTCGGGTACCACACGTCGCGATCGCCGCGATCGAGGACAACGCACCGAGCGCTGAACACTTTCGGCCGGCTCCGGCCGCGTTACGCCTGTCCGAGCAGGAGTTGCTCAACGCTGCTGGATTGCGCAAGGAGCAACTCGCCGAACTCGAGCAGTTCGGCCTGATCAGCGCGAAGGCCGGCGGTTACTACGACGACGATGCGCTCGCGGTCGCCAAGATCGTTTCTGACCTCGCTCGGTTCGGGCTGGAAGGCCGCCACCTCCGGGCCTTTCGCACCGCCGCCGAGCGTGAGGTCGGCCTGTTCTCCCAGGTCGTGGGACCGATGTCGCGCCAGCGGGGCGGAGAAGCGCGGGTTCGTGCCGAGGAGACCGTCCGCGAGCTCGCCGCGGCCTCGGTGCGGCTGCACGCCGCCCTCGTCCAGATTGGACTGCGCGACGTCATCAGCGGGTCCTGACCGTGCGCCACACCGAGCCGTGAACGTGTAGCGTCGACTATCGCGAGTGGTCGATCAGCGGGTAACGGAGGGTGTCGTGCATCCGATGCGCGTCGTCGGGGTTCGAGTCGAACTGCCGGCGAACCAGCCCGTGGTCCTGTTGCGCGAAGAGGACGGGATTCGCTACCTCCCGATCTGGATCGGTGCGGTCGAGGCGTCCGCAATCGCCTTCCAGCAACAGGGCGTGCAGACCGTGCGCCCCCTTACGCACGACCTGCTGCGCGATGTCATCACCGCGTTGGGGGTCCGCCTGGAGGCTGTGCACATCACCGAACTGCGCGACGACGTCTTCTACGCCGAACTCCGGTTCAGCGGTGGTGTCGCGGTGAGCGCGCGTCCATCCGACGCGATAGCCCTGGCGCTGCGGTGCGACGTGGCCATCCTCGGCGCGGATTCGGTACTGGATGCCGCCGGCGTGGAGATTCCGGATGAGCAGGAGGACGAGGTCGAGCGGTTCCGCGAGTTCCTCGACCAGATCTCGCCCGACGATTTCGCGTCCGAAGGCTGATCCCAGCCACAACTATCGACCTCGACATGAGGGTTATGAATCCTCGGCGCGTCGCGTTGACCTGCCGACCGGCCGGACCTACGGTCGACAGTAACGAATCACCGTCGTGGGATTTGGTCAAATCAGGAGGCAGGCAGATGGATGAGCACCTGCACCCAGAACAGGGAACGCTGTTCGCTGATCCAGTGCAGGCCGACGAGCTCATCGGCTATCGCGGACCCACGGCGTGCAACGCCGCCGGCATCACCTACCGCCAGCTCGACTACTGGGCCCGTACGTCCCTTGTCGTCCCGACGATCCGCTCAGCATCCGGCTCGGGTACGCAGCGTCTGTACTCGTTCAAGGACATTCTCGTCCTGAAGGTGGTGAAACGACTTCTCGACACAGGGATCTCGCTGCAGAACATCCGTGCCGCTGTGGACACCTTGCGCGCGCGCGGCGTCGAGGATCTCGCCCGGATAACCCTCCTGTCCGACGGCACGACCGTATACGAATGCACATCGGCGGAGGAGGTGGTCGACCTGCTGCGCGGTGGCCAGGGCGTATTCGGCATCGCTGTCAGCGGCGCGCTGCGTGAGCTGGTCGGTTCGCTTGCCCAACTGCCCGGCGAGCGCGCGGACGGCGGCACGGTCGAACAGGACGCGGTGCTCGATTCCGACGATGAACTTGCCCTGCGCCGGCGCCAGCGC
The DNA here is from genome assembly GCA_030775825.1 of Actinomycetota bacterium. Classification (GTDB taxonomy): domain Bacteria; phylum Actinomycetota; class Actinomycetes; order Mycobacteriales; family Jatrophihabitantaceae; genus JALYIL01. Next base: position 14,375 of record JALYIL010000181.1, read on the forward strand.
ACTGCCTCTGCCTGACTCACGGTTCGCGCCTCGGCTGGTACCGTCGGGTTTGGTCGTTCATCTCGCGTGGGAGAGTCTGTCGCCGTAATTGCTGGCAGCGCCGAAGGGGCAACATCCCCGGAACCTCTCAGGCATCCGAACCTCGCGAGTCAGGCCACTCTGGAGGACCGTCCGACAGAGGGGGAGTCGCGCGCCACCAGCGCGTCGATTCGCTCCTTTGCAGAAGGGCTGTCCGCATGATCGATCCGAGCCTGGCAGATCTCGAGCGCGGTACCCCGTTCGCCGAGCGGCATATCGGAATCAGTCCTGAGGCCGATCAGCAGCACATGCTCGAGGCGATCGGTTACGCGTCGATGGACGACCTGCTCGCCGACGCCATCCCCGCAAGCATCCGCGAGAAGTTGGCGCTCGCGCTTCCCGCGGCGGCAACCGAAGCGGAGGCCGCCGGTGAGCTCCGCGCGCTTGCCGCGCGTAACCAGGTGCGCACCTCGATGATCGGCCTGGGCTACTTCGACACCATCACCCCGGCAGTCATCAGGCGAAATGTGCTCGAGAGCCCGGCCTGGTACACCGCGTACACCCCGTACCAGCCCGAGATCAGCCAGGGACGGCTCGAAGCCCTGCTCAACTTCCAGACAATGGTCGAAGATCTTACTGGTCTTTCGGTCGCGGGCGCGTCGATGCTGGACGAGGCAACCGCCGTCGCCGAAGCCATGGCGCTCGCCCATCGCGCCGCGCGCTCTGGCGAAACGTTCGTCGTGGATGCCGACGTCCTGCCACAAACGATGGACGTCGTCCGTACCCGTGCGGTGCCACTCGGCTTGAACGTCGAGGTGCACGACATGTCCCGCCCGCTTCCCGAAGGCGACGTGTTTGGCGTACTGGTGCAATATCCAGGTGCGTCGGGTGCCATTCGCGATCTCTCGCCCATCGTCACGGCGGCCCACGCGCGTGGTGCCCTCGTCGTGGTGGCCGCTGACCTGCTTGCCCTGACAATGCTGACCGCGCCGGGGGACATGGGCGCCGATATCGCCGCTGGCACAACACAGCGCTTCGGAGTGCCGATGGGGTTCGGCGGACCGCACGCCGGCTACCTCTCGGTCCGCTCCGGCCTGGAGCGCCAGTTGCCCGGGCGGCTCGTCGGGGTCTCGGTTGACGCCGAGGGTGCACCGGCCTACCGGCTTGCCCTGCAGACCCGTGAGCAGCACATCCGCCGCGAGAAGGCGACGAGCAACATCTGCACGGCACAGGTCCTGCTTGCCGTGATCGCCAGCATGTACGCCGTGTACCACGGTCCGGACGGTCTGCGCGCGATCGCGCGGCGCGTGCATCGCTACGCGGGAATCCTGGCCGCCGGGCTGCGCGAGTCCGGGGTGGAAATTGAGGACGTCGCGTTCTTCGACACGATCGCGGCACGGGTCCCCGGGCGGGCCGCGGAGATCGTCGCAACTGCCGGACTGTCCGGTATCAACCTGCGACTGGTTGACGAAGACACCGTCGGTGTCGCTTGCGACGAGGTGACTCGCCGCGAGCACCTCGCGTCGGTGTGGGCAGCGTTCGGATCTGCCTTGACCGTGGCAGACATCGAGCGTTTCGACGCAACCTTCGAGCTGCCCCCCGCACTGCGGCGAACCTCGGAATTCCTGACCCATCCCGTCTTCTCTGCGCACCGGTCCGAGACCGCGATGCTGCGTTACCTTCGCCGCCTGGGCGACCGTGACTATGCCCTGGACCGAGGCATGATCCCCCTCGGTTCGTGCACGATGAAGCTGAACGCGACGACCGAAATGGAGCCGGTCACCAATCCTGGCTACGCCGGCATCCATCCGTTCGCGCCCTCCGAGCAGTTCGACGGCTACGCGCAGATCTTCGCCGACCTGACCTCCTGGCTCGCCGAGATCACCGGCTATGACGAGGTGTCCCTACAGCCAAATGCTGGATCCCAGGGGGAGTTCGCCGGCTTGTTGGCGATCCGCGAGTACCACCGCAGCAATGGCGAGGCATGGCGCGATGTGTGCCTCATCCCGGCGAGCGCGCATGGCACCAACGCGGCCAGTGCGGTCATGGCCGGCATGCGTGTCGTCGTGGTGAAGACCAGTGGGGAACAGGGTGAGATCGATCTGGGCGACCTGCGCGCGAAGGTTGCCGCACACGCCACGGACCTGGCCGCGGTCATGGTCACCTACCCGTCTACGCACGGGGTCTTCGAAGAGCACATCGGCGAGGTGTGCGCCTTGGTTCACGATGCCGGCGGCCAGGTCTACGTAGACGGGGCGAACCTCAACGCGATGGTCGGGTTGGCCCGTCCGGGCAAGTTCGGCGCCGACGTGTCGCACCTGAATCTGCACAAGACCTTTTGCATCCCCCACGGTGGCGGGGGGCCGGGTGTAGGTCCGATCGGGGTGCGGGCGCACCTGGCTCCGTACCTGCCAAACCATCCGTTGCAGCCCGCAGCGGGGCCCGCCACAGGCTGCGGCGCGATCGCCGCCGCGCCGTGGGGGTCGGCCTCGATCCTGCCGATCACCTGGGCGTACATACGGATGATGGGCGGTGACGGCCTCACCGCCGCCACCGGGGCCGCGATCCTCTCGGCGAACTACGTTGCGGCCCGCCTCGGCGAGCATTTTCCGGTGCTCTACACCGGGGCGAACGGACTGGTCGCACATGAGTGCATCCTGGATCTGCGCGAGATCACGCGCAGTAGCGCGGTGACCGTCGACGATGTCGCCAAGCGTTTGATCGACTACGGGTTCCACGCTCCGACCATGTCATTCCCCGTGCCTGGCACGCTCATGGTTGAACCGACCGAGTCGGAGGATCTGCGTGAGCTCGACCGCTTCATCGCGGCGATGATCGCGATCAAGGGCGAGATCGACCAGGTCGTCTCGGGAGATTGGTCCGCCACCGACAACCCTCTGGTCAACGCTCCGCACACGTCGAGCTCGATCGCTGGCGAATGGGGCCATGCCTACTCGCGCACGCAGGCCGCCTTTCCGGCGGGCGTCGACCCCCAGGCCAAGTACTGGCCTCCGGTGCGACGGATCGACGGCGCCTACGGCGATCGCCATCTCGTCTGCGCATGCCCGCCGGTCAGCGAATACGCCTGAACGTCGGCCGAGCCGCCACCACCTGGGAATGATTCCCGGTAGGCTGTAGGTCATGGTGGGCATCAAGCACCGCGCGACGCGCCAGGGCGGCGCCGTCAAGGATGCCTTGCGGGCAGCCGGTGGTTTCCGCAGCGCGCAGGACGTCTACTCGACCCTTCGCTCAGACGGCGAAGCCGTCGGTTTGTCCACGGTGTACCGGCACCTGCAGTCCTTCGCAGACGACGGTCTCGTCGATGTCATCCGCACCCCCGAGGGTGAGACAACTTACCGATATTGCGGCGAGCCCGGCTCGGGTCACCACCATCACCTGGTCTGTCGCAGCTGCGGGCGTGCCGAACAGATCGAAGGTCCGGCAATCGAGCGGTGGGCAAGCACCGTGGCGCACATGCACGGCTATACCGAGGTAGACCACACGATCGAGCTGTTCGGTACGTGCGCCGCCTGCTCGAAGTGAGGGCTGCGGCGAACCGATGGCGGGATCGCGCCCTCGCGGCTTGCGGGAAGTAATGAATCGTGATTCATTACTTATGTGGCGTACCGCCGGACTCCAGCGATTCAGGCTCGGCTCGACGAGCAGCGCGAGACGTTGCTCGCCGCCGCTACCGCGCTGCTGTCCGAGGGTGGATACGTTGCCTGTACGGTCGCTGCGGTTGCCGCCAGGGCGGGGGTAGCGGCGGGAACGGTGTACCGCCACTTCGAGAGCAAGGACGCGCTGGCCGCCGAGGTATTCCGGGTCGTCGTGAGTCGGGAGCTCGGCGCCGTTCAGGCCGCGGTGGACCTCGAGCCGGACGCGGTCGCGAAGACCAGCGCGGTCATAACGACCTTCGCCGGACGCGCCCTGAAGGCCCCTCGGCTCGCCTACTCACTACTCGCCGAGCCAGTCGATCCCGTCGTCGATGCGCTGCGCTTAAAGTTTCGAACCGCATTCCGCGACATCGTCGCCAGTTCGATCGCCCACGGTGTAGCCGAGGGGCAGCTACCTCCGCAGAACGCGTGCCTGGTGGCGTCCGCCTTGGTCGCAGCGATTGGCGAAGCGCTGGTGGGCCCGCTGTCGTCCGGCACCGAAGATCCCGAGACCCTGCCCACCCTGATCCAGTTCGCGCACCGTGCCTTAGGAGCCGTTGATGCCACGCACGCATGAGGTCACCAACCAGGTCCCGCCATTGATTGGAGCGGACATCACCACTCATCCTGCCCTCATCGAGGGCTTACGCCGTGAGGGCGCCGGGTGGGCCGAGGGCGAGGTCCGTGAGCTCGCCCGGCTCGGGGGCAGCGATCCAGCCCAGGAGTGGGGGCGGCTGGCCAACGAACATCCTCCGGTCCTGCGCACCCATGACCGCAACGGACATCGAATCGACGAGGTGGAGTACCTGCCGCAGTATCACGAGCTGATGCGGGTAGCCGTGGAACACGGATTGCACGGCGCTCCGTGGGTCGACCCTCGCGCCGGCGCGCACGTAGCCCGGGCGGCCAAGGTTCTGAGCTGGGGTAGCGCTGATGCCGGACATCTGTGTCCGATCTCGATGACCTACGCGGTGGTCCCGGCGCTGCGGACGAGGCCCGACCTGGCGGCGCAGTACGAGCCGTTGCTCACCAACCGCGTGTATGACTACGGCCTGCGCGCTCCGCTGACCAAGGCAGGGCTCATCGCCGGCATGTCCATGACGGAGAAGCAGGGCGGCTCCGACGTGCGTGCCAACACGACCAAGGCGCTCGCGCAGGCTGACGGCAGCTACCGCCTGACGGGCCACAAATGGTTCACCTCCGCGCCTATGTCGGACCTGTTCCTGACCCTGGCGCAGGCGCCCGGGGGCCTGTCGTGCTTCCTGGTGCCCCGTGTCCTGCCCGACGGATCGCTGAACTCGATGTATCTGCAGCGACTGAAGGACAAGCTCGGTAACAAGTCGAATGCCTCAGCCGAGGTGGAGTACGAGGATGCCACGGGTTGGGTCGTCGGCGAGGAGGGCAGAGGCGTTCGGACGATCATCGAAATGGTCAACATGACGCGCTTGGACTGCGCGATCATGGCCGCGGGCGGCATGCGGATCGGGTTGGCCACCGCGGTCCACCACGCGACCCACCGCTCGGCCTTCGGCAGGCGGCTCCTGGATCAGCCGGCGATGATCAATGTCCTCGCCGACCTCGCCCTGGACTCGGAAGCCGCGACGACTGTCGTCATGCGGCTGGCTGGCGCCGTCGATCGCGCCAGCCGAGGCGACGACCGGGAGGCCGGGGTCCGCAGGGTGGGTCTGGCAGTGACGAAGTACTGGTTGTGCAAGCGGTTCTCGACCCACGTCGCCGAGGCGCTGGAATGTCTCGGTGGCAACGGATACATCGAGGATTCAGGCATGCCCCGGTTGTACCGGGAGGCACCGCTCGTCTCGATCTGGGAGGGATCCGGCAACGTCGCGGCCTTGGACACGCTGCGCGCGATGGCTAAGCAACCCGAGACCATCGAGGCCTTCTTCGATGAACTCGATCTTGCCGCCGGCGCAGATGCCCGTTTCGACGACGCCCTGGCACTTCTTCGCAAGGAATTCGCGGATGCGGCGGATCTGCAGTACCGCGCGCGCCGGATCGTCGAGCGCATGGCGCTGCTGCTGCAGGGCTCGCTGCTGCTGCGACACGGCGCGCCACCAGTTGCCGACGCGTTTGTCACTTCGCGGCTCGGCGGAGACTGGGGCGTCGCGTTCGGCACCTTGCCTACTGGTGTCGATACCGGGGCGATCCTGGATCGTGCCCGGATCTCACCATGACGGGTCCGCGGCCGCCGGCTCGGACGATTCGTGTGATGCTTGTGTTCGAGCTCAGCTGGCGCGTCGGTGCGGGGAGGCCATCAGGAGCTCGGTGCGGCGGGCCGCGCAGCTCTGACCGTCAGGGAGCAGCTCGCCGAAGTCCTCGAAGAGGACGATGCCGTTGCACAGCAGGCTCCAGCCCTGTTCGGGGTGAGCCGATACGACGTGCGCCGCGTCTCGGTCCGAGGCTTCGGCGCTCGGGCACGGGGGAGTGTGCCGGCACGTGGGGCGAGCCGACGAGGCCGGCGTCTCTTGCTTCATCATCACGGTGTCCTGTAATCGCTTCCAGTATTACCTATCTCACGATTGTGCGCGGAAATAGGTTCTTGTCCACCAGGCTCGCGGGTGGCTTCGCCCCGGAACGGGACGTATCGGCACATCCTATATAAAGAAACTGTGGGACCGTTATCTTCCCGTGATCAAAGCGTCACCGACGGCAGCTACGGCTTCAGGTGCGGCCGAGACGCTCCTGGGCCTCGTGCAAGGTCGGATTGCGGGGAAGCCAGTCGGCCTGGATCGCGGGGAGGCCGGCGCGCAGAGCCATGTCGATGACTTCTTCGTCGTCGTCGACGAAGGCGGCGATCCCACGCGGGGAGAGCCGCAGCAGGATCTCGCCCTTGTAGCGGCGGGCGGGGCGGTAGTCGCCCTGCGGGCGCAAGTGCAGCTCGGTTCCCGGCAGGTGGTGCCTGGCGAGCCAGTCACCGGTCGTCGTTCGAAGCCATTCCGGCCGGCCGGTGAGCCAGACGATCTCGTGTTCGGCGGCTAGATCTGCGACAAGGCGGGCGCCCTCAGCCAGCAGGCCGTCGTCGGTGGCGGCGGCGAAGAAGCGGTGCCATGACTTCGGTGGGTCGAGAAAGTGCAGGCGGTGACGGACGTCGGCCACCACACCATCGATGTCGAAGACGGCCAGCACCTGGTCACCCTATGCGGGCGCCACTGGTGGCACGCGCCAGCGGCTGGGCTCGCGATGGCGCTGAGAGGAGTCGAGCGGTTCAAAGCGCTGTTCGCGACTAGACTTACCGCTTTGTGCAGTTCATCGATCCCATCCCGCCGTTCGAACTCACCTACGACGACGTCTTCATGGTGCCGTCCCGGTCGGATGTCGGCTCCCGTCTCGACGTCGACCTGACGACCTCGGACGGCAGCGGCGCGACCATTCCGATCGTGGTCGCGAACATGACCGCGGTCGCCGGTCGACGGATGGCCGAGACCGCGGCCAGGCGCGGAGCGCTGGCCGTTCTGCCGCAGGACATCCCGGCGGCGGTTGTCACCGAGGTCGTCAGGTGGGTCAAGCAGCGCCATCTCATTGTCGAGACCGCGTTGACGCTCACGCCGCAGAACACGGCAGGCGATGCCCTGGCATTGTTGTCCAAACGAGCCCACGGTGCCGTGGTCGT
>JALYIL010000182.1 GCA_030775825.1 Actinomycetota bacterium
GCGCGGAAGGGGCATCGACAGCCTCCCCAGCGCCCGCATCACCAACGACGAAACCGACACCTAGACTGCCGACAACCGCCCACTTTTCAAGCGCCGGAAACGACCAGGTTTAGAGCGCCGTCGACACGGAGTTCGCGCGCACCCACTGGGACGTGGACTCGGTGACGCATCGCTGGTCGGCGCAGGATCCGTCGCACTGCGACCATCTTCCCCTCATCGGCGAATACCGCCCGGCTCGACGCGGCTGTGGGTGGCCTAGGGGTTCATGAAGCGGGGTCTCTCGACCAACGTTTGCCGGCCAGATCTGGCCGACCGTATTGCCGGCCGACCCACTCATGGGCCGACACGTTCGCGCCGACCCGGGTGTCGCCGCGTTCCCTGCGCGAGGTGGGCGAGCTGGCAGTCAAGTTCACGACCGACCTAGTGGGCGACCGGGTCCGCCCTCGCAAACCCGCTCGGTCGACACCATGGCGCGGGGCGAAGCGCGGGTGGTCCGTGCCGGACCGGGCCGCAAGGGCGTCTATCGCGACCAGGACAATGCGTTGCACGCCATCTCGCTGCGCTGCCCGCACATGGGCTGCCTCCTACGATTCGACGCCGCCGAAACCTCATGGACTGCCCCTGTGCCACGGGTCACGCTTTGACGTGGACGGTGCTGTCCTCGAGAGCCCGGCCCGTCACCCCCTTGAACCGCGCGACGTAGCCTCCGAGCTGCATGCCAACGGAGCTGACGCAGGCTTTGGGGATGACATTCTGCGGTCAGGGCGAGCACCTCGCCGAGCAACTCAACCGGTTCGTCCATGACCGAGGGCTCGATCGCTGCAATGAGTTCGCAGTCGCTGAGCAGCGGTCGTTGTCAGGGCCGCGGCCGGACCCCGGTCAGTTCGTCCCTGCTGCTGCCAGTTCGCAGCCGGATCGCGCGGGGTGGGTCGGGGCGTCGCGATCCTCAATCTGGACAAGCATTTCTGCACCGGGCGCTGCGCCGCTGTCTGCGCGCTGAGGTCGAGTCCAAGGATGGCTCAGGCGCCGATCGTTGCGCTTGAGTTTGGCGCTACGAAAAGGCGGGAACGATCGAGTTCAGTCAATGGTGACTGTCCGTCCTGAAGGCGAGTGAACCGTGACGTTGCAGACTATCCAGCCGCAGGGCGGTCATCGGCCTCCGGATGTGGCTTCCGCAATAGTGCGGACGGCAAGACATCGACGTTACTTGATGTGCCCGCCTACATACTTCGCGGTGGACTACGAAATCAATCCGTGGATGCGCGCCGGCGAGCCGGTAGACGTGTCGAGGGCGATGACGCAATGGGACGGCCTGTTCGCGGAGCTGCTTAGTTTAGGGCATTCGATAGAGCTGATGTCCGGGCAGCCGGGTTTGCCCGACATGGTGTTTGCCGCCAACGGTGGCATCGTTGTCGGTGAGCGCGCACTTGCCTCTCGTTTTCGCCATCCCCAACGGAACCCGGAGACTGCACATTTTGTGCATGCGCTACGTGATCTGGGCTACACGGATATCGGTATACCACAGTGTCTGAACGAGGGTCAGGGGGACTTTCTCTGCGTCGGAAACCGGATTCTGGCCGGGTACGGATTCCGATCCGAAGCCCGGGCTGTGGCCGAAGTGGAGGCCTACATCGGCCGGGCTGCGGTCGGTCTTGAGTTGGTGGATCCGCGTTTCTACCATCTGGACACGGCGCTGGCCGTTCTGGATGAGACCACCGTCGCCTATTTGCCGGGCGCATTCTCGCTCGCGAGCCAACGCGTGTTACGTGAGCTTTGGCCCGGCGCCATCATCGCGCCGGAAAAAGAAGCCGCCCTGCTCGGGCTGAATATGATCAGCGATGGGCGCACCGTACTGATTCCCGCAGGCTGTCCTTCATTGATCGAAGAGCTCTCCGACCGTGGGTTTGTGGTGCGGGAGGTAGACCTCACAGAGCTTCGGAAGGCCGGCGGGGGACCAAAGTGTTGCGTCCTCGAGCTCCCCGCCGTCCAATCCGGCACCTCCACGCGAATACACCGGACATACACGCGAATACACCGGACATACATATGATGCTGCCCCGCTCCCGAGGTCCGTTCACGGAGCTGCTCATCGAGGCGTTACGCGGGACTCACTGTTCTGCCGTGCCGGCAGCGCCAGACTCGTGGCCCAGGGACGCGATCGCGGATGAGGAACTGCAACTTGCGCTGTGGATCTGCTACGAACTGCACTATCGCGGGTTCGCTGACGTTGCGCCGGAGTGGGAGTGGCAGCCGGAGCTGCTCGCGTTGCGACGCAGCCTCGAACAACGGCTGTTGGCCGCGCTGCGACGGGATGTGGTGTCTGCCGCAGATGAAGGCAACGTGCCCGAACGTCTGCGCAAGCTGGTGGATACGGACGATGGTCCTCAACTCGCGAGGTTCATCCAGCGCAGGGCCAGCCGCCAGCAGTTCATGGAATTCGTGATGCACCGATCCGTGTATCACCTCAAGGAAGCCGACCCTCACAGCTGGGCGATCCCCCGTCTGAGCGGCCGCGCCAAGGCGGCCCTCCTTGAGATTCAGACTGACGAATATGGTCGCGGCAACCTGGCCCAGATGCATTCAGAGCTATTCCGGGCCACTCTTCGCGGAATGGATTTGAACGACTCGTATGGTTACTACGTCGATGTTGTGCCTGCGGTCACACTTGCCGTTAGCAACCTAATGTCCATATTCGGCCTGCATCGCGCTTTACGGGGCGCTTTGGCTGGTCATTTGGCGGCGTTCGAAATGACCTCATCATTTCCGAACCGGCAGTACGGCCAAGGACTGCGCCGCCTAGGAGGCAATGAGGCCTCTCGCCGCTTTTATGACGAGCATGTCACGGCAGATGCTTTGCATGAGCAGCTCGCCGCGTATGACCTCTGCGGCAGCCTGGTTGCTGAGGAGCCCGACCTCGCCGAAGATGTCATCTTCGGCGCGGCTGCATGCCTACATGTGGACGCCCGTTTCGCCGAGCATTTGCTGCGGTGCTGGGAGGCCGGAGAAACGTCCTTGCACCATTACGCCGCGTTCTCACTGGCGACATCTGCTGACATCTAAGCCATGGAATACGTGCTGCCGATCAAGACGAAACCTGGCGACGACCTCACCGACCTGGCCCAGTACGTAGCGACCTTGACAGGGTATTTGTCAGTGATTGTCGTGGACGGCTCAGACGCGCCGATCTTCCAGCGGAACGCCGCTCTGTTCTCTCACGCCGTCCACGTCGCGCCGAACCCCAGCTTGCACTGTGTTAACGGGAAGGTCGCGGGAGTGCGGACGGGCTTTGAGCTCTGCGCGTCGGAGAAAGTGGTTGTGGCAGATGACGACGTGCGCTACCAGTGGTGCGAACTCGAACGGCTCGCTCAACTGCTGGACAACGCCGACATTGTCAGCCCGCAAAATTACTATGCACCCCTTCCGTGGCACGCCCTATGGGACACCGCCCGGATGCTGCTCAACCGGCTAACGCCGTCGGGGGACTTCCCAGGAACGCTTGCCATTCGCCTCACACCCGCCCTGCGAGAGGCCGGTTACGACGGCGACGTCCTGTTCGAAAACCTTGAGCTGATTCGCACGGTCGTAGCAGCGGGTGGACGCGCCCTCGCGGCACGCGACCTTTACGTGCGGCGGTTACCTCCTAGCCGAACACATTTCCTCGGCCAGCGCGTGCGGCAAGCCTATGACAGCCAAGCCCAACCAGGTCGCCTTCTCCTGGAGCTTCTGCTCCTGCCGACGGGCCTCGTAGCTTTCCGCCATCGGGGGGTATTGGCCAGCCTAGGTGCCGCCTCGGTCGTCGCGGCAGAAATCGGACGCCGCCGAGCGGGCGGTGCGACATATTTCCCCGCCGCAGCGTGCGCCCTGGCCCCTTTGTGGCTCCTCGAACGAGCGGTATGCGCGTGGATCGCCATGGGACAGCGCACTTTCTGTCACGGCACTTCATACTCAGGTCAGCGCATCAAACGGGCGGCGACTCCCCTGTCCAAGTTGAGGCACGCCTGCCCGAGATCCGATGACTGCCGTCACAGTACGGCTTTACCCGCGAGCGCCCACAACGACAAAGGGCGACGGTCCGGCAAGACGACACGACGTCCCCAGTGACCTCTCGAATATCGACATCTCCCCGGACAACTAGCGGACCGTTAGGGTAGATCGTCACCGAACCGACGGCTGAACCAGTCGACGCGGCCGCCGAAGCGGAACGACCAGACGTGATTGGGCTCCGCCGCAAAGCTCTGCCCACTCGGCCGAACCGCGCACGCAGCCCCCCACGCGCGTGCGATCTCATGAAGCCTTCCTTTCGCACAAGCCCCGGAGCTGGTGACGGCGGGTGATCGCCTCACCAGGCGGGGGATTCCTCCGCGGTAGCCCTCCGCATAGCGGCAACGCAGTCGAGGGAATCGCCGTCACGCTTTCTGGCTCCCGTTCGGACCCTTGACGCAGCCGAGTGAACGCCGGATGTCGCCGTCTCGCCTGGCTGCCGGAGTTGGTCAGGATCGTGGAGGTAACCCTCGGCTAGCCCGACAGTGCGCAGGCATCCTCCCGCGGCCTGAACCCGCAGCCATGCTCTTCGCAGCAAGCGCAGGCCTGCGTCCTCAATTGAGGTCACCAAGGAAAGATCAATCGTCATGTCCAGAAATCCGGCTCCAACCAGATCGCTAATCGCGCAATAGACGAGCTCGCCCCCAAGCTGGGTCAGCGCGCCTCGGGCAGCCAAGCATCGTCCTGCCTCCTCGCAACCTTGAGCAATACCTTGCGTGGTGATGCTGAACGTTTCAGGCGCCGGCGTTTCCGCCGTCGCGGCGCTGCCTGGGCGCAGTGGCCGCCTCGAAACTGGCCTCATGTCCGCACAAGCCCGACAGTCAGTTCGTTAGGTGCATGTCCCTGGTAAGACAGGTAGTCGCCCGTCATCACCGCAGCAGATCCTTCCGGCGTTGTCACCTGTTCCAGCTCGCTCATGTTCATGAGTACCCGAGCCTCATTGGCAGCAAACATAACGAGGACCGGCGACTAGAGAAGGCAACACCGCCTCTGGTTGCCGTATCGAGCAGACGTCCTAGATCCCTGCAGGACGCGCCGAACCGCGCTCATCGGCAGTCGGCAGACACACTGCGCAACCCGACGCTGAACCGTGTCGTCCGTGATGACGACCAGTTGGTGATGGAAGATATGCTCACTGATCGGCGTGACGAGCTGATCGGGCGCGCACCCACACAGCGCGCGCGATCTGCCGACCGCTGTCGCCGACGCATCCCAGAGCTGCTGGCGACCGAGAGAAACGTCGGTGCGTACCTCTGGCCATGAAGCCGGCGTTCAAGGCCCTGGGAGGGAGCCCAAGTCGTCCGTTATGCGTTGGTGGGTGTCCTCAGCAGCCGACCGGTTCGGCGAGGCCGACTGGCTGAAGACCTTGGGGTTATGTGCGGCGGTTACTTCAGTGCGGTCATAGCGTCGCGTGCACGGTCGACCATTGCCGCGAACGGTCCTACGAGCAGGTTTGCTGCCCGTGATTCGCCAGCCGCTGGGTGGGGACGCGTCGAAGCCAAGGCTTCGGCGCCCTCGACTGCCTTTCGCATGCGGTCGAGCTCCTTGGCGTCGAGTTCCGTTTCGAGTTTGGCGAATTCCTGTGTCTCTTCGGCCTCAGCGTTGGCGAGAACGGCGGTGTGGAACTTGTCGAAAGCGCTGTCGAACTCGGCGGAATTGACATCCATCCGCGTCACCCCCGGCACCCCCCGATACGGCAGGATGACTTGATGGACACCTATTCGCGAGAGAGTCTCGTTTTCGATGTGGCGGATTCGGGCCGGGACGGTGCCGAGATTGTGGTGCTGCTGCATGGGTTTCCACAGAACCGCCACGAGTGGGCGGGGGTCACGCCGCACCTAACCACGGCCGGTTATCGCGTGCTCGCCCCGGATCAGCGCGGCTATTCCCCCGGCGCGCGGCCCACGGGGCGGCGAGCATATGTGCAGTCGCATCTGGTGGAGGACGTCATCGCACTCATCGACGCCGCCGGCGCAGAGAAGGTCCACCTCGTCGGGCACGACTGGGGGGCGCTTGTCGCCTGGGCTCTGACCTCGCGCCATCCCGAGCGGGTCCGCACCCTGACCGCCGTCAGCGTGCCGCACCCGAAGGCGTTCGCGTGGGCGATGCCGCGCGGTCAAGTGCTGAAGTCCTGGTACATGGCCGCGTTCCAACTTCCCGTGCTGCCCGAGCGTCTCCTGTCGACCCGCCGCGGGTTCTCCCTCCTCGGCGGTAACGGTCTCTCTGCCGACCAAATGAAGGCCTACGTCGAGCCGCTCGGCAACGACGGGCTGACTGCGGCGTTGAACTGGTATCGGGCGCTGCCGTGGTCCCAGCGCGAGAAGGGCTACGACCGCCCGTCCACAGTGCCGACCACCTACGTGTGGAGCGACGGCGACACCGCGCTAGGCCGGGCCGGCGCCCAGGCCACCGAACACTTCGTCGACGCCCCGTACCGCTTCGCCGTCCTAACCGGTCTAAGCCACTGGATCCCAGACCAGGCCCCAGACGCCCTCGCCGAGCTCATCCTCGACCGCATTACCGGCTAATCGAAACTACCGGCCCATCTCCAGCGCGAAAGCTAGCTGCGATGAAAGCCATCCGAACCGGAGGTTGTCCTTGAGTCCGCTTGCCAGCTCCGATAGCGACGCACTTGAACCCTGTGCACCCACAGCGTTGCCGTGGTGCCATATCGCGTCGTGTCGCGCCGTGCCGGCCAGGATCACCCCGTACCGCAGCGGCGGTCGCTCGAGGGCTTCGCGTACTGCGATTTTCACTGACAAATGAATGACATGCCGAGCAATCACCCGCCCCGGAACATGCGAGAACCCCTGTGAACACAGGGGTTTTGGGTGGAGCTGAGGGGACTCGGACCCCTGACCCCCACAGTCAGTCGTCAACATGAACTGCTGATGGAATGTCGTGCCCGCATCTAGCGTGAGCACTTGATCATTAGTTCGCAGGGTCTTCGGGTGCTGTGATTCTGTCGGTCTAACACGGAGGAGTTGCTGCGGGTGCTGTTCATCGGAGACCACTGGGCTGAGGACCATCCACGATGTCGAGATCGAGGACGAGGACGGTCGGCGGCTGGCGCGGGCCTGGTTACCGGAGGGCTTGGACGGCATCACCCGGCTTCATGCGCTGGTGGCTGAACATGCCCCGGCGGAGTGGGCGACGTTGCCGGCTGAGCAGGTTGCTGAGCAAGTGGTCGTTGGCATCGAGACCGACCGCGGACCATGGGTGAGCGCGTTGCGGGCGGCCGGTTACCAAGTGTTCGCGATCAACCCGCTGTCGGCGGCGCAGTACCGGCAGCGGCACTCGACGTCGGGTGCGAAGAGCGATGCCGGCGACGCGCATATGCTCGCCGAGATTGTCCGCCTCGATCGTGATCATCACCGCACTGTCGCGGGGACAGCGACTTGGCCGACTCAGTCAAGCTGGTGGCGCGGGCGTACCAGACAGCCGTGTGGGAGCGGGCCCGTCATGTGCTGCGGTTGCGCTCCACGCTGCTGGAGTACTTTCCCGCCGCGGTACAGGCGTTCGAGGATCTAGCCGCTGCGGACGCGCTGTCGTTGCTGGCGCGGGCCCCGACCCCAGGGCTGGCAGCGAAACTGACCAAACGTCAGCTCGTTGCCGCGTTGCGAGCCGCGCGCCGACACCACGTCGAGACCAAGGCCCAGGAGTTGCTGAAACTGCTCCGAGCCTCGGCGTTGCGTCAGCCGGCAACGACCGAGGCTGCCTACGGGGCCGTCGCGGCCGGGCAGGTCGGCATCATCACCCGCACTCAACACACAGATCGCAGGGTTGGAGCAGGTGGTGGGCGAACATTTTCATCGCCACCCGGCCGCTGACATCTACCTCAGCCAGCCGGGTCTCGGGATGATCCTCGCGGCACGCGTGCTCGGCGAATTCGGCGATGACACCGGACGATTCGTACATGCCCGAGCCCGGAAGAACTACTCCGGGCAGAGCCCGATCACCCGAGCCGCCGGCAGGAAGAAAGTCGTGTTGGCCCGCTACGCCACCAACCGCCGCCCGGGCGCCGCGCTGCACCAGCAAGCCTTCTGCGCACTCGGCGGGTCCCCAGGCGCCCGCGCCTACTACGACGCACGACGCGCCCGAAAGATCGCCCACGCCGCCCTGCGACAACTCGCAACCGGCTCGTCGGCATCCTGCACGGCTGCCTCAAAACCAGCACCTTCTACGACGAGAACACCGCCTGGCAGCACCACCACACCGACACCCAACCCCTCGCCGCTTGACAAAATTCAGCATGGGATGTCTGCCAGCACCCCAGAGCTCAGTTCGCGCACAGCCGCCAAAGTTCAAAAGTCCCGTAAAACAAGGAGTTGAGCCGTTGGGGTGAACTTAGGGAATCCGCAGCGAACGACCGCGAACGCCTTCGTGGCAACCAAGCTGGCAACCAAGACTCGATCTATGACCGCGACCCTGCCCGCGCTAACGGGCTCGCTCAACCGGGTGCTCGAAGCGTTCGAACGGCGCCCGCACGTCCGCCATCGGGCAGGTGACCGGTGAATCGTCGACAACCGCTCGGAGCGGGTTAACCCTGCTCGTTGGGCGGGCTAACGCGTACGCCGAGGCTGTAAACCCGACAACCAGGTCACACGGGCTCGTGGATGTCGACCAAACCCTCGAGCCCGACCAGGTCGCCTGCGTTACGCGTCCACAACCTCGCCTGATGGGCGGCGGCGGTTGCAGCGATGAGCAGGTCGGCGACGCGCGCTCTCGGCTGCCGCCCTGCCGCCACCACCGCCGCGGCCAAGCGGCCGTACTCACGTGCCACCGAGCCGTCGACCGCAAGCGCATCGAAGGTCCGTTCGATGATGCTCAGCCGACGGAGCCGCTCCGCCCTCACCGCGGGCGCGGTTGCGACCAGAACACCGAAATGAAGCTCCGCCAACGAGACCGCGGAGATGGCGACCTCGGCGTCGACCAAGCCGGGATCGGGACCCAACAACACACTGGTGTCGAGGATGACCTTCACCGAGCGAACGGGTCGGCCACCGTGCCATCGATCCCATCTCGATCCAGCGCCCAGTCCTGGTCGGCCGCGCCACGAAACACCTCGGCGATGTCCGCACCCCGACGCCAACGGTTGCGGCGCACCGGGCCCAACTCAGCCACCTCGCGGCCAGAGACCGTCACCGTGATCGTCTCACCGGCCTCGGCCTGCCGCACCAGCTCGCTGGCCTGCTGTCGCAGCTCACGCAAACCCGTCGTCGTCATAAACTCAGCCTAGCACATGTGCTACCCACGGGTGTCGATGCAATACTCGACCTCCACGCGCGGACCGCGCGCTGGAGGTCACCGGTCGCGCGTCAATTCTGACCCGTCAAGCAAGGTGAACCAGGGGGCTGGGTTCGAGACAACGCTTAGGCAGAGGCCACATGTTCACATACGTTCACGCTGTCAATGTTCCAGGCGCGCTGTTCGTCATGCCCGCCTCGTAGGGGCCCGGCCGCTGTTTCCGCGGCTGCCTCGGCGGACTCGAAGCTCACGAGCCGAAGCCGCTGTCCTGGGTGTCACTGAGCAGCCATTCGCCGCTCACGAATCCTGGTTGCCGCGTGGCCCACGCTGTCACGTCCTCACGTAGGTGACGGGACACGTCTTCACTGCGAGCAGGATCAGTTGTCATTTGACGACGAGTGTGTGCACGGCTCGTTCTCCCTCGAGATGGCCCGAAATATGCGCGAGCGATGAGCACGAACGCTAGGACGGCGCGCCCGCCGTTGCCTATCCCAGCTTTGTGGGTAATCCTCTCGCCGACTCGCGGTTAGGCTTCGTGCGTGTTGTCACGGGCAGCCTTCGATCATGCCGAGGCTCGGATCGGGCGAATGTGTGACACCCAATCTGACGCCCGTGAGTTGTATCGCGGTGCTGAATGAGCTGCGCGCGGCGGTCCCCTTCGACGCCTACGCCTGTTGATCACCGACCCGGAAACTATGTGGGGTCGTCGCCGCTCGCTGACGTGTCGTGTCTGCCGGAGCTGCCGACCCTGATCAGGTTGAAGTACCGCACTGAGATGAACCGCTGGACGCACCATCCGGTGTCGGGGTGGCCCGACTGCACAGCGAGTGCGGCGGCGACCTCACCCGGTCACTCGTGTTGGATCAAATGTTGCGCCGCTGCGACATCGTCGATGTCGCGTCGCTGGCGCTCGTCGACCGATTCGGATGCTGGGCATTCCTCGATCTGTGGCGCGATCACCCGGCCAGTCCGGGCCTCGCGAACCCCGCATCGCATCGGCTCATCCGGTGGTCGAAACCTCGTCGTTGGTCGCCAGCCGATCCGCTGGAGGCGCAGGTTTGTGCGTTGTGCCCGCCGTGTGGCTAGCCCAGCGGTGGGCCGTCGATCTGGGAGTCGTGTTCCGCGAACAGCGCTCGCATTGCCTGCGGGCTTTTGAATCCTTCGGGCATGCGCATGATGAGTTCGATGGCCTCGGGTGTGGTGATGACGAGCATGCGTGCCGGTTCGGTGGATCTGTTGCGGAACGCGTGGGTGGCACCCTTCGGGATGAACGCCATGCTCCCGGCGGTCACAGTCGCCGTCTGGCCGTTGACGCAGAACTCCATCTCCCCGGCCAGGACATAGAACGCTTCGTCGTAGGAGTTGTGATGGTGAGCCGGCGGGCCGCCGCCGAGGCCGGGGAGGTTGTTGACGAAGACGGCGAAGCCCTGGGCTCGACCCGGTTCGAGTAGCAGGTCCAGCTGGGCGACGCCGTTGTCGATAGCGTCGTCGGCGTTGGGTTCGATAACAAATTGCGCTACCACTGGGAACTCCCCCGCTCGTCGCTTGCAGTGGACATCGCGACCGCCTGAGTTCTCATCGGCGAGTCGGATTGTAGAGTGTCACTCTACAAACTTAGACTCTCACTCGTGCGTCAACCGGTCAAGGGGACGACAGCGGCGGGTCGTCGCCGCGAGTTTCGAGCTCGGGAGACCCGTCGCCGGATCATTGAGGCAGGCGTTCGGCTCTTCCTCCAGCACGGTTACGTGACAACCACCGTCCAAGCAATCGCCGACGAGGCCGACGTTGCCGTGGCCACGATCTACCAGGCTTTCGGCACCAAGCAGGCCATCCTCGCCGCGGCGTTGGACGTCACGATCGCCGGCGACGACGCGCCCCTCCCGCTGCTGGACGGGGGATGGGTCGAGGCCGCGCGCCACGAGCGGGACTTCCGACGTCGACTGCGGCTCATCGTCGAAGGAGCCGCACGCGTCGCAGCACGCACCGCTCCGCTCAAGGACGTCATGCGCGACGCCGCAGCAACCGACGTCGCCGCCCGGCAATTGGTCCGCCAGGACCACGACCGTCGACACCGCACCCAAGAAGGGCTGGTCGACCTGCTCATCGAAGTTCGCCCGCTGGGCGGAAGGCTCGACCGGCGACGCGCGATCGACACGTTCTTCGCCCTCGTCAACAGCTCAACCTACGATCTGCTCGTCATCCAACAAGGCTGGGCGATGACCGAATGGCAAAACTGGCTGACCGACATCATCGAACAAGAACTCTTTGGGCCACCGGACTGAACGACCCCCGCGCCGACTCAGCCGACCGCCTCGCAGTCGACAACCTGCGCGACACCGAGAACAGCATGCGCACCTCGCCGCCTCAACGCTACCAAGATGACCAGAACATCCACGCAATCCTGAGCGCCGCCCGCAACCATGACACCGAACTCGACATCGACCCCGATACCGCGTTATACGTCCTGTCCAGAATCACCCTCGGTCGCGGCGATGATCACGCCCTGCGTGGATTCAAGCAACGGACACTCTGTGCGCCGCGGCACAGACGCCGCGTTGATCTCGAGAGGTTGCCGGCCGTGGGAACGCTTCGCTAGATGATGTCGTTCGACTACGCAGAGTGTATTGTAGCCATACGACGACATTTGAAGCTAGGTCTACGAACGGCTATATGTAAAGGATCGTCCAATGCGAGCGACCACGCCACGTGAGCTCGGCCTCCTCGTGCGCACACGGCGACATGACCTGCGGTTGAGCCAGCAGGATCTCGCCAACCGCGCCCGCGTCAGCCGACCGTGGTTGGTCGCCGTCGAAGCCGGTCATCCCCGCGCGGAGCTGGGTAAGTTGCTTGCCCTGCTCGGCGAGCTAGGGCTGACCCTCGATCTCTCCCCCACCCAGACCGTAGGGCCACACGAGGCTGGCATTCAACCCCGGGTCGTCGACCTGGACGCACTGCTCGAAAGCCATGACACTAAGCGACGCTCCGGGAGTTCGACGTGACCGAGCCGAAGGACAAGTGGCTCCACGTCTTGATCAACGCAGAGCAGATAGGCGTGCTCGAGCAAGGGCCCCACGGTCGGCTGTCCTTCCGCTACGAGGAATCGTGGCGAGAACGCCGTGACGCCACACCGCTCTCGCTGTCGATGCCAGTCAGCGGACGCGAGCACTCAAACGCCGTCGTCGAACCATTTCTGCGCGGACTGCTGCCAGACAACGAGAACGTGCTCAGGCGGTGGGGTAGGCGCTTCGGGGTGCCCTGGAACAGCCCGTTCGCCCAGCTACGCAACGTGGGTGAAGACGTCGCCGGTGCCGCCCAGTTCGTGCGCGAGTCGCGCCTGGACGAGGCGACAACGCCGGGCGAGATCAAGGCGATCGACGACGCGTACATCGATGACCGGCTACGCATGCTGCGCGGCGACCGCGCAGCATGGGACGACATCGACGCACCCGGCCAGTTCAGCCTCGCCGGCGCCCAGGCGAAGTTCGCGCTACACCGCAGCCTCGACGGCCAGTGGGGCCTACCGTCCGGGCGCAGCGCGACCACCCACATCCTCAAGCCATCACTGGAGTACCTCGCGCATCAAGAGGTCAACGAACACCTTTGCCTACGGGCGGCGGGCACGCTCGGGATGCGCGCGGCAAGCTCCGAGGTGATCGCGTTCGGCGAGGAACGGGCCATCGTGCTCGAACGCTACGACCGAATTCGGCAGCCCGACGGCAGCGTCACGCGGGTACACCAAGAGGACATGTGCCAGGCACTCGGCGTCTACCCCGACCGCAAGTACGAACGCGAGGACGGCGGCCTCGGCGCGGTCGACGTCGTCGCGCTGCTTCGCGAACACATCCCACCTAGCCAGGCCATCGAGGCGATCGAGATCTTCTGCCGCGCGCTGGCCTTCAACTGGGTGATCTACGGACCAGACGCACACGCCAAGAACTACTCCCTGCTGATGTCCGGTCCCAACGTCCGGCTCGCGCCGCTCTATGACATCTCCTCGGTCGCCCCGTATCCCGACCGCTACGACCTACGGCACATGGCGATGGCCATGTCGATCAACACGAAGTTCCAGAACAGCCTCATCACCGGCGAGGACTGGCGTCAACTCGCACGCACACTCAACATCGATCCCGACCGGATGACTTCTTGGGTTCACGACGTCGTGTCCAACGCGCCAGACGCACTCGCCGACGCCGTACGCGCCGAGGATGACTGGATCGCGAACCTGGAGATGGCCCGCCAATTGGTCGATGGCGTTGCAAGCAATGCGAAGGCACTCGCGCGCTGGATTGAGCTACCCATCGCCTCGCCAGGCACGAGCGTGACCCAAAGGCCAACCAAGCCCACCGTCGCGGCCTACCGAAAGGCCGACGGCACCTACGTCAAGGAATACCCCAACCCTCGCCATCGCAGCTGACAGAGCCCCACACCATCGATGTGGGGTTCTCGATGAGTACGTAGTCGAGGCCGCGGGTGACGCTGATCCGCACCTCATCCGCACGCGCGACCTGTCGTAGCCGACGGCGCCAGACGGTGAACTCCCCCGGCACCGCACTGCGGGGGTAGTGGACCGAGCCGTGGCGGCGCAGCTCGTCGATGATCGCGCGGTAGTCGGTGACCGGCGGCCGTACCACTCCCCCATCATGCGACACCTCCGATCGAGCCGGATGATCCCATTTCTGAGCGTCGTTATGTCAGGCCACGTCCGAGTCATCGGATCTCAGCGACGGCCAAGAGGAACGGCGCAGGACCGGCTCACAGCTCACGCTGGAGCGGGGTCGCTGCTCGTCGAGCCATTTCGAATGGGAGGCGGTCGAAAATGATGCGAATGTGCACGATCTTTCCGGCGCGGACGGTGATCCTCTCGGCGCCGGGAGCGGCTGGCACCGGCAGGGTGTTCCACACTCAAAGGCCGCCGCCAACCCCACCTGCAACGTTTCCTGGCCGTCGCTGCAGAAGCATTGCGAGCCGCAAAAGCTCAAATCGATCGCGTGACCATCAACGCCCCGAGGGTTGCGGACCCCTTTCAGATCCCGTCCCGTGACACCTTGAAGATCCTTCCCCACAGTCGTCGCACGTCATCCTCGACTGGGGCGCCACGAGATCGCATCCCAGTCCAAGTTCTCGCCTTGCGGTCCGTTCACCACCAGGGTGTCGAACGCCCAAGCGGTGAAGATCATCAGCGGATCAAGGTTCAGCGATGCAGACCGTCGAGCGCGGCGCGCAGGATCGGTTCGACGTACGAGCGGTCGCCCGACACTGTCACAGCCGCGAGCACGAGGTCGAGGACTTGGTCGATTGTGAGGTCGGTGCGGGCTTCCTGGGCCTCCTGAGCTGCGAGGAGGAGCGGCCGTCCGGCGGCGACCACCTGGTCGCGGCTGCTCCGGAACATCGGGTCGGCCGTGTCCGTGTGCCGGAGCAGCTCGGCGGCGATCGGGTGCTTGTTCTCGTGGAAGACGGCGAAGCGGCGCAGCCAGGTACGTAGTGCCTCGCCCGGGGCTCCGGAGGCCTCCTCGGCCGCGCGGCACAGGTCGTCGACCTCGTGCGAGTACAGGCCCTCGAGTAGCTCGCGGCGCCCGGGATAGTTCCGGTAGAGGGTGGCCATGCCGACGCCCGCCCGACGCGCGACCTCCGCCATCGAGACCTCGCCGGAGCGATCGGCCAACACTGCGCGGGCCGCTGCCAGGATTCGTTGGCGATTGCGCTCAGCGTCGGAACGACGTGCTGGTCCACTCGCTGTCGCGACCAAAATGGACAGCCTCTCCGATTAGGATACATTGAAGCGGACAGGCTCTCCGCCTGCCTAACCCGATCGTACTGCCGCCAGCGGCGGAGGAGGGAGACCTTGATGGAGTGCCGACCGCTCGGCCGTACCGGGATCACCGTCAGCGAGCTAACCCTGGGCGCGATGATGTTCGGGGCGCTTGGCAACCGGGATCACGAGGAATGCGTGGGCATCGTGCACCGAGCGCTCGACGCGGGGATCACGGCCGTGAACACCGCGGACGGCTACTCGGGCGGAGAGTCGGAGGAAATTCTCGGCGAGGCCCTCGCCGGCCCCCGCCGGGACGAGGTCGTGCTGACGGTGAAATTCGGGGTGAAGCTCGATGGGAACCCGAACCACGGCGGTGGGTCACGTCGATGGATCACGCAGGCCGTCGACGGTTCTCTGCGTCGCCTGCGGACCGACCGCATCGACGTCTACGAACTCGGCGCACCCGACTCGGAGACCGACATCGATGAAACCCTCGCTACCCTCACCGACCTAGTGGCCACCGGCAAGATCCGATCGTTCGGTACGTCGAAGATGCCGCCATCGCAGATCGCCGAGGGGCGCGCGACGGCTGAACGGCGCGGTCACGGCGTGTTCCGTACCGAGGAGGCGCCGTACTCGATCCTGAACCGCGTAGTCGAATACGACCTCCTGCCGACGTGTCGCCGCCTCGGGATCGGGGTCCTCGCGTTCGGGCCGCTCGCGGGCGGCTGGCTGTCGGGCCGCTACCGGAAAGGGGCGGACGTCGGCCCGCCCGGGTCGGTCCTTCGCACGCGCGGCGGACGCATGGACGCAGCATCCCCGATCAACGCGGCGAAGCTAGAAGCGGCCGATGCGCTCGGCGCGCTCGCCGACGAGGCGGCCCTCACCCTCCCGCAGCTCGCCACGGCCTTCGCCGCCCGACACCCGGCAGTGAGCACCGTTGTCATCGGGCCCCGGACCATGGACCAACTCGAGGGCTCTCTCACCGGGGTCGGCGTCGAACTGTCCGACGACCTGCTCAACTGCATCGACGCAATCGTCCCGCCCGGGTCGACCGTCAACATCGCCGACGCCATGTGGGAACACGGCACTGGCGCCCTGGACGCAGCACAGCGGCGCCGTTGAGAGCGGTTCCGCGGTTAGCTATTTCCCAAGTCGAAGGAGACGCTTCATGAGCACCCCGAGCCCCATCACCGAAGACGCTGGCATCCCGACCAGCAGTGCCAGTGCCGTCGCCACGTACAGCCCGGTGACGCTGCCCGTTCCAGGCCGACACGTTAACCTACAAATCAAAGTGTCAGCGCCTGTCGCCGGAACTGACCTACCAGTAATACTGTTCTCGCACGGCCACGGGCCGTCGAAGTTCACCTCTTCGCTTCACGGTTACGGCCCGCTGGTCAGCTTCTGGTCAGCCCGCGGCTTCGTTGTTATCCAGCCGACGCACCAAGACTCGACCATGTTGGGTTTGCGCGAAATGGACGACCCGGACGCGCCGCTATATGCGCGGTCCCGTGCCGAGGACATGCGTTTCATCCTTGACCACTTGGACGACATCGAAGCGACCGTGCCCGGGCTCGCCGGCCGGATGGACCGCGGTCGCATAGCCGTTGTCGGGCACTCAATGGGCGGCCATACGGCGGGCATGTTATGCGGTCAACAAATGACCGATCCAGTCACCGCCGAGAAAGTCATCCTGCGCGACGACCGAATCAAGGTCGGTGTGCCGATCGCCCCACCCGGACGTGGAGACGACCTCGCCAACTGGGCCAGCGCGAACTATCCGGTCCTTGGAACGACCACCTTCGAGAACATGGAGACGCCTGCGCTGGTCGTGGTCGGCGAGAACGATGCGAATCCGCGATTCTCCGACCGCGCGGATTGGCGCTCAGACGCCTACCTGCTCAGTCCCGAACCCAAAAGCCGGCTGCTGTTCTTCGGCGCCGAACATCTGCTCGGAGGCATCTCAGGCTGGGATTCGGCGGAAACGACCGACGAGAGCCCAGTACGGGTCGCCGCGCTCCGCGCGCTGGTCTGGGCGTTTTTGCGCAGCTCACTGTACAGCGACGACCCAGCATGGACCGACGCGGCCGCCGCGCTCAATCGCATGACCGAGCCACTGGGCACGGTCGAGTCGAAGTAGTCGGCGCCACCGATCTCCGGGGCCCTGTGCTGTCGTCGGACTTGGTAATGGCGGTCTGGCCGGTGGTAATACTCGACACGCTGCTCGTGCAGTCCGCGGCTGCCCGCACCTACACACCGTTCCACATCGCGGCGAACGCATCCGGTCGTAGCCGTTGCTGGCCGGTGAGCAGCCTGCGCCGGTTGGCCCAGGCCGGGTCGATCTTGCGGCCGCGGTGGCCTTTCTGCTCCCAGGTCACCGGCGGCGGACCTTGGTCACGCAGTCGTTCGCCAGCTTGACCAGATGGAAATGATTAAGGACGAGGCGGGCGTTGGGCAGCAGCAGCTGGCCCTGCTCATCACGCCGACCCGGATCGAACGCAGCTTTCGCTAAAGCGACACTGTGGAAAATCATTGTTGCGGTTCCTCCAAATAATCGTCACACTCAGCAGCCGCGTCGCGTTCGAGAATGACGTGGTCGCCGGGTGATCCCCAGTGCGCCAGCATCCGAATGCTGGTGGGAAGCACGTCGTTCCCCACCTGGTCAAATTGGGCGCCATTGCCGTAGACGGTGGACTTCTCGTTCGCGAAGGGGATCGCATCCGCGTCGCGGACGATGTTTGTCTCGGCGGACAACCACCTGAGCGACCGAGGCATGGTTGCTGCAGCGACCCGGACAACGTCCCCGCGGAACTCCGTGCAACGGTTTCGGCACGGTCGACTTCCTTCCAGTGCAGATCAATCCTCCGCGGATCGGAGGTCACCTATCCAGTCAGCAGACCCTTAGGTCACGATTGGTGCTTGCCCGCTGTCGTCAGGCCGGTCGCGTCGATATTGTGCAGATCCTCTAGGAGGCTCGCGTGGGTGGGCTCCCAGCCGAGGGCCCGCCGCGTGTAGGCGCTGGAAGAGGGCTGGTCGGTCGCGAAGATTGGACCGAGGGGACCGAAGGACTCCTCCGGTACCGCCTCGACCGGCAGGCCCAGCCGGCCGCCGATGACTGCAGCAATGTCATGAACGGCGTCCCCCTCGTCGGCCACGGCGTGCCAGCAACTGCCGGGCGATGCCTTCTCGAGGGCTAGCCTGAAAAGGGTCGCCGCATCGAGTGCGTGTACTGCTGGCCAGCGTTGGGTACCGTCTCCGGGATAGCCAGATACACCGGTGCGACGGGCGATGTCGGTAAGCACTCCGGCGAATCCGCCCTTGCCGTCATTGTGGACGGTGCGCGGTAGGCGGACGGCCGTGCTCCGGACCCCTCGCGACGCCAAGTTCAGGACCGCCGTAACCGCGCGGCTGCGACCGGCGACCGGCCCTGCCGTCGGCAACGGATCGCTCTCGATGGAAGCGCGGCCCGGGACCTGCGGCGTACCGGAGAGCGTGACGAGCGGACGGTCGCTGCCAACCAGTGCCTCACCGAGGGTGGCGAGAGCGGCACTCTCCTCGGCGACCGCGTTAGCGACGGCGGCCGGGCCGCTGAAGTCGTTGGAGAACGCCAAATGGATCACTCCATCGCTCTGGGCGACACCGGCGCGCAGCGTATCCAGGTCTGTGAGCGATCCCCGCATCGTCTCGGCGCCGGCCTCTTCGGCGGACTGCGCGGATGCCGCGGAGCGGACGAGTGCGAGGACTGTGTGGCCGTGGTCGAGCAGCTCGGGGACGAGCGCCGAGCCGATTAGACCGGTACCGCCGGTGACGAAGATGCGCATGATGCTCCTAGGGTGTGATGGGACTACTGTCGCATCAATTTAGCATAGTGATGCGACACATGTCGCATCCTCTACTATGTTGCCATGGCTCGTTGGAAACCAGGGGCGCGCGAACGACTCGTCGTTGCCGCCGTCGACCTATTCAACGAAAACGGTTACGACGCGACGACCGTCGCGCAGATCGCGGAACGTGCCGGTGTCACGAGGAGCACGTTTTTCCGGCACTTCACCGACAAGCGCGAAGTACTCGCGGCCGGGCAAGAGACGCTAAGCCGGTTGCTGGTGGAAGGAATCTCTGAGGCGCCGGAGAGCGCCAGCCCGCTGGAGGCCGTCGCGGCGGGGCTCGAACGGGTGTCGAGCGCGATGGGCCCGATGAACCGCGAACTCGGATCCCGCATGAAGGCGGCCATCGCCGCCAACGCCGAACTGCAAG
>JALYIL010000183.1 GCA_030775825.1 Actinomycetota bacterium
GCGCGGAAGGGGCATCGACAGCCTCCCCAGCGCCCGCATCACCAACGACGAAACCGACACCTAGACTGCCGACAACCGCCCACTTTTCAAGCGCCGGAAACGACCAGGTTTAGAGCGCCGTCGACACCTCCACCACTCTGGAATTCATATCATCAATCATGCGACCAGCCTAACCATACAGTGGACAAGGTCAATCCCCTGAACGAGTATGCCGATTAGCATCGCGAACCACGGCGTGATCGACAGACGACCGAACCGACTATGGCAGCCCAGTCCGGCGTCGCGAAATGCCCGCGATCTCGGCCGTCGAGCTACCTACGGCACCGTCTCTGAAAAATTCCAGCAGCACAGACGTGAAGATTTCCAGCCGTTCGTTCTGATCCTGATGCCCCACGCCTTCGGGATAGAAGAAATCGACATTCGGCAACCTGTCCTCCAGGGCAAACCCGGCCTCGAGCGGAGCCAGACTGTCGCTCCTCCCCCAGATACAGATACCCGGTGTCGTCAACACATCGAAACGGCCTTTGATCGACAAGCTGGCCGCCAGGTTCGGATCGGAGTCCGCTAGACATGCTTGATGCCGGGCGAACGTCGACGACTGCAGGTTCGCCGCTGCCGTCCTCATCCTCACCGCGTCGTCTCTCACCGACCTCGGATCATGAGTGATCGCCGTCATGGCCGCACGCATGGATTCCTCGGTGCCGTCAAATTTCGCAATTTGCGGTCGTTCGTTCGGCGGGCGGCTGTCCAGCGCACGCATCTCGTCCTGGGAAAGGATATCGCCGACAGGACCCGCGATCAGGGCGAAGCTGGTGACCCGGTCCGGGTTGGCGCATGTGTAACCGGCGACGGTGTCCGACCCGGTCCAGGTACCGCCGAGATGAAACCTATCTATGCCCAGCGCATTGACGAACTCGTGAAGCACGTGCCGATGGCCCCCACGTCCGAAAACAGCCGCATCCTCCGGGACTCGGGTCAGCCCGAACCCCGGCAGGTCCGGGCAGTAGACACGAAAGCCCTTGCTACCCAGGAAGGGGGCGATCTTGTGCCACGCCGCCGTACCTGACGAGCCGGGTCCGCCACCATGCAACAGGACGACGGCTGGACCGTCCTCTCCGGCGGTCACGTAATGGATTCTGACACCTGACTCCACGAGGACCAATCGGCTATAAAGGCCACTCACCGACATCAACGAATCTTCGGCCAAACCCATCCCGGTATCCTTATCTCGAGCATTCCGCGGTCGGCTATTTCAAGTCACCACGAGGGCGGCGGCGAAATGAGCACTCAGCCCCATTCACGGATCACGCGAAGTGAGTCAAAAGCCCACACGCCAGCGTCCGCCCGGAAGGTGGCCTGGTAGACGCCGATCGACACCACGGTCGGTGGGTTGCCCAGAACCCACCTCACGTACCGACAGCTACTCTGTGCGCCGTGCGGTGACTCGGTGATGACCATGTTGCTGAGCAGGTGTCGGCCGGCCGGAGTCCCAGCAAACATTCCCCGGAACAATTCGACGAGCTCTGCTCCGGCCACCGGAGCCTTGTCGCCGATCTGCACGGTGGCCGCTGCGAGCAAGTCTGCCACGCCGGCAGCGTCCAGGTCATCGGCGAGTTGCGCATATCGATACAGAAGGTTCTCTATCGCATTTCGGCGATCCCCTGCGGACAAAGCTTCCTCCTTTCGGCATCCAACGGACACTTCGAGTACTGGTACTAGGACAGCGAGCTGCCTTTCAACTTCACAGTGGAAGCAGCGGCATACCCGGCGCGTCGGCCGAACACGGAGCCCGCGGTCAAGCCGGTCCCGCCGGGGTAGTTGCGGAAGAACAGCCCCCCATGATCTCGCCCGCGGCGTACAGCCCCTTGATCGGCCGACCCTGGTTGTCGATGACCTGGCTGTCCGCGGAGGTGACTCGCAGGCCACCGAACGTGAACGTGACGCCACACGTCACCTGAAAGGCCAGGAACGGACCTTCGTCGAGCGCTATTCGCCCAGTTCGACTTCGGTACGTCGGTACCGACCAGACAGCGCCCGTCCTTGAGGGTCGGATCGAACGGTACCTCGGTGGCGACCGCGTTGTTATACGCCGCGACCTCGTTGATGAACGCTTGGGGATCGACTCCGTCAAGCTTGAAGGCAAGCTCCTCAATGGAATTGGCCTGCACCTCGGTGGCTTCGCGGATACGGTACTCATCGCGCAGGAGGTGAGTGACCTTCTGATCGAAGATCTGCCACGCGAACTGCTCCGGGTGCTCCAAAAGGGGTGTGTACGTCCGTACGATAGCTTCGTAGTTCGTGGATGTCTACAGTTATCATCCATGAGTCGGACGCGGTCTCCATTGCCAATGCGTCCGCGTACGGCCTACACGGTGCCGTGTTCTCGAGCGATCCCTTCATGCGTTGACACTCGCCCGCCAGCTCGACACCGGGACGGTCGCAATCAACCGCTTCGGACCGGTTCCGTCCGCACCGTTCGGCGGGACCAAGGCCTCCGGGCTAGGACGCGAGCAAGGGCCCGAGGGATTCGACGCATTCTTCGACTACATCTCCTACTCGATCACTCCGGAAATACGTGCGGACCTGGCCCAGCGAGGGGTACGAGTCAAATATTTCTAGCGACGGAGCCGGTGTCTGCCCTCGCCAGCGAGCGCAGCGACGATCCTGACGGCCGGGCTCCCTCCGTGCGCGACGGTGGCGCCCGACCGTCGCACACGGCCCGACCTTGTCGGCCTGGCATCAATCCGCACGACCGCGACCGTATGGGTCGATCGTCCTGGCATTCGTTCAGATATCGCCGACACCCCCGTCATCGTGAACGCCGTCGACCCGAACCTCACCGCCACCTGGCCCGGCGCGGAACAGACAGGTGCCCGACCCGTCACCGATAGCGTTCCCGGGATCCTGTGGGCTGCCACTTTGCCGGACGATGGCCCCCGCGGCGGTTCTTCCGCGATGCCCAACCACACCCGTGGTAGCCGACTGACGTATGGGCGGCAATGGGTGCGGACACAGGGTTCAGGTTGCATTTCAGTAGGTGGAACTGATGCGCTGCGGATGACGTCGGGAGGCCTACTGTGATTGGTCGGCAGTAGCGCACATTCGCGTCAATGAAACTAGCTTCACCAGATCGCTGGACGCCACCCAACTCTCGACTGCTCGCCGAACTGGGCTGCGTCAGACAAGGGAGAATCACATGGTGACGATGTCGCACGAAGAGCTACAGTTGATTGTGCCGGAGCCAGGCCTCACCCTCGACGAACTCGTCAAGCGGGCGAGCGACCTCCAACCCTGCGTGCGTCGTGAAGCCGAGGCATCAGCCGAGCGGGGGGCGTACTCCCTGCCGAACCGAGGTTTGCGACTGCTCGTCCCTGCCGTCAAGGTCGTGCTATGCCTTTTTCAACGGGCCTTTTCAACGGCATACACGGTCGCGACCTGTACGTTTGCAAAACGTCGCAGGGTGACAGAGGTCGTTATGCCGGATTGCCTTCCTTACGTTCGCAAGGTTCGTGAACAGCCGTGGGCGCGCCAAGTGCCTACGCATCGTGATCTTGACAATTTCTGAGTAGGTCATCGAGCGTTGAGACGGTGACCCCTCCTCACTGTGATGGGCCCGATCATGCTCGATCGTTCGCGTGTGCCGGCTAGGTGAATGGGAAGATCGGAGTCAATTGTGGGTGTCACGTGGCAGTTCATCATCGCCGGACTGTCGGGTGGTGGGGCGTACGCACTGACCGGCCTCGGCGTGGTGACGATTTTCAGGTCCTCTGGCGTTCTGAGTTTCGCGCAGGGTGCGATCGGCATGGCTGGTGCGTACGTCTTCTGGGAGATCCAGTCTGGCTGGGGGGCCCCCGCGTACATCGCCGTCGTGAGCGGTGTGTTCTTCGGCGGGTTGCTCAGCGCGGCCTTCTACTACTTGGCGGTTCGGCGATTGAACCGGGCGAGCGACCTGGCTCGGGCAATCTGCACTTTAGGGCTGTTGCTTCTCCTCCAGAGCCTGGCTGTATGGCACTACGGAGCAGGGATCGTCGTAGTGTCGTCCCTTTTCGGTTCGTCCACGCACACCGTCTTCGGCGCAACGATCACCACCGACACTATCGTGCTCCTTGTAGTGACGTTGGCCGTGGCCGCGCTGCTCGTCGTCCTGTTCAAGAGGACAAGGTTTGGTTCTGTTGCCCAGGCCCTGCGTGAACGGCCCGACGTCGCATCAACGGTAGGTATATCCCCCCACGTGGTAGGTGTCTTCGGATGGACTCTGGGTGGAGCGTTGGCCGCCGTCGCCGGGATCCTTGTTCTGCCCACGACAGGCCTCGCGCCATCGAACGCCACTCAGCTGCTCCTGCCGGCGATGGGCGCAGGGCTGATCAGCGGTTTCACGTCCATCTGGGGCACCGTTGGCGTCGGTCTCGCGATCGGGGTCGTCGAATCCTTAATGGTTCAGCACAACGTGTGGGCCGGATTCGTCAATTCAGTCCCCTTCCTGGTCATCGTCGTGGCGCTGATGCTTGGTGGGTCTGCCCTCCCCGGGCGTGGGGCACTCGAGGCCACCCGCCTGCCCGCCCTCACGTCAGGGAGGGTTCCCTGGACGCGATTCGTTCCATTGGTCGTCATCTCCGTCCTCGTACCCATCGTGTTCGGCGAGGGCGCAGCTATCGCTGTGATCACCTCGGCAATTGCGGTCCTCCTTGCGCTCTCGGTCGTGGTCATCACTGGTTATGCTGGGCAGATCAGCCTGGCGCCGTTCGCCTTGGCCGGCGTCGGCTCGCTAGTGTCCGCCCAGTTCGCATCCAAAATCGGGTGGCCCTTTCTTCCGTCTATATTCGCCGGAGTCCTGGCCTCGGTGGTCGTCGGTATTCTCATCGGCGTGCCGGCGCTGCGGGTTCGCGGCGTCAACCTGGCGATCGCTACGCTCGGGTTATCTCTATTGATCGAGCAGGCCGTGCTCGGTGCGCCCGTTCTGACGGGCGGCACGGCAGGGCTGGTCGTGCCACCTGCCAGCATATTCGGGTTTCAGATCACCCCGAGTTTGTATCCGAGCCGGTTCGCCATTGCCTGCATCTTGGTCGCTGCTCTCGCGGCTCTCGTCACGATGAATATTCGGCGTGGTACGTCAGGACGTCGATTCACCGCGGTTCGGGCCAATGAGCGTGGTGCAGCGGCACTGGGCATATCGGTGCGCGGCGCAAAGTTGGGCGCTTTCGCAATTTCGTCCGGACTGGCGGGTCTCGCCGGCGCTCTGAACACTTTCCGATTCGGTGTCGTCGGGTTCGCCGACTATACGGTCTTCAATTCCATCTACCTCGTTGCGCTCGTCGTTGTCGCCGGCATTGGCTACCAGTCCGGAGCGATCTTCGCAGCCCTTATCTCCACAGGCGCGTTGTTGCCCTATGTGATCGATCAGGTGGTACACGTCAACAAGTTGGACACATGGGTCACCATCCTCGCGGGAGTATTCGTCATAGATGCCGTCGTACGGTATCCCGATGGAGCCATCGTGTCTCAGGCTCGGAGTCTGGCATCGCTCCGACGGAATCTCCTGTCTCGGGCAAACAGTCGTCTTTCCGTTCGTGCTGAGCCGACGTCTGCGGACCTTTCCGAGAAGGCCAGGGAGCACCTCGTTGTCCGACCGCCTGAACGTTTGCGCGGTGTCGAGGCCACGCCTTCGATCTCCGACGGCATCGCAGTGCCGGTGCTCGAGGCGCGCGGGATCGAGGTTCGCTATGGATCGACGAAAGCCTTGAAGTCGATCAACCTGACGCTACGTCCCGGGGAAGTGACGGCGGTCATTGGTCCGAATGGTGCTGGAAAGACGTCACTGATCGACGCGATTACGGGGTTTCACCACCCATCCGCGGGGACTGTGACGCTCCGGGGGGCCGACGTCACGAGATGGAGCGCGCACAAGCGGGCTCGGCGGGGCATTGGACGGACCTTTCAAGGGCTGGAGCTCTTCGAGGACCTGACCGTGCGGGAGAACATACTCGCTGCTGCTGATCATCACCGGTGGGACCTGCTGCCCTACGTCACGGACCTGTTAGTTCCCAAGCGCCAGGCACTGAGCGCCCAAGTAGACGAAACCGTGGTGTGGTTGGGCCTCGCCGGCACTCTGGATGTCCGCGTCTCGGAATTGCCGCAGGGGATGCGCCGGATGGTGGCGATCGCTCGAGTGATGGCGCAGTCCCCATCGGTCATCTGTCTGGATGAACCGGCCGCTGGGTTGTCGACGCTGGAGGGCGAACTGATCGTGGCGACCATTCGGGACATGGCCCACCGGGGCGGAGTGGCTGTACTGCTGGTTGAACACGACGTGGATCTTGTAAGCAAAGTCGCTGACAACGTTGTCGTTCTGGACTTCGGGTCGCTGATCGCCGAAGGATTACCCGAGCACGTCCTGGCCGATCCTGCGGTTGTCGAGGCCTACCTGGGGGGCAGCACCGCGCACGTTGCGCTTACCGAGTCGGTGGAGGCCCAGTGAGCGAACTGGTCGTACGCAACCTGACGGCCGGCTACGGTCAGGCCGCAGTCGTCAAGGGTCTCAGCCTGGAAGTCGGTGCCGGTGAGATCGTCGGCTTGCTCGGTCGTAACGGCGCCGGAAAGACGACAACCCTCCGCGCAATCTCCGGGATGCTCGTTCACGTCGAAGGCGTCGTCACGCTTGGTGGCGTGGCCCTCACCGGGCCCGCGTACCGCCGAGCCAGAAACGGTCTTGGCCAGGTCCTCGAGGGGCGATCCGTTTTTCCTGGACTATCGGTGCGACAGAATCTTCGCGCCGCGAGGGTCTCGGTGGGCGACGTGGAATCGATCTTCCCGGAACTGTCGAGCAAACTCGGGCTCAAGGCCGGAACGCTGAGTGGAGGGGAACAGCAGATGCTTGCCGTCGCGAGAGCAATCTGCCGGCAGCCCGGTGTGCTACTTCTCGACGAGGTGTCGTTCGGCCTGGCACCGATCATCTGCGAGCGGATCTACCGCCAGTTGGATACTCTGAGGGCCTCGGGGATGGCTGTGCTTGTTGTCGAGCAGTACCTACATCACGTGGCCGAGTTCGTTGATCGCGCGCTCGTCATGCATCAAGGTCGCGTCACGCTCGAGATGCCTGGACGGGACGTACTGCGCCGTGCCGCCGAGATCGAGGACATCTACCTGTCGAAGCAGACTCGCTTAGATGCTTCGCAGCGTTGAGCACGGGTGAATTGCGTTTCGAGCGCCGGACCAGCTGCGCGTCCCCGAGCTCAGGACGTCCCTGCCGGTAGACCTTGCAGGCGCCGTGGCGCTGGAAACGATTGCGCACCGGGCCGACGCGATGTGCCACTCGAACGGATCCCGATCGATCAGGCGCTGGCCATGGAGGCATGTCTGCCCCCTCGTCACCCGGATCGCTCGCCACCAAGACGCTCAGTTCGACCCGCGGCAGGGGGCCACCGACGCAGCTATCCACTCCCCCAACCGAAGGTGAGATGCCGCGTGACGTCACGATCGAGGTCGGACCCTCCGGCTCGGGCCACCGATTGTCATCGAGACAACGTTGTGTCGTGACCGCGAAGATCGCCGCTCTAGCCACCCGGTCAGAACCAGTCACTGCGTTCACGAGGATCGGCTGCGACGTTCAGCTGTTCTTACCCGACCGGGTGGGCACCAGGACCAGACGGAGCCGGACATGCTGTCCCGGCGTGCGTGGGCTTCTTCCCGCGACGGCCAGCTGAGCCGGGAGACGGCGATCACCACCAATTCGAGGCGTTGCATCACCGGAGATTCACCGAGTGAAACGTCGAGCTTGACGGGTCGGCTCGCTGTTGACACGATTTTCACAGTGGCATCGGTCCGCCGTCCAAATTTCGAAGGGTGCGTCTAGTGGCTTTGACAGACGAGGGGATCGTCAAGATCGATGGGTTGGCCAGCCGGTGGGTGCGCCTACCCGGGGGTGTAAAGGCCCATTACGTAACGAGTGGAGAGGATGGGCCGGACATCGTGCTGCTGCACGGTGGGATCATCGGTTCGTCCGGCACCGCGGGATGGCGGTTCATGGCGCCATTTTTAGGCGAGCACGGCTTTCGGGTGCACTGTCCAGACATGCCGGCCTTCGGATTGACGGAGGACCCGGAAACCTTCTACGCCCGGGGGTTTTCCGGCCACGTCAACTTTCTACACGACTTCACAATTGCACTCGGATTGGACCAGTTTCATCTCGCCGGCAACTCGATGGGCTGCATCAATACGGTGAACTATGTACTCAGCCACCCCGAGCGAGTGCTCAGCTATGCGCTGATCGCCGGCGGCATCGGCGACCTCGTTTCTCATGACGAAGAGATGGCGATCCGCCAGCAGGTCAACCATGTGTTCCCGAACCTCAACATCTTCGACGGCAGCAAGGAGTCGATGAAGACGTTACTGGACACCATCATCTATAACCCCGAGTCGATCAGCGAAGACCTGCTCGAGATGCGAACCATCGCCGCCAACTATCACAGGGACGCGCACCGGGAGCACCTGGCAAAAATGGTCGGAGGGCAGTCAGATCTTGAAGCCGTACCGTTTAGCAGCAAAGGCCGGCTGGACAAGCTGCCCATCCCAGCAATCTACCTCTACGGCCGGCAGGACGCGCTGCTGCCAGTCGAGCTCGGCTACCTCCAAGAGGAGCGGTTGCCGAACGTGCAGTTCTTCTTCCCCGACGAGTGCGGCCACCAGGGTCAGACGGACCAGCCGGACATGTTCAACCAGGTGTTCCTGGAGTTCTTCCGCGACGGCCAGGTGAGCCGCAAGACTGCCGACTGGGCCGGGGTCTCCACCCGCCGCCCGGAGATTGCGGACTACGTCGCGGTCGCTTAACCATCTATTGTCTTATGCGGGTGTCGATGTAGACAACTGCGCCTGCGGCTGGTCGGCGAACCCGCACATCGACGCCGACCAGCTGGCTTCGGCGCCGCGCAACTCGCTGGCCGAGCTCGACGCATTCGCTCGGCGACGTTGGCGCACCTGGGCTTCTCGAGCCAGCCGAACTCGTCACGCACCCACGTAGAACCGCGGCCGACGTTGCGGTCACGGAGAACATCTCGTGGTCCAGTTCGAGCGCGGCCACCAAATGCCGCGCCGCAGAGGTCGCACCTTACCGGTGCTCTGCGAACTGGCGCGCGCCGCCGGGCCGACCCGACAACTGTCCCACGCCACACCGCTGCGCCGACGACAGCTACGGGCTGCTGCCTGGGTCCATGGTGGCCGGACCGACCGCCGCCATCGGGTAACCACATGAACACGAGCCCAGCCGATCTCGTCGAGCGGTGAGGACG
>JALYIL010000184.1 GCA_030775825.1 Actinomycetota bacterium
CGATCTGGTTCCGGCGATCACGAGCGGGCCTCGCGGTACAGGCCGTGGCCGAGAACGAACGCGCAGCTGCCTTCGCCCGGTTGTCACCGAACACGTTGGGCATGCTGACCTGGACGCTGGCGGGCGTTTTCTCGACGTTGATCCTAGTCCTGGCTGGCCCGGCCATCGGCGTGCTGAACCCCACCAACCTGACGCTTCTGGCCGTTCCCGCCCTGGCCGGAGCCCTCATCGCGCGGCTGAGTTCCGTGTGGGTCGGTGTGATCGGCGCGCTGGCGCTCGGCGTCCTCAACTCCGAGTCGCAATTCATGTCACAGACCAAAGCGTGGTGGCCGTCATGGGCCAAACAGGGTCTCACCGACGCGATGCCGTTCGTCGTCGTTGTGGTTGTGTTGTTCTTCCTCGGCCGCTCAATCCCGCAGCGCGGTGACGACAACCGAAGCTCGCTGCCGCCCGTCCTGCTCCCGAAGAACCGGCCTGCGGTCATCCTGCTGCTGTCGGTCGGCGGGGTCCTGGCACTCGTCCTGACGACCGGTACGTACCGCTTCGGCGTCATCACCAGCCTGATCGACGCCTTGATCGCGCTGTCCCTGGTCGTTCTCACCGGCATGCTCGGACAGATATCGCTGGCGCAGGCCGCGTTCGCCGGCGTCGCCGGGCTGACCGTCGCCAAATTCGGCACGCACGTGCCGTTCCCGCTGTCACTGCTGCTCGCCGCACTAGTCGCAGCCGTTGTCGGCGTCATCGTCGGCCTGCCCGCGCTCCGCATCCGTGGCGCACAACTGGCGGTGGTCACGCTCGCCGCCGCATTGGCGTTGGAGAGCTTCGTCTTCAACAACCCCGCAATCGTCTCCTCCACCTCCGACCTGATCTCCGACCCGAAACTGTTCGGCTGGAACCTCGGTATCCGCGACAGCGGCAACATCGCCCGCCTGCAGTTCGGCTTCCTCGTGCTCGCCGTAGTGATCATCATGTTCGTGCTGATCGCCAACATCACCCGGGCGGGCACCGGCCGCAAGATGATCGCCGTCCGGTCGAACGAACGGGCCGCAGCGTCAATCGGCATCAACGTCGCCGGCATTAAGCTGCAGACGTTCGGCCTGTCCTCGTTCATCGCCGGGCTCGGCGGGGCGCTGATCGGCTATAGCCAGGGCCAGGTGTCCGCGGCCTCCTTCAGCGCGTTGATCGGGCTCGGCCTGCTCGCGATCGCCTACGTCGGCGGCATCGCCAGCCTCAGCGGTGCCTTCATCGCCGGCGCGCTGTCCAGCGTGGGCATTGCCTTCGTGTTCCTGAACTCGAAATTGAGTCTCGGCAACTACTACCCGCTGCTCACCGGTCTCGCCCTCGTCGTCACCGTGGTGCTCAGCCCGATCGGCGCCGCCGGACAGGGCCGAGAGCTGTGGGCTCGCGTCTCGCAGCGCAAGAGCAGTCGTCAGGTTCCGACACCGGCGTCCACCGAAGGCGAGTCGGTTGCACCCGAGCGTCTACGGCCCGCGCCCACCCGAGTGCAACGCACGATCGGCGACCTCCTACTGCGCACCGAGGGCATCACGGTCAGCTACGGCGGCCTGACCGCCGTCGACGGGGTGTCGATCGAGGTGCGGGCCGGCGAGATCGTCGGGTTGATCGGCCCCAACGGCGCGGGCAAGACCACCTTCATCGACGCCATCACCGGGTTCGCGCCGAGTAGCGGCGATGTCTATCTCAAGGGTGAGAAGGTGTCGGACCTGCCAGCTTATCGCCGAGCCCGCCGCGGCCTCGTCCGCAGCTGGCAGTCCGGTGAACTGTTCGGCGATCTGTCGGTCGAGAGCAACGTCCGCGTTGCCGATGACGTCGGCCGCGATCTGCGCCGGTTGTTCATCGACATGATTCGTCCGAACCCGGCCCCGTCGGCGGCAGTCAGCAGCGCGATGCGCCTGATGGCTTTGGACGATGTCGCCCAGCGCAAGCCCGGTCAACTGTCGCTGGGCCGGCAGAAGACGCTTGGGGTTGCGCGCTCACTCGCGCTCGATCCGTCGGTGCTGCTGCTCGACGAGCCGGCGGCCGGGTTGGACTCCATCGAGAGCCTCGAGTTCGGAGCCGACCTCCAGCGAATCGCGGGCACTGGCGTGGGTTGCCTGCTGATCGATCACGACATGAACCTGGTGCTCGGCATGTGCGACCGGGTGTACGTCATCGAGTTCGGCAAGCAGATCGCGCACGGCGCGCCCGACGAAGTACGTCGCGACCCGAAGGTGGTCGCGGCCTACCTCGGGTCGTCCTCGATCGATGAGATCACCGACGACCTCCAGGAACCAGCGCGGGCACCTTCTGTTGGCGACCCGGTCCCCGCGACTCCCGGCCCGGTAACCTCATGACGACTCTGGTGAACGCGCAGACGATGACCTGCGGCTACGGCAACTTGCCAGTCGTGCGTGAGTTGGACCTGCACGTCGACGAGGGCGAGATCGTCTGCCTGCTCGGGGCGAACGGAGCCGGCAAGACCACGACCCTGCAGACGCTCGCCGGCGCCCTCCCCCGACTGTCGGGCTCCCTAGAAGTCATGGGTAAGCCGGTGAAGTCGGCCCGCCCGTACGAGGTCGCCCGGCGCGGAGTGGCCATCGTGCCCGAGGGACGTGGGCTCTTCTACATGCTGACGGTGGCCCAGAATCTGCGCCTGCGCAAGCACAAGCATTCGACCGTCACCCAGACCGAACTGCTCGAGTACTTCCCGGCATTGGTCGGGCTGATGAACCGCCGGGCGGGTCTGCTATCCGGCGGCGAGCAACAGATGGTGGCCCTCGCCGGTGCCCTGATTGCCGACCCCAAGCTGATGATGCTCGATGAGATGAGCCTGGGGTTAGCGCCGGTGATCGTCGAACAGCTGCTGCCCACTGTGCGACGCATCGCTGACCAGCGAGGCATGGCCGTGCTGCTGGTCGAGCAGCACGTCCTTGCCGCCCTCAAGATCGCCGACCGCGGCTACGTGCTGGATCACGGACGCGT
>JALYIL010000185.1 GCA_030775825.1 Actinomycetota bacterium
GGCGCGCCGACAACTGCCGCGCCGCGGGCACCCCTTCGGGTTTCAAGCACGGCGGGAGCCGACCGCCGATCTCCGTAGACTCCAGGGGTGGCAGTTCAGGTTTGTCTCGAGGAGGCGAGGCCCCAACCGCACTACCTCAACTGGCAGCAGGACGTGTACGCGCCAGAGCAGGGCGCCGACCCGCGACGGGATCAGCCTGCGCCACTCACTCTCGATCTGCGGCGCGCCGGAGCCGCCCGGTGATCGACGTCGTCGAGGCCTATGCCCGGCCGAGTCTGACGGCACCTTCGCGCTGGGACGAGATGGTCGACCCGACCGAAGGCGTGCGCGACGCGTGGCGCGAGGTCGGCTCGGTGCTGCGCCTGCTCGGTCCGCCCGGGCTGGCCGAGCAGCGGCGCACGGTCGCCTCGCTGCTCGCACACGACGGCGTCACCTACCGCCCCCTGGGCGCGCAACAGGAGCAGCCGTGGGCGCTGGATCCGGTACCGATGTTGTTGCCGGAACGCGAATGGCAGCAATTGGAACCGGCGCTCGCGCAGCGCGCGGAGCTGCTCGACCTCATCCTCACCGACTTATACGGCAAGCGCAGGCTGCTGGCCGA
The DNA here is from genome assembly GCA_030775825.1 of Actinomycetota bacterium. Classification (GTDB taxonomy): domain Bacteria; phylum Actinomycetota; class Actinomycetes; order Mycobacteriales; family Jatrophihabitantaceae; genus JALYIL01. The sequence continues at coordinate 602 of JALYIL010000185.1, forward strand.
GCGCCTCATTCCGGCCGAGATCGTCTATGGCCACACGGGATTCATCCGGGCCGTCGACCAGATTCGCCTGCCCGGCGCGCGCCAGCTGTTCATCAGCGCGGCCGATCTCGTCCGCGGCGCGGACGGCCAGTGGATCGTGCTCTCCGACCGCACCCAGGCGCCGTCCGGGACGGGCTATGCGATGGCCAACCGCCGGGTCGTCTCACGGGCACTGCCAGGCCTGTACCGCGACAGCAGCATCCACCGAATCGGGCCGTTCTTCCAGGCGATGCGGATCGCGTTGCAGGGCTTGGCGCCGAGCCGCGCCGAGGTTCCGAGGATCGTGCTGCTCACCTCCGGAGCGGCCAGCGAGACCGCCTTCGACCAAGCGTTTCTGTCCTCCCTGCTCGGGTTCCCCCTCGTCGAGGGGTCTGACCTGTTGGTGCGCGATGGCCAGGTCTGGCAGCGCTCCATCGGGCGGCTGGAACCGGTGGACGTGATCTTCCGCCGGGTTGACGCCTGGTTCTGCGACCCGCTCGACCTGCGACCGGATTCCCAACTGGGCGTGCCCGGCGTGGTTGAGGCGAGCCGGCTCGGCACGGTGTCGATCGTGAACGGGCTCGGGGCCGGCGTGCTGGAGAACCCCGCGCTGCTGCCGTTGCTGCCCCGCCTGTGCGAGGTGCTGCTGGGGCAGCCGTTGCGGATGCCGTCGGTGGCGAGCTGGTGGTGCGGCGACGAGCAGGGGCGGCGCCACGTGCTGGCGAACCTCGGCACGATGGTGCTTAAACCGGTCTCGCGCCGGAGGCTGCACAACAGCCGCTTCGGCGCCCACCTGTCCCGGGATGAGCGTGAGGAGCTGGCGCGCCAGATCGAGGCCGACCCCGCTGCGTGGGTAGGCCAGGAGGCCATTCAGCCAAGCACAACGCCGGGCATCGGCACCAACGGGCTAGAGCCCCGCTCGATGATCCTGCGATCCTTCGCCGTGGCGGAGGGGGGTGGCTATCGCGTGCTCGCCGGGGGGCTGACCCGGGTGGCACCCGAGGCGACGTCGGTCCTCATCGCCACCCAGCGCGGAGCCGTCGCCAAGGATGTATGGGTTCTGTCGAGCTCGCCCGTCGCCGCGGACGAGCGGGTCGTCACCGATCGGCCCGCCGGCCAGGTCGCCGCGGTGATCTCCCCCCGGGTAGCGGAGGCGCTGTTCTGGCTGGGTCGCTACGCCGAGCGGGCCGAGGACGTTTCGCGCCTCGTTGCCGTCACCGACAACCGGTGGCACGACGTCCACCCCGGAGTGGATTCGGCGGTGCCTGAATGCGTCGGAGTCTTGCTCGGCGCCGTGCTGGCGATCGCCGCGCCCTGGCACCCAGCCGCCGGCCCTCCGGCCGACGCCGTTGCTGCAGCCAGCGCTGATGATGCAGCCAGCGCTGATGATGTAGCCAACGCCGTGCGTACTGCCCACCCCCACCGGCAGCTGTTCGCCGTCATCGGGGACTCGCGCCGCATGGGGACGCTCGCGCATGACATTCGGCGCATCCGCGAACTCGCCGGTGCCAGCCGCGACCAGCTCTCTACCGACACATGGCCCGTCTTCGAAGATCTGGAGAAACAGCTCCTGCCGTTCGCCGATGGCGGAAGCGGCGATATCGCAGCCGCGATGAGCTCGGTGCGCGAGTCGCTGCTGGCCTTCGCCGGCCTCGCCGCTGAGAGCATGGTGCGCGATTCCGGCTGGCTGTTTATGGATGCGGGCCGACGCGTCGAGCGCGCGCTGCAGGTGGTCCGGTTACTGCGCGGATGCCTGGTGGCGAGCTACCGCCCCGCAGTGGCGGCCCTGGTACAGGAGTCGACCCTGATCGCGGCGGAGAGCATCATCACACACCGGCGCCGCTACCCGGCGCAATCGGGCGCCGGCACCGTGCTGGAACTGCTACTCATCGACCGTGACAACCCTCGCTCACTGGCCTTCCAGCTCGATCGCCTGGCGGCCAACTTGCGCCGAATCGGGGCCAGCGCAGCACCGGCGACCGAGTTGGGGGCCGACGCGCTCGTGCTGGGTCTCACGGCCCGGCTGCTTGCCCTGGACTGCGCGAAACTCGCCGAGGTGGGCGCCGACGGCACTCGAGCAGAACTCGGCGGCTTGCTCAGCGGCGTGATCGACGACCTGCACGCGCTCGCCATCGACATCGAAGGCGCGCACTTCGCGCATCAGTCCCCGTTGCAACAGCTGCTCCCGCTAGGGGATCTCGACATCGGGGAGGCTGGGTGAGCGCGCCCGACTCGGGCGAGCGCCGGTACCGGGTCGTGCACACCACCGCGTATCGCTACTCCGACAGCGTGTCGATGAGCTACGGTCGCGCCCACCTGCTGCCACGGTCACTGCCCGGCCAGGATGTCTTGGCGGCAGAGTTGGTACTGGATCCTTGCGCCGACGAGCTACGCAGCCATGTCGACTTCTTCGGAAACGTCTCCACCTATTACGCGGTCCGAACTCCGCACCGCTCACTGCGGGTCACCTCGACGAGCGAGGTCGTCCTCAGCAGGGTGGCTCCAGCAGTGCAGGAGCTCGACCGCATGAGCTGGGAACAAGCCCGCGACGCGGGCTCCGGCGACGTCACCGGACGGGAGTTTGCGCTGAGTTCACCGCTGGTGCGGGCCTCGGCGATGGTGGCCGACTATGCCAGCGCCACATTCACTCCCGCGCGGCCGCTCGGGACAGCCCTACGCGAGCTCGTTCGCCGCATCCACAGCGACTTCGAATACGTTTCCGGAGCTACGACGGTGAAGACCACACTTGGCGAGTTCTTACACGGCCGAAAGGGTGTGTGCCAAGATTTCGCCCACCTCGCGGTGGGCTGCCTGCGCTCGGTCGGACTGCCCGCGCGCTACGTCAGCGGCTACCTCGAGACCCAACCCGCGCCGGGGCGACCGAAACTCCAGGGTGCCGACGCATCCCACGCCTGGGTCGCCGTGTCAGTTCCGGGAGTGGGCGGCAACCGCTGGATCGAGCTCGATCCCACGAATGATCAGTTCGTGGACGCTCGTTATGTCGTCGCAGGATGGGGCCGCGACTACACCGACGTGCCACCGTTGAAGGGCATCATCCTGACCGAGGCAAAGCGCTCCACCATGACCGTTAGCGTGGACGTAACCCGATCCAGCTGAGGAGCCCTTCGAGTGCGAGCGTTTGCGTGCAGCAATTGCCGCAGCCTGATCTTCTTCGAGAACAGCGTGTGCATCACCTGCGGATCGGTGCTGGGATTCCATCGTGCGAGCGCTGAACTGAAGGTGCTGGACCCCGGGGAGCGTGGCCTGCGCTTCATCGACACGGACGGCGGCACGGGCTCAGGCGGCGGCACGGGCGCTGACACGGTTGCCGCCCGGACCTTCCGGCCGTGCGCAAACCGGCGCCTCGCCGAGTGCAACTGGCTCGCCGACATCACCGCCGAGGACGGGTTGTGCGACTGCTGCCGGCTCACGCGGACGCGACCCCCGGACGGGGACCAGGCTGCACTTGCCGCGTTCGCCCGTACCGAAGCCGCCAAGCGCAGGCTGCTGTTCGAACTCGACTTTCTCGGCCTGCCGAGCGTCGGGCGCGACGAAGATCCCCAGCGGGGACTGGCCTTCGACCTGCTGTCGAGCACCAATGGTCCAGTTACCACGGGCCATGACAGCGGGGTCATCACGATCGACATGGCCGAAGGCGACGACGCGCACCGCGAAGCGCTGCGAGTACGGCTGGCCGAGCCGTACCGGACCCTGCTCGGACATCTCAGGCACGAGATCGGCCACTGGTATTGGGAGATCTTGATCTCGGGTACGTCACACTACGAGGGATTTCGCCAGCTGTTCGGCGACGAGACGGTCGACTACGCACAGGCTCTGGCCACGCACTACGACGGCCCGCCGTCGGAAACCTGGACACAGGAGTACGTCAGCCACTATGCGGCCGCGCATCCATGGGAGGACTGGGCCGAGACGTTCGCGCACTACCTGCACATCCGGGACACGCTGCAAACCTCTGCAGCGTGGGGCGTGACCGTGGCCGGCCCGGACCTGGCGCTGTCGGTGGCCGCCGATGCACAGTTGTCGGCCATCCCCGTGGAGGATCCAGACGGGTTCGCCGGGGTCATTCACACCTGGCTCCCGCTGACGTTCGCGCTCAATGCCGTGAATCGCAGCATGGGCAAGGAGGATCTATATCCGTTCGTGCTCGCGCCCAAGGTTCTGGAAAAGCTCCGGTTCGCGCACGACGTCGTCGCGGCGGCCCCGCGCCACTAGGGCGTCCGGACCTGCCCCGACCCATGGGCCGTCCGGGCCGTCCGGACCTGCCCCGCGTCACGAGGCCGTCCGGACCTGGCCCGCGCCATGAGGCCGTCCGGGCCCCCGCGCCGCGACGCTAGTGACTCGCTACGGCTGCAGCGCGGGGACCGTCAGGCGGCCGCTTCAGGATCCCTGCCCATACGATTCGATGGTGGCCGATGAATCGGACGTTCCGACGTTGTACGAGTGGGCCGGTGGCGCGCCGGCGATCGCCCGCCTGATTGACGCCTTTTACGACCGCGTGGAGCGCGACGACCTGCTGGCTGCATTCTTTCCCGGAGGTGTGACCGAAGAGCACCGCAGCCACGTCACCACGTGGTGGTGCGAGGTCTTGGGCGGTCCTGCCGAGTACACGAACAACCTCGGCGGCTACCACGCCATGCTTGCCCACCATAAGAACCTCGCGATCACGCCCGAGCAGCGCTTTCGCTTCGCAGCCTTGATGAGCCAAGCCGCCGACGACGCGCGGTTGCCCGACGATCCGGAGTTTCGGGCCGCACTCGTCGGCTACCTCGAATGGGGCACCCGGCTGGCCATGCACAACTCCCAACCGGGCGCCGCGGTCGTCGAGCACGCCCCCGTTCCCAAATGGGGCTGGGGCGTCGCACCGCCATATCGGCCGTAATACCGACCGCCCCAGCGCACGGCCCCAGCGTAAAGGCCGAGCGCGGGGCGTGACGAGCTGAAGCCGATACCACATCGGCTGCCCGAAATCCGGAAGGCACATCGAAGAACGCACGCAATCTCTTGTTACCAATCGAGATCTATGTGACTCTTGGTGCAGATGTGACTGGCTGGCGATGCCGCCCGCGGTTGCGCAGTCCAGACCGACGTTCCAGACCGACGTTCCAGACCGACGTTCCAGACCGAAATCCCGGACCACGTTCCTCGCGAACGTCCTGCTCGAAAGGAACCGCCCACACATGGCTGTCAGCGATACCCGAGGGTCCGGATCATCCTTCTTCGCGGAGTGGGATCGCGAGAACGCCGCAGGTCGGCCGGCTCCAGAGCACAAGCCGGCTCGGCGCCGGCGCACCCGGGCGATGGCTGCGGGAGCTGCGTGTGTCGTCGCGGCCGGCGTGGGGTTCATCGTGACTGCCGCGACGGCCTCGGCGGACCCAACGGCGAATACGTGGTACCGGCTCCGGATCTGCGAATCCAGTGACAACTACACGATCGACACCGGTAACGACCACTACGGCGCGTACCAGTTCGACCTGCCGACCTGGCGCAGCGTCGGGGGGTCGGGCTACCCGAACCGCGCGTCGGCGGCCGAGCAGGACGCTCGGGCGCTGATCCTCTACCGGTTGCGTGGCTGGCAGCCGTGGCAGTGCGCCACGATCCTCGGACTTCGTGAGGACGGCGACGCCCGATCCGGTCGCACGAGTGACATCCACTTCCCGACAAGCACGTCGTCAGGTATTCCGGCATTCCCGGGCGGCACCCACTGGTACCAGTACGGCGAGACCAACCCCAACATCAAAACCTTCCAGGACCAGATGCACGCCCGCGGTTACTTCCCCGTCGGCACCGGCCAATACGGCCCCAACACCCGCCGCATGGTCGAACAACTACAACGCCTCAACGGCCTCATTCCCAACGGCTACATCGGCCCCAACACCTGGCGATTGGCCTGGA
>JALYIL010000186.1 GCA_030775825.1 Actinomycetota bacterium
GACGAAGCTCCGCGATCGCTGGTTGACCCTGCGGCACAACGCAACATCGCCGCTGCCGCCTTGGCTGCACCGCTAGAGGCTGCAACTTCACGTGGGCCGCGGACTCCACCGTCGGAGACAGGTGAGCCCGACCTCGCCCAGGTCAGACCGAGAAGCGCTGCCGCGGACTACAGCGCGGCCGGCGTTCTGCCGCAGCAACCAAAAACAGCCTCTCCGAAGGTCGTAAAGCCGGTTGACCAGAGGCGTCCCCAAAGCGGTGACTTGATCTGCGGCGAATGCGGAACAGGCAACCCCTCGCCTCGAAAGTTCTGCCGTCAATGTGGGCAGTCTCTGGCAACCGCCGAAATCGTGAACACAGCCTGGTGGCGGAAGCTGATTCCACATCGCAAACCCAAGACAATGGCCGCGGGTTCCCGGCCCGGCCAGGGCGGTCGAGCCAAGGGAGGAAATAAGGCCCTGCGAAAGGTCTACTACCGCTTGCGCACGGCGGTGGCCATCCTTGGCTTGATCGCGGCCGCCGTCTTCGCTGCCTATCCCCCGGCGCGGCACTCCTTGCAGGGCTGGGTGAGCCACGTGAACGCGCAGATCCACAAGGCAGTCAGCAGTCGGTTGACCGAGGCTCAACCAACTCAAGTATCAGGCGCTTCCGCTAGCCCGAACGATCCTGCGCTGGCTGCATTCGACCATCAGCTGCCGACCTACTGGCTGGCGAAGGCAGGGACCGCAAGCCCACCGGCATGCGTCGTCACATTCAATCGAAAGCAGGTATTCCAGCAACTGATCGTCCATTCCGGTGATCAGGGGAACTACGTTGCTCACGGCCGACCCCGGGTGCTGAGGCTCGATTTCTCGAATGGCAAATCGTCTCTCTTCACGCTGGGCGACACGCCCAATGCTCAGACGTTCGGGATCTCAAAGGCGGTCGGTGTCGACAAGGTCACAATCACCGTCGAGGACGTATACCCAGCTACAGGGTCATCGACCAAGGATGTGGCGATCGCCGAGATTGAATTCTTCGCGGCCTTATGAGCACCGCAACCGTAAGCCAGGCGGTCCCGGCAGCAACACCCTGTCCGATCCGGCTGCTGCTTCCCGCGATCCTGCAGGAGGACGACTTCACGCTTCGATGGACCGGGGGGCTCGATCACGTACTCGCGCCCGTATTCTGGGCGCTGGATTGCCTCGACTCCTACTTCGATCCCTCGACGAGTCCGGCGCAATTTCTCGAGTGGCTCGCCGCCTGGGTGGGTCTGGCGTCCTACGCCGAGGGGCCGCAGACAAACCTGCGCGAGATGCTGCTGACCTACGCTCGCGATGCGCCAGTCCGCGGCACGGTCGCAGCACTGCAGGCTCGCCTTCGCGCAGCGACGGGAGTCGAGGTCGAGGTCGAGGACAGCGGCGCGGTGACATGCTCGGTGACGCCCACCGCCGCACACCCGGATAGTTCCGCAGCGCACTCGCAAAGCAACTCGAACGCGGAGCAGGACGACAGCCCGTGGTTGGTCGTCCGTCTGATCGCCTCTCACAGTCAGACGCCTAGCCACGACCTCATCGATGAGATCGTGGCGCAGGAGAAACCCGCGCATGTGTTACATAGGGTGGTGCATGGGGACCAACATCGCGAGAGCCAGTAAGACCTCAGATGAGGCCTTCGCGGACTGCGTATGCTACGGCGTGCGTCCGGTTGCGCAGCCCGAGCCGAATAGTCACATCGTGCACGACGTTCTTGACCGTTCGTTCCGAGTACGCGAGCGTGCGCGAGATTTCGGCAATGGCGCACCCATTGGCCAGCAATCGCAGCACGGCAGTTTCCCGCTCCGTCAGTGGCGCAAGCGAAAGTCCGCGTGGTGCAAGCATCTCCCGTTGAATCCGGCCGACGCTTCCAAGTACGTCTGGGAGCATTTCCTTCGGCACCGAACGCTCGCCCGAGGCGGCACCTACGATTCCGTCAACAAGAACCCGAGCACTGGCTTCGGATCTTCGAATGAATATCGACAGGCCGGCCTCGAGACCCGCGAAGACCGAACGGGTCTCGAGGTTGGTGATGACACCGGCGACCTTACGGTTTTCTTGACGGGCGTGGGAGCGGATCACCTGTAACGTGTCCTTGTCGAGATGATCTTCGGCGACGACCGCGACGTGCGGCGCGACAAGGTGATCTTCGAGCCACCCGTCGGTCTCGACTATCAGGATCTCCGGCTGCGCGCGAAGTGCATACTGCAGACCCGACCGCAGGACCGGGTCGGTCGTGACGATCGTGGTAGGGGTGCGATTCGGCATGTTCTCGGTCCGTTCTCGTTCCTGTGACAGACACCTCACTGTGATCGATCGGGGCTGCCCACGAACGCGGTATGTCGGCTAACCGTCAACGATTCGCAGCTGATGTGTCTGCACTTTGAGGCACCACCTATTGCCCGAGCCGCCTCCTCACCAGCCGCTGCCAGCAGCCCACCGCACGCGGACACTTTAGAAGTGGGCGCACGCACCGTAATCGAATCCACCGTTGTCTCGGTCATTCCGGGTGAACGGACCACTATCGGCGTCAAGGTTCGGAACACCGGAACCGTCGTCGACCGTTTCCTGCTCGACGTCGTCGGGGAATCGGTGGAGTGGGCAACCATCGAACCTTCGACGTTGAATCTGCTCCCCGGACAGGAGGGGGTTGCCTCGCTCGTATTCGCGCCACCGCGCACCCCCGACGTCTTCGCACGCGAGACAGACTTCGGCATGCGGGTTATGTCCCAGGAGGACACGGAAAGTTCTGAGGTGCTCGAAGGCACCGTCGAGGTGGCGCCCTTCACCGACGTCACCGCTGACCTCATCCCGCGAAACTCGCAAGCTCGGCGTCGCGGCCGTCATCAGGTCATCGTCGACAACAACGGCAACCACCCGATCGTCGCGGAGGTCTCCGCAACTGATCCCGACAACGCCATCACCTTCCGGCTCCGGCCCCGGACCGCCGAGATCCAGCCAGGTACCGCCGCGGTCTTCAAACTCACCGCTGTACCCGAGCATCGCTTCCTCCGCGGCCCGGACGAGCGACTCCCGTTCCAGGTTGTCGTCACGACGCTCGAACACCCGCCCGTTACGCTGGATGCGGCCTTCACGCACCGTGCCCTAATACCCAAGTGGCTTCTCGTGGCGACGATCGCCGTGGTTGCTGGTGTCGCCGCGCTCACGGTGTTGTGGCAGACCTTGGTAAAACCCACGGTTCAGTCGACGGCCAGCAATGCAGCCGTCCAGGCAGCGGCCTCCGTGGCCGCTACGTCCTCGAACGCCGCGCAGGCCGCGCAAGCCGCGGCAGCTGCGGCAAAGGCGGCGCAATCGCAGCAGGCGGCCGCGAAGGCCAGTCAGGCGGAGGCCGCGAAGGCCAGCGCAGCAGCGAAAGCCAGCGCGGCGCAGTCCTCAGCCGCGGCAGCGCAGGCCGCAGCGGCCAAAGCCGCCGCAGGCACGGCCTTTCACACGACTTTGCTCGCCGATGCTCCCGTGCAGCCCCCGGGCACCTTCACCACATACTCGTACATGCCTCCGGCGAACACCAGCGTGGCCATCAGCGACATCGTTCTTCAGAATCCGAATGGCGATTCCGGCCAGTTGCAGATCCGCGACAACGGTCAACCGATTTACGTCGACGCGCTGGCAAATTTTCGGGAACGTGACATCCCGTTTGTGCAACCGCTGGCCTTCCCAGTGGGAGACAAGGTTGTCCTGGCCATCAACTGCACGAATACAAGCGGAACCTGCACCCCGTCGGTACTGATGAGCGGAAAGCAGTACACAGCGGCGAGCAGACCCTGATCCCGACTTGCCTCCGATCTGCGCTCAGTCGATAGGCCCCACGATCACGCGTAGGGGATACCGTCCCGCCGTCGCTCACCCCGACGGCGTTCGGGCTGGCGAGTGTCACCGTGCCGGCATAGCAAGGTCACAACCGCCGCGCCGTTAGCTTCGACGGTGACGTCAGCGCCATCCGTGGCCACCAGCACCTGGCTATCGTCGTACGCGATCACCTGGGCCGAGCCGCTGGCGGTGACCGAGACCCGTCGATATTCCTGTCCCCATTCCTATTCGGACGTGTCCTCGTCCGACGGGCTGGCAGGATGACGGTGTAGACCGATTGTCATCACGTCGGGATCCTCCCAGTTCGAGCTGATCCACCAAACGGCGCCCCTCCGCCTCATACCTGGGCCCTCCCCAGCGCACCTCAATGCCCGCCAACTCGGCAATGGCAGTACGCGCCGTGTGCAAGCATGTAGACCGCAGAGTGATCGGCTACCCGGCCGGCACGTCCTTTGTCCGAACTCTGACTGCACCACCGGCCGCCCCCACCCCCGTTCGTTCGCGCTAATTCCTGGCGCGCCGTAGACGTCGATGAGAAGCGGTTCGACCGCTTTCGCAGCGGCAGGCCGATCGATCGCACTGTTCGTCGCGGACTGGCTCGGTGAGGGCCTAGCCGCGGACTGCGAAGTCTGGTGGCTTCGGCGCGGGCGGGTCGACCAGCACCGGAACTCCGACGGTGCGGGTTTGTCCGGCCGCCATAGCTACCGCGCTTCTCACACCGTCGACATCACCCGGGAAGATCGGGAGCCACACGGTGAACCGTCCAGTGACATCGGTGGTCACAGTTGCGGAGCCGAGCCCCGGCTGCCATCGGACCATGACCTGATGCAGCGGCGGAAATCCGCTGCCCTGGACACTGACCGCTTCGCCAGACTGCACGACCGGTCGAGCGACATGTAGTACCGGCTGCGGCCGCGGAGGTGGTGGCGGTGGTGGCGTGGGCGTTGGTGTTGGTGTTGGTGTTGGTGTCGGCGTGGGCCTTGGGGTCGGGACCGGCGGTGTTGAGCCGGAAAGCGGGATCGTCTGCGGTGGCAGCGCGAGAAAACCCGCCATCGGCGTGATTACTAGCGAGCCGGTGGCTGGGCCTGCCGCAGTCGGAGCGAACGCCACTTGCACGACACACTGCTGACCCCGCTGCAGGCTGCAGGAGGCGGGGCTCGTGACGAAGAACGGGGCGGCAGCGCTCACCGATATCGTCACCGGTCCTGGGCCACCGTTGGTAATCGTGACGCCCTGCGGTGCGCTGGCTGAACCCACTGCTACCGCGGGGAAGGTTACGGCGGTGGGCGAGATCGATACCGAGGCCGTGCGGCCGGTGGCATAGATATCTGAGGCGCTGTTGGTGTCTTGTGGGGCGAGTTGGGCCATCGACTGGTACGCGATCCACGCGCCATCGGCGCTGATAGCTGGGTAGAGGCTCGTGCTTGGCGAGGCGCGACTTCCGTCGGATTTTACCGAGATCAACTCCGCGTAGCGCAGGGCGGCTGGCGAACTGGTGAAGTCCGGCGTCAAATAGCGCGCGTAGATGTTTTGGTCTGCGACTCCAGGTGGGGGAACAACGAGGGTGCTGGAGGTCGACGTCCAGGTCACGGTACTTCCGTCAGCCGACAACGCCGGCGACAGGTTGGTGCCGTCGGCGAGCCTGGTCGGCAGACGTGGTGGGCTGGACGCCAGGACCGTGGTGTTCAACTTGAGGTCGCGTACATACACCTCTGACTGGGCGAAGTTTTGCAGCGCGGACGGAATCGCGTCGAAGGCCACCCGTAACCCGTCCGCTGAGAGTGACGTGTCTCCGACGGCGTAGCCGGAGGCCGTGACGGCGGAACCGTCGGGCAGCGTCGAAACCTGGGTGACCGTGCTCGCGGTCAGGTCAGCCACGAAGTCTGCGGTGACCGGTACGCCCAGGCCACCGGTGACCTGGGCGCCGAATGCGACGCGGCTGCCATCGCCAGACAGCGACGGTGAGAACGGCGACAAGATGCCGGGCACGGCAGCGTTGGCGATCACCGCCGGGGATTGGCCGGCAGCGTTGAAATTACCGGTGCCGAGGCTGTCGTGCCGCACCACCACGACGTCCTGAGTTCCTCGGGCCGTTACCTGTACTACCGGCCCGGCGTTGTTGGCGGGGGGGCTGCTGGGGTCCTGCAGACGGAAGGTGCCCACCACCGATCCGACCGCCGTCGGGTGAACCACGACGTAGCCCGTGCAGGACTGATTGTGACCCAGCGTTTGCCCGTTGATGCAAGCCGCAGGATCGGCGGGGTTGGGGGCGGTGAACTGCACTGCGCAGCGCATGTCGTCGAACGCGACCGTGTCGGGGGTAGGGCCCGGGTTCGTCACGCTGACCGTGAAGTAGGAGGTGCCGTTGACGGCAATAGCCCCGGCATCGAAATTGGTTCCCCCTTCAGCGTCGCCCGCCGGCGTGGTCAGCGCGGTGAAGGAGGACGCGGGTGGGCTATTCACCGAGCAAGTCGGCGACGACGGCGGCGTGCCGTTGCCGAAACAGGTCCTCGAGCCCACCAACACCATCGAGACCTGCGCCGCCGGGGTAGCGGAGTTGGCATCGAGTCGTGCCTGCGATGTCCCGCAAGCTGATGGTTGATACGTAACCATGATCTGATAACACGGGCCAAGCGGACCGGGGCTTGGGCACGGGCCAAGAGTTGTGCTCGTGAAACTGAAATCGGTGGAGCCGCTCAGGGTAGGTGCCGTGAAGGCGGTGGACACCGGAAACGCCACCGTCCGCTGCAGGCTGGTCCACGTGGGGGCGAGTTCGCCGAAGTCGACCACGTTGTCCCTGCTGGCAAGGGAATCCGGGCCGGGCGTGACGTATGCAGACAGGCCGGGGTTGGTGGCGTCCAGGGTCGCCAGGTATGCGATCGTCGAACCGTCGCCGGATATCGTCGGGTGACAATTGTTGACGTCTTGGGCGACGCACCTGCTGATGCGCTCGTAGCGCGGTGAATACGTGGTGCCGCTGATGCGCTGCGTCGCGCTGCCGTCAATGTGCGAAAGTACGACGTCAGCGGGATCGGCTGCGTTGCCCGTCGAACCGACATACGTGACCGACGTTCCGGCCGCGGAAATCGCTGGCGCGCCCGCAGCGGAGCCCAATGCGGACGCGGCGGTCAGCAGTCCGGCGGCGCGATTTGCCACCAGCACGGCCGGCACGGATTGTCCGGGCCGGCCGGTGGAGTCAAAGGCGATGTACTGGCCATTGCCCGAAATGGCGGCATTGGTGCTCGTGCCGGCGAGCTGGGAACTTCCGGACGTCGACACCAGGCTCGTCGCTGCCGTCGGGCCGCTATTGGCCGCCGCATGGGCAATGCGAACCACTGCAAATGCACCGAGACAGGTGACGGCGGCGAGGATAACAATTGCCGCCAGGATGCGCGTCGGTAGACGGAGTCGTCGGATGCACGTCTCGCACCGCAGATACATTGGCCCACGGTACGGAGCAGACGGTCACGATCGTGACCGTCTGACGGGATGGCGACACATTGCGCGATCCGCCCGCGATAGACGGCGTCCGCACGGTTAGTCCGCACGCATTGCGTTATTGGTCACGTCCTGTGACCCGGGGCTGAGTCGACTGCCGCCTATCCGCCCAGCTGAATGCTGAACCGGCCCGCCTCATGCCGGAGCGTCACGGCGACTGTCCGCCCTGGGAGCCGCATGCCTTGCTCGAGGTCGGCCGGTACGAGGTCGGTCCACGAGATCGGTAAGCGCGGTAGTGTCTGCCAACGTCACGCGGCTTTTACGTAGAATCGGTCATTTTATGAGGATTGCGGCAAGTATGCGGTTCGACATGCGCTCGTGCTATCGGTCCGTCCTGCCGCCACGCCGTACAGGAACGTCCGATGACGCCTGAGGAGCACGACGCGATCGTGACGATCTGGCGAGCGATCGTCGCTATCGTCGCGCGCACTGAGCGGCAACTGCTCGACCAGGTCGAGGAGGCCGGAATCCCGGCACATTGGTTTGGCGTGCTGCGTCTGCTGTTGCGGGCCGACAACCATCGACTGCCGATGTCCAAGCTGGCGCGCGAGATGTCGTTTACCTCGGGTGGTTTTACCAAGCTCGCGTACCGCATTCGACGTGTAGGTCTCATCGACCGGCACAACTCTGATGGTGACCGCCGAGTCGTCTATGCCACCCTGACGACCGATGGCATTGCCGCCGCCGTCGCCGGTGAACGGGCGTACCTCGCGGCTCTCACCAAGCAGGTCCTCGGTGCAGTGAGCGCGGCCGAGCTTTCGTCGGCGTGGCGCACGCTTCGCACACTGTCGGCTCCGAACGAGTCGGCTCCGAACACGTCGACCCGGAAGGAGTCGGCCCCCGACGATCGACGCGATGATCGGCCGCGATAGCGCCGTCATAACGGGCCAGTGACTTCAATAGCTTTCCGCGGAAGCAAATAGGCGGGAAAACTTGCCCGGAAGGCACAATGGCAGCTTCCTTCCGAGGAAGGCTTTTCCCATGGAAAACACGGCTCAAAACGTAAAAAACCGGCATAACGCTCGACAAAGCGAAGCCGACGCAGTCATTCTCTCTGAGCACGAGATCGCCGACGATGACAAGAGGCACCCCAATGCGCGAGAAACCCACAGACGGTAACAAACCCACCGTCAGAACCAACCTTCGCAACCACGCCCCCCGCCGCCGTCTGCACCCCCCGCATCCCGCCGCCGTCCCGACACTGACCCCCTCTCAGCGGCGCAACGCCATGGCCGTGATTGATCAAGCGGCCGCTGGTGGCCAGCCGTTCACTCCCGCTGAGCTCGCCGCCTATACCGACATCCTTGCCGGGACCGTCGGCGTGCCCCGCATCGTCGCCCTCATGGAGCAAGGCACTCTCGTTCAGGACTCGCCCCACCTGCGCGTCATCGAACGCTTACTGCTGCGAGCCATCCAGCAACCCTGCTGTCGTCACCCACACCCCACTCAGCGTGCTCGCTCGAACCGTCACTAGGCCATCATCGAGGGCACACAAATGACGCGGGCTTCGCTCGCCGCTTGCCGGTGGACATGAACTGCCACCAAACGACGAAACACGCGTAGTGCCCGTGAGCGCCGTGGTCGCGAACTACGCGTTGCGATGCGCAGGGTCAGTCGAGTCCGATGGTTTCGTCGACGGGCTCGAATCTGATCTCGCCACTTTCGATGGCTGCCTCGAGATCTTCGCTGGAAACGATGTCCAGGAAATCTGGCCGGTTGAACAGTTCAGATAGATCGACGTCGCTGAAGATCAGGTCGGAGTTGACCGCCTCGAAGTCGATCTGCGTGCGCTGGGGATCAGTGTCCAACGTCCCATCTGCCTGCGCTGCGCCTGCCGCCGATTCCAGCGCGGCGGCGCTCGGGTCCGCCGATGAGCTGAGATCACCCTGGATGCCGGGCGCGGACTGCCGGAAGGCCGCCAGGTTCGGCAGGTGCTCCGAACTGTCCAACCGTGCGATCACGTCGGCTCCAGGCCACTGCTGAGTCCACTCCGTACCCCATTGCTGCTCGACGGATGCCCGCACCTGCTCCCAGCCCGCGTCCGGATCTACCCATGCCCAGAGGCCATCCAGCGCGGCCAGCGCGTCCCCGACCGGCGAACCGTCCGGGGCAACCGGGGCAACCGGGGCAACCGGGGCACTATCCCCGAATCCGTCCGTGGCGCCTGCCCAGGACGCCACGCCCGCGGACTGTTCCGAAGCCTGCCAGACTTCAAAGTCCGCGCGGATCGCGGCTGTGTTGTCGGAGCCGTAGAGCCACTCGTGCAGGGCTTCATCCCCGGACTCATCTCGATAACGCCACAGCTCAACGTGCAGCGCGGCGCGCTCGGAAGCACTCAACGCCTGATAGGCCTCATCGTCGAAGACCCGCGAGAGCAGCGGATAAGTCATCTCAAGTCTCCTCAGGGAAGGGCCAGCCGAGGCCGGCCACCCGCCACTCGTTGGATCATTGGCAATCACACACGCCCTGGGGGCTGCGCGCACGTTTCACGTCGCAATCGCGACATCCCGAGTGCTGGCAATCATGCCGCCCGTCGGTGGTGCCCGAAAGTCGGCACTCTTGGCTGTGATCCGTAGCCGGGCACCTGGACGTAGTCATCACGCGGGATCGAGATCGCGGTAGCCCTGCTGCCGTCACCTGGCGCGTGCAACAAGATCAAGGTGTTCGTGTTGTAGCCACCAACATCACTGGAATCACGGCATGCGGCAAACCAGCGATCACCGCAGGCGGCAAATCGTTGCCGTTCATGTCCTTTCGGCTGTCCAATCCGATCAACAAGATGTTCATGTCCTGACCGGTGGATTTCGGCGCCGTCGGCCCCAGCACGTCCAGCGCACTGAACGTGTGTAGCCCCGTGACGAAGCCTCGATACGTCGACCACGCGACCCCGCTGCCAATGAGCAGTCCCAGAGACGCCAACGCCGCTACCAGGCGAGTCGCACCGCGCGCCCCATAAAACAGCGCCCGGCGCTGGTCCGCCCACCGTACGTACCCGGCGCCGACGCCCACGCCGTGGGTCCAACGCCGATGGCAAAGGGTCACCCCCGGCGCCAGCGGCGGGATGGCCATCCGTCTACATCCCATGGCGCATCCGGACACGGTAGGCCACCGGCTGGAGCGCACCCAGCAAACCTCAGCAGCCACATCCAGCTCCGGCGAGTCATAGCAGAATCGTCCCCCTCGGTCCGCCGACTCATGGGCGCGGAGTGCAGCGACGGCAGCCCGGAGCCAGCCGGGTCGGACCGTCCTGGGATGAGCCGTGATGTTCTGCTCGGTACACGTTGTCCACCAATGTCGTGACCGCGCGGCTCGCACCACGGTCTCCCACCGAGGGGGAAGATGTGGCCCATGGGCCAGACGACCGGCCAGCCGAAACAGCTGACCTACCCGCAGCAGCTCTACGCCATTCGAACGTGGCGATACCTTCGGCTCGCGATGATCGTTCTGGTCGTCGGTCTGGGCGTATCCATCGGCTACGAGCGATGGAAAACCCATCCGGGGTGCTTCCAGACGTCAATCAGTGCCTACTACTACACGCCGGTCCATGGCTTCTTCGTCGGTGCGCTCGTCGCCACCGGTGCGTGCCTGATCTGCCTCAAGGCAAACACGTACGCCGAGGACATCGCGCTTAACCTCGCCGGAATGTTTGCCCAGCTCGTGGCTCTGGTTCCGACGCCATACCCGGGTTCGTGCGCGTCGGTCCTCGGTACGACTCGCGACCGCAACGTCAACATCGCCAACAACGTCTTCGCGCTGCTCGCCGTCGGCCTGCTCGGCCTGCTGATCACGGGCGGTCTGCTCGCTCGACGGTTACTCGCACAAGTCAGCCTGCCTGTTCGCCCCGTCATGATCGGCTACGGCATCGCCGGCGCCGTGTGGCTGGCCGCGTTGCTCGCGTTCGAGCTGACCCGCGGCTTCTTCGTGCATTACGCGCACTATGCCGCAGCCATCCTGATGTTCATCTTCATCCTGGTGATCGTGGCGATCAACGCGATCGATTACCAAGCGAAATCAGGCGCACCGTCTTACCGCAACCGCTATGCCGCGGTGGCGTACGCGATGGTGCTGGCCCTGGTGGTCATCGGGATCGCAGGCGCGCTTGGTTGGGCCTACTGGGTACTGGCGATCGAGACCAGTCTGATCATCCTATTCGCGGTGTTCTGGACGATTCAAACCGAGGAACTCTGGGAGGACGGCCTCAGGTGATCGAGTGCTGGCGCATCGTCGGGCGGCTAACCGTCAACGGATTCTGATCGAAGGGCCCGTCGTCGGCCGCACGGTCTCGCCGATGATCGCTGCCCCCGGGATCTCACCGACCAGCAACAGCCCACCGCTGGTCTGGGCATCAGCCAGCAGTTGCAGCTCCGTCTCGGTCACCGTTGCATCGACGTGGTCGCGCACCCACTCCAGGTTGCGACGGGTGCCTCCGCTGACGAATCCGGCGCTGGCGGCCTCGCGCGCGCCGTCGAGGTAGGGCACCGCACCCGCATCGAGCACTGCGGCGACGTGCGACGCACGGGTCATCTTGTAGAGATGGCCGAGCAAGCCGAAGCCGGTCACGTCCGTGGCGGCGCGCACACCGGCCGCCACTGCGGCTGCGCTCGCTGCCCGGTTGAGCGTGACCATGCATTCGACGGCGTGCGCGAACACTTCACCCGTCGCCTTGTGCCGGTTGTTGAGCACACCGACCCCGAGCGGCTTGGTAAGGCTTATCGGCAGTCCCGGGACGGCAGCGTCATTGCGCAGCAAGTTTTCGGGATCGGCGAGGCCAGTCACGGCCATGCCGTACTTCGGTTCGGGATCATCGATGCTGTGCCCCCCGGCTACCGCGCAGCCGGCTTCCCGCGCGATGTCGGCGCCGCCTCGCAGCACTTCACCGAGCAACTCGAGCGGCAGCACGTCGCGCGGCCACCCGACCAGGTTCACCGCCACGACCGGCCACCCACCCATCGCGTAGACATCCGACAGTGCATTCGCGGCGGCGATCCGTCCCCAGTCGTAGGCGTCGTCGACCACCGGTGTGAAGAAATCCGCCGTCGCCACCACGGCGCTGCCGCCGGCGATCCGGACCACCGCCGCGTCATCGCCGCTGTCCAGCCCGACGAGGACGTCGGGACCAGCATCGCCCGAAAGGCCGCTGACGATCTGCTCCAGGTCGCCCGGGGGGATCTTGCAGGCGCAGCCACCGCCGTTTGCGAACTGGGTCAGGCGCACCACCGTCTCTGCGGTCATGCAACCGACGGTAGTCCCAGGCACTACCGTGTTCGCCGGAGGCGTACAGGTGCCTGGTGGCCCTCCCGGTCTTCAAAACCGGAGAAGCCGAGTACCTCGGCTTGGCGGGTTCGATTCCCGTCCGCCTCCGCACATCTGCCTGGGGGTGACGTGACCGGCTCCGACACGCGGCGAGGGTTGCCGCGCACCGACGCGGTGCTCGCCGACGAGCGGCTGCGCGTGCTGTGCGACCTCGTCGGCCGCGATCGCGTAAAACGGGGCGTCGTCGATGAGCTCGACCGATGGCGCGCGGCGCCGAGCGAGCCCCTCCCCGATGCCGCGGCGATCGCGCTCGCCGTGATCAACCGGCTGCCGCGGGTGGCCACCGGACTACGAAGCGTGATCAATGCGACGGGCGTCGTGTTGCACACTAATCTGGGTCGTGCCGCAATGTCGGCGGCGGCCGTGGGGGCGATGACCGCAGCCGCAGGATATGTAGACGTCGAATTCGACTTGACCGAAGGCACGCGGGCAGCCCGCGGGCGGCAGGCGCTGGCTGCGCTGCACGCGGCCGTGCCAGACGCCGGCGGCGTGCTCGTCGTGAACAACGGAGCGGCGGCGGTGCTGCTCGCCGCAACGGTGTTCAGCGCCGGACGCGAGATCATCCTCTCGCGTGGTGAGCTCGTCGAGATCGGCGACGGCTTCCGTCTGCCGGACCTGCTCACCACTACCGGCGCCCGCCTGCGCGAGGTGGGTACCACCAACCGCGTCACCATCGCCGATTACGCCGCCGCCGTCGGGCCCGACACCGGATGTATCCTCAAGGTGCATCCCAGCAACTTCCGGATCACCGGGTTCACCCGCTCGGTCGAAGTTCATGATCTGACGCGACTGGCCGTCCCGGTGCTCGCCGACGTCGGCAGTGGCTTGCTCACCCCGAGCCCCGACCTGCCGGATGAGCCTGATGTCAGCACGGCTTTACGGGCTGGGGCGGACGTGGTGACCTGCAGCGGTGACAAGCTCCTCGGCGGCCCGCAAGCCGGGTTGCTCTTCGGCCGCTCTCATCACATTCGCCAGATCGCCCGCCATCCCCTCGCCCGCGCGATGCGGATCGACAAGTTGAGGCTGGCGGCCCTCGAGGCGACGCTCGACGGTCCGCCCACTCCATCGGCGGCAGCACTCACTGCCGATCCGGACGAGCTTCGCAGGCGGTGCGAATCGCTTGCCCGCGCGCTCGCCGGCGTAGAGTGCGCGGTCGTCCCATCTGATGGTGTCGTGGGCGGTGGCGGCGCGCCCGGGGTCACCCTGCCAGGATGGGCGCTCGCCATAGCCGCTCAGTTCGCCGGCCCGTTGCGGCTTGGTACCCCGCCCGTCGTCGCACGCGTCGACCATGGCCGCTGCCTGCTCGACCTGCGTTGCGTCGAACCGGACGATGACGAAACCATCGCCGCCGCAATTCGCGCAGCCGGCCTGATCCTGGCGAAAGCCACAGGCCGATAGCCATGCGAGTCATCGCCACGGCTGGCCACGTCGACCACGGCAAGTCGACCCTGGTGCGGTGCCTCACTGGCATGGAGCCGGACCGATGGGCCGAGGAGCGCCGCCGGGGCATGACCATCGATCTCGGCTATGCATGGACCAGCTTGCCATCCGGAGCGCCCCCGGCCGGGCAACAGCCGCCCGGGCAACAGCTCGCCTTCGTCGACGTGCCTGGGCACGAGCGGTTCATCGCGAACATGCTGGCCGGCATCGGGCCGGCAGCGGCCGTGCTCTTTGTGGTCGCCGCCGACGAGGGCTGGTGCGTACAGTCTCGCGAGCATCTCGCCGCAATCAACGCGCTGCAGCTTCGGCACGGCGTGCTTGCCGTCACGCGCTGCGATCTCGCCGGCCCCGAGCCCGCGCGAAGGGTCGCGTTGGATCGGCTGAACGCGTCGAGTCTGGGAGCGGTTGAATCGGTCGCGGTCAGCCCACTCACCGGCGCGGGTATCGATGACCTGCGCGGGGCGCTTGGCAGGCTCGCGCGCCAGATTCCTGAACCGGACGCAGGTGCCCACGTGCGGCTCTGGATCGACCGCGCGTTTACCGTCCAGGGCACAGGCACCGTCGTGACCGGGACGTTGGGCGAGGGAACCCTGGCCGTCGGCGACACCCTCGAGCTGCGCGGCACTCCGGTGAGCGTGCGCGGGCTGCAATCCCTGGGCGCGATTCGCGATCGGGTGAGCGGCCCGGCGCGGGTTGCCGTCAACCTCCGCGGCGTCGCACGTAAAGAGGTCGCGCGCGGCGACGTCCTGCTCGCGCCGTTAGGCAGCTGGCACCACACCGACACGGTCGATGTCCGACTCGCGCCAGCCGGGCAACTGCCTACTGAGCTCGTGCTGCACGTCGGGACCGCGGCCGTGCCGGTGCGAGTGCGGCCGCTGGGCGGTGACGTCGCCCGGCTCACCTGCTCGAGGCAGCTACCGTTGCGGACCGGTGATCGGGGCGTCCTGCGCGACCCCGGGCAGCACCGGATCGCGGCTGGCGTCGTGGTCCTCGACGCCGACCCACCCCAGCTACACCGTCGCGGCTCGGCAGCGGCCCGCGCGGGTGAACTTGCGGGAGCGGACGGACACCTGGACGCCATGGTTGAAGTGACCCGGCGCGGGGCGATGTCACGCGACCGTCTTGCTGCCCTGGGGGGTGGTCCACCGGACGGCGTGCGCACTATCGGCGAGTGGCTGATCGCGCAGCACCAGTGGGAGCGATGGGTGGCCGGCGTGAGCGAGGCCGCTGCCGCCTGGGCCAGACGATCTCCCCTGGACCCGGACATGCCCCTGGCTACCCTGGCGCGTGACCTTGCCCTGCCCGACGCCGCGCTGGTGCCCTCGCTCGTCGCGGCCGCTGGCCTGCCGGCGCGCAACGGCCGGATCATCGCGACCGCTGCCCCTTGCCTAGGCCGGGCCGCAAACGCCGTCCGGGCGGTGCAGGAACGATTGCTGTCGGCACCCTTCGCCTCGCCCGAGACGCACGAGCTCGCCGCACTCGGGCTGACCCGGGGCGTACTCGCGGCAGCAGAGAAGTCTGAACTCCTGCTGCGGGTCACTGACCATGTCGTGCTGCTGCCATCGGCTCCCGGCGAGGCGTTGCGGCGGTTACGCACCTTGCCGCAGCCGTTCACCACGAGCCAGGCGCGGACCGCCCTAGACAGCACCCGACGCGTCGTCATTCCTCTGCTGGAGTATCTCGACGCGCACGGGTGGACACAGCGCGAGGGCAACGTGCGGCGGGTATGCCGCGAAGGCGCGGCTGATCATCCCGAGGTCTCCCGTTGCGGACCAGAATCGATGACCTGAGCTCGGCGGCGATAGTCCGCGACGAAGGCGAGCAGGTCCGGTCCGCGCGGACGCCGTCCCGGGCGGATATCGCATGTCATGGCCTTCGACTCCTGGATGTGGACATTCGGGTCGAGCACGACCGACAGCAGTTCGTTGGCGGCGTCACCGGTCACCAGCCCATTCGGGCCCCAGTGGTACGGAAGGCCGATCTGGTGGACGGTGCGACCGCGCGAGCGCAGCGGGGTCATGCGTTCGGTGACGAGCACCCGCGCCTCGATCGCGTTGCGGGCGGTGACGATGGTGGCCCACCCCAGATGTTGCAGACCGCGTTCGCGGGCCAGCTCGGGGCTCACCTCGCAGAACATCTCCGGCTGCAGCTCTGACAGGTAGGGCAACCATCGGCTCATCCCGCCGGCTGTGTGGTGTTCTGTCAGCCGGTAGGTCGTCGCTACGTACGGGAACACGTCGCTGCCAGGCTCGTCCGCAGAGCGGGCATAGGGGTTGTCGCCGCGCGGGAACTGCTCGCGCGCGGGGTTGGCGCGCTGTGAATACAACGCATTGTCGACCGGCGATTCGTGCGGCTCGTAGTGGGCCGGCAATGGGCCGTCGCGCAGACCCGCGGGTGCGAACAGCCACGCCTTTCCATCGCCCTGCATGATGAAGGGGTCGGTCCCGGCGATCGCCTTTTCGGCCTTGGCCCCCTCGGGTGGCTGGTAGTCCGGTCGCTTGTCCACTTCGAAGTCGGGTACGTCGTGTCCGGACCACCGCTGCTGCTGCTCGTCCCACCACACGTACGCCTTTCGCTCGCTCCACGGCTGGCCCCGCGGGTCGGCCGAGGCGCGGTTGTAGAGGATGCGGCGGTTCATCGGCCACGCCCATGCCCAGTCCGGCGCCACCCAGCTCTGCTCACCGGCCGGCCTGCGACGCGCCGCCTTGTTCTCGCCATCGGCGTGGACGCCGCAGTAGATCCAACAGCCGCAGCGTGTCGAGCCGTCGTCCTTGAGCTCGGTGTAGCCCGATAGCGGTGTGCCGTCCGAGTTCGTCCCGCTGATCTCCTGCAGCACCGCTTCGGCACTGGGCTCGTCGAGGGCGCCGTGGGTCGGGTAATCCCACGTCAACTCCAGCAGGGGACGGTCACGCGGGTCGGTCGAGTCGGCCAGCTTGCTGCGGATGATCCGGCCGAGGTGGAAGTAGAACCACAGGTCACTGCGGGCGTCCCCGGCCGGCTCGACCGCCTGATGGTGCCACTGCAGCAGCCGCTGCGTGTTCGTGAAGCTCCCAGCCTTCTCGGTGTGGGCCGCGGCCGGAAGGAAGAATACCTCGGTCGCGATCTCATCGGTCCTTAGCTCACCAGTCTCGATCTCTGGCCCGTCCAGCCACCAGGTCGCGCTCTCGATGAGCGAGAAATCACGCACGACCAGCCAGTCGATATTGGCCATGCCGAGTCGTTGCATCTTCGCGTTCGTCGAACCGACGGCCGGGTTCTCCCCGACCAGGAAATAGCCACCGCCACCGCGGTCGATCTGTTCCATCACTGTCGCCATGGATGAGTGGTTGCCGGTGAGCCTCGGCAGGTAGTCGAAGCAGTAGTCGTTGGCCTCGGTCGCCGCCTCTCCCCACCATGCCTTGAGCAGGCTGACCGTGTAGGAGCGCATGTTGCCCCAGAAGCCCTTCATGTTGGAGTCCGCCTCGACGAAGTCGTCCAGGGACTGGTGTGCGCGCGCGTGCGGCGACGGGATATAGCCCGGCAGCAGATTGAACAGCGTGGGAATGTCGGTCGAACCCTGAATCGAGGCGTGCCCGCGCAGGGCAAGGATTCCCCCGCCCGGACGGCCGATATTGCCGAGTAGCGTCTGCAGGATCGATGCCGTGCGGATGTACTGCACGCCCACGGTGTGCTGCGTCCACCCGACGGAGTACACGAACGCGCAGGTGCGCTCGCGGCCGGAGTTGGCGACGAGCGCATCGGCGACCTTGGCGAAAGTGTCCTCCGGGATACCGCAGACGTCGTGCACCACCGCCGGTGTGTATCGGGCGAAGTGCCGCTTGAGCACCTGGAAGACACAGCGCGGGTGCTGCAACGTCTCGTCGCGCTCGGGTTCGCCGCCGATCACGGCACCGCCGCTGCCGTGTGACTCACCGTGCGCGGCCTCGCCATGGCCGTTCGACTTGGCCGAGTCTGTAGAGCCGTACTGCTCGTCGCGGCTGCTGCCGGCAGCGTTGATCTCGCCGCCCTCGTACTGCCAGCTCGAGGGGTCGTACTGACCGCTGTCCCGGTCGAACCCGGAGAACACGCCGTCGAGGTCCTCGGTATCGCGAAAATCCTCCCGAAGAATCACGGCCGCGTTGGTATAGCTTGCGACGTAGTCGTGGAATTCGTGACCGCCGGAAAGCACGTGGTTGATCAGGCCGCCGAGGAAGGCGATGTCGCTGCCGGCCCGGATCGGGACGTACAGGTCGGCGACCGCGGACGTGCGGGTGAAGCGTGGGTCGACGTGGATGATCGTCGCACCGCGCGCCTTCGCCTCCATCACCCACTGGAACCCGACGGGATGGCACTCGGCCATGTTCGAGCCCTCGATGAGGATGCAGTCGGAATTCTGCAGATCCTGCTGGAAGGTAGTCGCGCCGCCGCGGCCGAACGAGGTCCCCAGACTGGGGACTGTGGAGGAGTGTCAAATGCGGGCTTGGTTCTCGATCTGTATCGCGCCCATCGCCGTGTAGAGCTTCTTCATGAGGTAGTTCTCCTCGTTGTCGAGGGTCGCTCCTCCGAGGCTGGCAATGCCCATGGTGCGGTTGACCCGCTTGCCGCCGACCTCCTCCTGCCAGAACCTGCGCCGCGTCGCGATGACCCGGTCAGCGATCATGTCCATCGCAGTATCCAGCGGAAGGTCCTCCCACTGCCTGCCGTTGGGGCGTCGGTACCGGACCTGGTACTCCCGTGCCTCGCCGGTCGTGAGCTGCAGGCTGGCTGAGCCCTTTGGGCAGAGGCGACCGCGGCTGATCGGCGAATCCGGGTCGCCCTCGATCTGGACGACCTTCCCGTCCTGTACGAAGACGCGCTGACCGCAGCCGACCGCACAGTACGGGCAGACGCTGGGGACGACCGTCGCAGATCCGGTTCGTGGGACGAACGAACGACGCGTAGCCGATGCCTCGACGGCGGATCCGCGACCTAGTCTGTCCGGGCCGAGCAGCTGGCGGAGCACCGGCCACTGCAGCGGAGTCGGCTTAACCACGAGCACCCCTCACGTCACGACCCGCTCAGTCTGCCCGCAGCGGCAGTACTACAAACGCCGTCACTCGGCCGTTACCGATCGGGTCTCGGCTGGCACCGATCAAGTCTTGCGTGCGCGGACCGTGGCGTCCAGGGTGGAGACAGGCGAAGGAGACGAGATGAACGACAGGATGAGCGCCCCGCAGCCCGACGTCGCCACGGCAGCCGGATGGCTGTCCGCACCGCCGCGGATGGGGTTCTTCACCGACACCTCGGTGTGTATCGGGTGCAAGGCCTGCGAAGTCGCGTGCAAGGAGTGGAACGGTGTCCCCGATGACGGCTTCAACCTGCTCGGCTCCTCCTACGACAACACCGGCCAACTCGGCGCGAGCACGTGGCGGCACGTCGCCTTCATCGAGCAGCCCGCCCCACAGGACTCGGCCGACGGGTTCCGGTGGTTGATGGAGTCCGACGTCTGCAAGCACTGCACGCACGCGGCCTGCCTCGATGTTTGCCCGACCGGCTCGTTGTTCCGTACCGAGTTCGGGACCGTCGTCGTTCAGGACTCGGTGTGCAATGGCTGCGGCTACTGCGTACCGGCCTGTCCCTTCGGCGTGATTGACCGACGCCGCGGAGGTGTTGAGGTAAAGAACCACGGTCTCGCCCAGAAGTGCACGCTGTGCTACGACCGGATCGGTGCCGGCATGAAGCCGGCTTGTGCCCAGGCCTGTCCAACCGAGTCGATCCAGTTCGGCAACCTGGACGAGTTGCGGGCGAAGGCCGCGCAGCGGCAGCAGGACCTACACAACGACGGCGTCACCGACGCCCGGCTGTACGGCGAGGACCCGAACGACGGCATCGGCGGCGCCGGAGCGATGTTCCTGTTGCTCGACGAGCCTGAGGTGTACCGCCTGCCGCCCGACCCGGTGGTGACCACCCGCGATCTGCCGGACATGTGGCGGCACGCGGCGGGGGCAGCAGCGGTGTTGCTCTTCGGCGCCGTGACTTCCTTTCTGGGCCGGCGGCGATGACAGCCACGCCCTCGCGCACTGGTCGGCGCGGGCGCCGGCGCGGCGAGCAGCCGATGGTGCCCGACGCCGAGTTCACCAGCTACTACGGCCGGCCAGTGGTGAAGGCCGCGCCGTGGGGTCCGGACATCCCCGCCTACCTTTTCCTCGGCGGGCTCGCCGGCGCGTCGGGGGTTCTCGCCGCAGGCGCTGACCTCAGTGGCCGCCCGAGGCTGCGGCGCTCGGCGCGATTGGGCGCGGTCGGTGCGATCATGCTGAGCCTAGCCGCGCTCGTGCACGACCTCGGCCGGCCCGCGCGGTTCCTGAACATGCTGCGCGTGGCCAAACTGACTTCGCCGATGTCGGTCGGCACGTGGATCCTGACAGCGTTCGGCCCGATGACCGGCGTGG
The DNA here is from genome assembly GCA_030775825.1 of Actinomycetota bacterium. Lineage (GTDB taxonomy): Bacteria > Actinomycetota > Actinomycetes > Mycobacteriales > Jatrophihabitantaceae > JALYIL01. The sequence goes on from JALYIL010000186.1 coordinate 20,499, forward strand.
CCGCCGCCGCCGAGTTGACGCCGCTGCTGCCCCGTTCTCTGCGACGCCCATTGCGCGCCATGGGGCGCCCGGCCGGGATGGTGGCCGCCGGTCTCGGTCCACTGGTGGCCTCCTACACCGCAGTCCTGCTCGCCGACACCGCCACGCCGAGCTGGCACGAGGCCTACCGTGAACTGTCCTTCGTCTTTGTAGGCTCGGCGGCCTCGGCGGCCGGTGGGTGGGCGATGATCACTGTGCCCACCGGCGAAGCTGGGCCGGCGCGGCGGATGGCGGTCGGAGGCGCGCTGCTCGAGCTGGCGTCCGAGCGGCGGATGGAGACATCGATGGGGCTGCTTGCCGAGCCGCTACATCATGCAACGGCCGGCTCGCTGATGAGACTGAGCCGAGCGTTCACCGCGGCCGGTGTCACGGGCGCTGTGCTGGGCCGGCGAAACCGTGCCCTGTCCGCCGGCGCCGGCGCGGCGTTTCTGGGGGGCTCAGCCCTGCAACGCTTCGGCATTTTTCACGCTGGCCAGCAGTCCGCGCTCGACCCCAAGTACACAGTCGTGCCCCAGCGCGCCCGCCTTACGGCACGAAGCTGACGCGACGGCGCGTCGCGTCCTGAGCACTTTCCATGCCAGCTGCCCGATCTATCCGACCTCCAGCGGGCCGAGCGGTCGGGGTTCTCCGGCCGGTGCGAAATCACGGGTATGGGCAGGCACCGTGCCGTCATCGTGGGCTGGTTGGATCCAGTCCGCGACGGGCATGCTGCCAGGGCAGCGCCCCCGTGCGTCACTGCGGGGGCGCTGACCATGCACCCGCGCTGACTCAGTGCTTTCCGCGGGCATGCAAGAAGCGCTCGTTGCCTTGCGCTACATCGACGATCGGATCGGGGTAGTCAAGTTGTCGGCGCGTTTGCGTGGGCAACCGCCACGGCTCGTGCACGGCCGGTCCAGGAACGCCGGAGAGTTCGGGCACGTAACGGCGTACGTAATCGCCGTCGGGATCGTGGCGGCGCCCTTGGCCGGTGATGTTGTAGACGCGGTTGAACCTCGAGTCGGTACCTGTGCCGGCCACCCACTGCCAGTTCATCGTGTTGTTGGCCACGTCGGCGTCCACCAACAGATCGGCGAAGTGACGCGCGCCGTGACGCCAGTCGATGTACAGCGTCTTGGTCAGAAAGTGCGCCACGATCAGCCTCGCCCGATTGTGCATCCAGCCTTCGGCCGATAGTTGCCGCATCCCCGCGTCCACGATCGGAAGCCCCGTTCGCCCACGCCGCCACGCGTCCAACTCGTCGGGAGCGTGGCGCCAGTGATCGGCTCGGGACCGGTAATCGTTTGCGGTCGCATCGGGTCGAGCGGCAAGTACCTGTGCATGAAAGTCGCGCCACGCCACCTGGCGGATGAAGCCCTCCGGCATACCTGACCGAGATACGACATCGACCGGTGATATGCATCCGAAGTGCAAAAAGGGCGACAGCCGACTGGTTTGATCGGCGGCCATGTTGTCGCGGCTTGTGTCGTAGCCAGCGCAGTGGTGGGTCAACCAGGATGCCAGGAGCCTGCGAGCAACCTGTTCACCACCACGCGCCAGTCGCGGCGACGTGGGGCCCGGGCAGATCTCGCGTGGACTGGGCCGCGGCCCGCGAGCGATCCGCGGCATGGAGATCCGGCGCGGTGCGGGCAGCACCTCCCGCCGGCGGGCGTCGGACCACCGGCGATGATAGGCGGCAAACACGCTCATGTGCGTCCCCCCTCCGCTGGGCAGGATTCGCCCCGGGGGGGCCGCGAACAGGACGTCGTCGTGCACCTCGACGGCACAGTCGAGCGCGTTGGTGAGCTGCGCGCTGCGGCGCGCCGCGAAGCTGCTGACGTCGCCGGCAATATGTACGGCGCTCGCACCGACCTTGCGGGCCAGGGTGGCCACCTCGGTGGCGGTATGGCCGCGCCGCACCACCAGTCCGGCTCCACGCTGATGAAGCTCGGTATCCAGGTCCGCCAAGCATTCGGCGAGGAACGCGGCCCGGTTGGGCCGATTGAAGCCCGTAGCAAGAATGGCGTCGTCGAGCACGAAGGCGGGCAAGACCTGATCGTGTGCGCGCACCGCGTGCCACAGCGCGGGGTTGTCATGGACCCGGAGATCCCGGGTGAATACGACGATACCGACGCTCATTGATCCATTCTCGCCGGACGCCTCGAATTACTGTGTAGGCAGTGACCCGATCGGAGACCTATGACCGACCTGCTCGTAACCGGCGCCTCGGGATTTATCGGATCCCGGGTTGCCCAGGCCTTGACCGAACGTGGCTACAACGTCCGGGCGATGACTCGACGACCTGAGGACTACCGCGGCGCGGGCTCGCCCGTCGCCGGGGACGTACAGGACGTCCAGAGCCTGAAACGAGCGCTGGTCGGGGCACGTGCCGCGTACTACCTCGTGCATTCACTGGAACGCCAGGATTTCGAGCAACGCGACGCAGCTGCCGCGCGCAACTTCGCCACGGCAGCGGCCGACGCGGGAGTCGAGAGGATCGTCTACCTAGGCGGCCTGGGTCGTGAGGACGAGACCTTGTCCGCGCACCTACGTTCCCGGCGCCAGGTCGAGCAACTGCTGGGCAGCGCCGGAGTACCGGTAACGGTGCTTCGAGCCGCCGTCGTTATCGGCAACGGCGGAATCTCCTGGGAGATCACCCGACAGCTCGTCGCTCACCTCCCGATCATGCTCGGTCCTCGCTGGGTGAATACGCGCGTGCAGCCAATCGCGGTCTCCGATGTGGTCGGCTATTTGCTAGACGTCCTTGAACTGCCGGGCGGGGCAACCAGGGTCTTCGAGATCGGCGGACCTGACGTCCTGCGCTATGTCGACATGCTGAAGGTCGTCGCTCGGCTACAGAACAGGCGCCTGCTGCCGGTCGTGACGGTGCCGCTGCTCACACCACGCCTGTCTTCCGCGTGGCTCGCGCTGGTCACCGACGTCGATTTGTCCACCGCCAGAAACCTGATCGATTCGATGACCAACGAGGTCGTCGTGCACGACAACACCATCCGCGGGCTGATTGCTCGCGAACCCCTCCGGTTCGAAGATGCCGTCAGGGTAGCGCTGCTCGAACGCGCCGCAGCTGGCGCGAAGTCGTGACGACCCACGTCGACAAGTTGCGCGGTCGAGTGTCGAACATCGTCTTCGCCGCCCTGATCCAGAAGATGCCGCCGGATCACGACGAGCCCGAGTCGGCCACAGGCCGCCGACGGGTCATCGCACTGATCACGCTCGCGGTAGGGGCTACGCTCCTCGGCCTTTCGCTGTCCACCCGAGTCGGGGACTCGAGGTTCTACTGGTTGACCAGTGCGCTGGCGCTGACCTGGCTGGTCGGCGGTCTCGCTTCTGGGCCGCTGCACCTGGGCAGCGAACGCTCTGGTGGCACCGTGCGCCGTCCGATACTCACCCCGATCGCAATCGGCCTCGCGACGGCAGCCGTGTTCGTCCTCGGCGCCGTCGTCGTCCGTGACATCGAGCCGCTTCGCCAACTCATGGACCGAGTTCTGCAGCACGCTCGTACTGGATCGTTGCCGCTCACGATGGTGCTCACCGTCGCCAACGGCGCTGCGGAGGAGGTCTTCTTTCGGGGTACGCTGTTTGCCGCCGCGGGTCGTAGCCATCCAGTAGCGACCTCTACCGGCGTGTACGCCCTGGTGACGGTGGCGACCGCGAATCCGATGCTCATCTTTTCGGCGGTAGTGCTCGGGACGGTGCTGGGCCTGCAACGGCGTGCGTCCGGCGGCGTCCTTGCTCCCATGCTGACCCACATAACGTGGTCAATGGTGATGCTGTTTGCACTCACCCCCCTCGTGAATTAGTTAGGGCGAAGCGGGGTGGGGCTCGTCTGAGCTTCGATCAGAGCGGGCAGAACATGACGTGCAGTCCGACGTCGCCATGGACGGGGTGGCGAAAGCCTCCTGGAACGGTTCCGAGCACAGCGAAGCCCAGCGACTCATAGAGCCTGATTGCGTAGATATTCGTCTGGGCAACGGCATTGAATTGCATGCCCTGAAAACCCTGAGCCCGCGCCCAACCTAGCGAGTCGGTGACCAGTGCCCGACCCACTCCTCGACCGTGGCGAGCCGGGTCCACCATGTAGCTGGCGCTGGCAATGTGCGCGCCCGGCCCCGCTTGATTGGCGTACATCTTGGCGGTGCCGACCACATCGTCATGCTCTGCGGCGACGACCACGCGTCCGGGCGCACTGACCATCCAGATGTCCTCAGCGTCGACCTCGCCCAGCTCCGGGTCGTAGGTGAAGGTGTCGCCCGCCGCCACGATCTCGTGCAGGAATGGCCAGATGCGAGGCCAATCGGAGCTGGTCGCGTCGCGGATGAGCACGTGACAAGTCTGCCGACCAACTGTCGATACCGCGACTTACATGTTCGGGTGCCAACCGACCGCCGTAGTCAGCGGGCACTCCGGCTGCTGAAGGCGACAGACCTCGGCACGACGCAGGCAGGTCAGGCGCGGGCGCACGTCATTCTGCGCTATTGCGTCAATGACATCGGCGCAGCGATCACCCGGGTCCGGAGCGCAGGAGGTCAAGCCCGCGACGTGATGCACCGGCCCTACGGACCTGAGTCACCGCGCACAGACGACCAGGCCACCTGGTTCTACCTGCATCAGCTCTCCTCGTTGTAGCTGCGGCCGACCTCGGGCGTGCCCGCCTCGGCCAACGTGTGGGACGACGCGCGCCGGACTGGTTCGGCCGCCACGGCGAAATAGGACAGCTGCCGGGGTCTACACCTGCGTCACGGTTGGAAGCGGGCAAACGTCTCGGTGGCGTTCTCGTCGGGCCTTGGTGCGCGGACGTCGCCGTCGGCGGGCCGCGCGGGGGCGCTCACTTTCCCGGATCTGCCGCCTACGACCGTGGCACTTGACCAGCGTCCGGACCCTCCCGGACCTGGGGCGTCCGTCTCTGCTCCCGGTGCTGACCCGTCCGTTTCCGCAGCGACCGTGCCGAACGGGGGAAGCTGCTGCGTCGCATGGGCCGTGCGTGGCCTCGAGTGGGCGGTGGTGGGCCCACCCTCGGGTGGGTCGCTGCTGACGGCACGGCCGGTGCCGTCGGCAGCTGCGGCGTCGTTGCTGCGGGTTACGCCGGTTGGCGGGCCCCCCGCGGGTGTAGTTCCCGGGGGGCGGGGCCCGACGGCGGCAGCGAGCAGCGCCCCGTTCGGGATGTTGACGATCCCGTCAGCGGTGTCCAGCGTGGTGTACATCAGCCCGACCGTGGTCACGACCCCGTCGAGGCTCCCGCCGAGGGCGCCGGATCGGACTCGAATTGCCTCGCCTGGGACGTAGGGCCGGGCGAACAGCAGCACTAGTCCAGCGAACAGGTTCGACAGCGACTGCTGCGCCGCGATCCCGAGGATGACCCCGGTGACGGCGCCACCGACCAGCAGCTTGCCGACCGGCACGGCGAATAGGTCCAAGCCAGACACGGCAACGATCAGGTAACCGAGGAGAAGGGTCGCGACCCGCAGGGGGTTCGCGGCGGACGGCCCGGCGCGGTGCAGGCTCACCCTGGTTAGTTCCCCGGCGACGCTGCGGGTGGCGGTGATACCGAGGACCACGAACGCGGCGGTGCAAACGTAGGCGATCAGCCGGTCGCGCAGCGAGTGCGCGTGCACGCCACCGACGGCGTGGGCAACGGCATCGGCGGCGAAGGCGAGCACCGCACACAGGACGCCCCTGCGAAAGTCCGCTCGGACCCGCGCGTCGAGCGCGCGCAGCGCGTCCCGCATTGGGGTGTCAGGGCGTGGCGTCAGACGCGGAAACCTCATGCGTCCACATCTACAAGCACCCGTCCGCGCGTGGCGAACGGGTCGCAGCCGACTGCCAGGCAGCCGCGAGCCTGACACGCAGCTCCTGGCAGCCCGGGTGGAGAAGCTGGTCACCGCCCCCTGCAGGAACTTGGCTGGTAGCCGACGTACAGGCAGGACACATCCGGCTAAAGATCTGGAGGCATTCGGCAGGATCGGCGTCTCATGCAGACAACGCGTGGACGGCTGATTGACGTCTGGTGGGTGCAGAACCAACCGCGCCGCCTCGTGTGGATGTTCGACACGCCCCGGCAGTACGGAGCGCGCAATTTCACCTCGTCGCACCGGATCGGCCAGAGCACGCACCGCGGGGCGGGCCTGTCGTGGAATGCGACGGTAACGAGAGTTGGCCATGTTCACGATCCCTAGCGAACACAGGCAAGTGCACCTGCCCGCCCCTAGAGTTGACTGTCGGCCTGCCCGTCCCCACTGTGGGCCGTTTCGATAAGTCCGCCGTGAGCGCCTATGTGAACAAGTGGTGCAAGGCGGGGATCTCCACCCGGGCGGTGGCCGTAGCCGCGACGGTGCGCGGGAGCGCGGCCGTGGGGGATTCTTGAACATCGAACAGGGCCAGCGCCTCGTCTGTGAGGAACCGGCTCGCCTTGGCGTAGACCTCTCGGGCGCGGTAACTGTTCCAATCGACGGGCATCCGGCGCGGGGTATAGATCGTCAAGCTGTCACGGGCACGTGTGATCGCAACGTAGAACAGGCGCTGCTCCTCTTCCAGGCCGTCGGGGTCGCCAAGTGCCATGTCGGACGGAAAAGCGCCGTCCACCATGTGGATGAGATGCACCGAGTTCCACTCCAGGCCCTTTGCGGAATGGACGGTGGTGAGGGTGAGATAGTCCTCGTCCTTGTGCGGAGCCTTGGCATAGTCGGAACTCGAGGTACTGGGTTCGAGGGTGAGTTCAGCGACGAAACCAGCGAGATCGCTTCGCGCAGCGGCGGCATCGCCAATGCGGTCGATGTCCTCGATGCGCGCATGCCAGTCGGGGTAATGGGCTCGAACCAGAGACCGGACCGCGCTGACACAAGCCTCCGCGCGGTCGGCGGGCGCGAGGGCGTCCCGCGCCGCAGCGAGGCGGGCCAGGGTGACCGCGAGAGCAGTGCGCGCCCTCTCGGGTGCAGCGGCGACGACCGCATTGACCTGTGGTGCATCGTCCGCGAGCAGCATGGCTGTGAGCGCGCGCGCAGTCGCTTTGCCTATGTTGCGGTGCAGGCACAACAGCCGGTACCAGGACAACTCATCGCGCGGGTTCGTGCTCACCCGCAGCGCGGCGATCAGATCGCGGACGTGGGCGGTGTCGAGGAACCGGATGCCGCCGTACTTGACATAGGGAATGTTGCGGATCGTGAGCTCAACCTCCAGGGCGTTGCTATGACTGGCCGCCCGCATCAATACTGCCTGCTCGCGCAAGGCCAATCCGTCCTGTTGGGCGGTGAGCACGCTGTCGGCGACGAGCCGGGCTTCATCGTCAGCGTCGTCGCAGCGGGATAAAACAGGTCGTGGCGCTCGGTCGACGTCGCGGTCGGCACTCAGTCGCAGCCGGTTGTCCCCGTGTCCCGGCCGGGCAACGTTGGCCAGGTCGAGGATCGGTTGCACGGAGCGAAAGTTGCGTTCCAGCCGCATCGGCGTGGCGTGTGGCAGTCGTTGCAGCAATCCATCCAGGTGCGCGCCGCTCGCGCCGCGGAACCCATAGATCGCCTGGGCATCATCACCGACCACCGTCAGCCCAGTGCCATCGGGCCGCAGGGCCGTGACGATGTCGACCTGAGCGCGGTTGACGTCCTGATACTCGTCGACCAGCACCCACTCCCATCGCCGGCGCAGCTTGTCGCCGATCACGGGATCAGCCAGCAGTTGGGCCCAGCACAGGAGCAGGTCATCGAAGTCGAGCAGTCCCTGATCCCTCTTACGAGCGACGAACGCCCGGAACAGGCCGAGGATCTGCTCGCTCTGGTGCGCGAAAGCCGGCAGCGCGGTCGCGATCAGCTCACGCGCCGGACGGTCGTTGCTCACCGACCTTGAGCACAGCTCCGCGAGCTTGTGACTGCTCGGAAACCTCGTGGCGTTACCGGTGAGACCATGCTCTTCACGCAGCAGGTCCATCAGATCCACGACATCTTCGGCGTGCAGCAGCGTGACCGACCGCAGACCTAGCGCGGCGGCGTACTCGCAGACCAGCCTGTGACCAACGGCGTGGAAGGTCCCGCCCCACAACCGCTGACCGGCCCGGGGATCACCACACAGGGCGGCGGCACGCGAGGTCATCGAGGCTGCCGCCCGTCGGGTGAAGGTCAGTAGGAGTACCCGCTCGGGGTGCACGCCGGATTCGATGAGCCGGGCGACCCGCGCGGTGAGCATTCGGGTCTTGCCCGTGCCCGCGCCCGCGATCACCATGAGCGGACCCTCACCGTGCTCGACGGCGGCGCGCTGCGCCTCGTCCAGACCCTGCGCCCACCGGCTATCGACCATGTGTTCGATCCTATGCGCCCAAGTCGGGCGAGCCAGGTCCCGCGCGGCGAGTCGCACCGCAGATCGAGGCGAAGCCCGGATCAGGTGGGCGGCTGAAAGTAATGGCCCTGGTCGAGGTCTTCGACGAGCCCGGGATGGGTCGGCTCCCACCCGAGCAGTCCCCGCGTCAGCTCGTTGGATGCTGGACCGTCCATGCCGAAGAAACGGCCGAGCCAGCCGAAGTGCTCTCCAGCGTGCTCGGCTGCGATGGAGACGGCTGGCAGGTCGAGTAGGCGGCCGATCGCTTCGGCGATCGCGCGTGTCGGAACGCCCTCTTCGCCGATGCGTGGAGCACCGAGACGGCCGGAGCGGCGTCCACCGCGAGCCGCACGAGGCTCGCAGCGTCAGGCCGATGCACCGCACACCATCGGTTGGCGCCCTCGTCGATGTAGGCGGAGACGCCCTTTTCGCGAGCGATCCCGACCAGCCTGGCGACGAAGCCGTAATCGCCTGCCCCGCGGACCGTGGGCGCGAAACGGACGTTCACCACGCGAACTCCTCGGCTGGCGAAAGCCATCGCGGCTCTCGCATTGGCGATGCGCGGATGTCCGGCAGCGTCGGGCTCGTCCCGCTCGGTCCCGACTCGGCCGGTGGCGAGGCCGAGGGCGCCCTGGGCAAAGATGAGCGGCCGGTCAGTGCCCACGAGGGTCGAGCCGATGGCCTCGATCGCCTCGAGGTCGGTCTGCGCTGCCAGGTCCATGCGGGAGAAGTCGTGGTTGTATGCGAGATGCACGACGCCGTCGGAGTCGGCCGCGCCCTTGCGCAGGCTGTCAAGATCGTCAAGGGCGCCGGGATGGATCTCGGCGCCGAGCGCGGCAAGCCATGCCGCCGAGGTATCCGAGCTCCCCGTTGTGGGTAAGTGATCTACGTCCCCGTCGACAACGTCCGTTTCGGCGACCGCAGGACGTCTAGGCCCCGCCGCCGGCGGCGCTGGCGGCGGGGCTGCGGGAGCTGGTGGCGGGACGTCCAACGCCCGGTCCGGACCGCCCTCGGGCGGGTCGTCGGGCACGGTGGCGAGCGTGTCCACCGCGAGCTTCACCATGACGACTTCGGCAGGTCAGAAGGTGACGGTCAACGAGGCGTCCACCACGACCTATCAGAATGGGGCGGCCTCGACTCGGCAGGTGCCAACACCACGGGCGAGGGAGTCCTAGTGCTCGGTACCACCAGCGGGACGACCATCACGGCTACCCAGGTCATGGTGCAACCAGCCGGTAGCGGCGGATCTGCTACGTCCTCCGCTGCGCAGGTGTTCCCCTTCCAGCGCGGTGCACGTCCACGTCGAAGCAGATCGGCCAGATCCCGGCCAACTACAGCCAGGGCTCCGGAACGATCGTCAGCGGAACGGCGGCGAACAAGGCGACCGGAGCGGCGCTAGCCGCCTACCCCGGCGGCGTCGTCGACCGCGTAGTCCAGCTCAGCAATGGCGAGTACGAGGTCCATTACATCGGGGCAACTGGCCGCACCACATCTTCGTCGACCAGAGCTTCACGGTCGTCGGTGCGAACTAGCCGAGCGTGCCCTGGGCGGCGCGCTTCGCGCCTGGATCGCCTCCTGGCCCGCGCAGCACGTGCGCCACGGCGACCGCCGCGACGCCACCGATGACGGGGGCTGTGAGGTAGATCCACAGGCCGGTGAGGTGGCCGCCCACGATCGCCGGACCGAACGATCGGGCGGGGTTCATGGATGCGCCGCTGACCGGGCTAGCCCATAGACCAGCGAGGGCGATGTACGACCCGACTCCGATGGCGGACATCGCTCCGATGTTCTGGGCGCTCGAAGCGGTACCGAGCACGGTGCTGACCAGACCCAGGGTGAGCAGCGCTTCGATGACGAATGCCTGCGTGCTGGTGAAGCCCGCTCGGGCCTCGGTCGCACCGAGGTGAGCAGGCGTACCGAACGTCGCCCGCAGAACGACGCTGGCCAGCACGGCGCCGAGCAACTGCGCCGCGACGTAGCCTGGCACGCGTCGCCATTGAAAGTCGCGTCGCAGTGCGAATGCCATGGTGACTACCGGGTTCAGGTGGGCGCCTGAGACGGCTCCCATGAACAGGATCACTGCCAGGACGGTGAGGGCGGGGGCAGTTACCGCGGCTGGGCGGCCGATCTGGCCGTGTGTCATAGCGTCGAGGATCGCGCCGCCCGCGCCTGCCAGAACCAGCAGGAAGGTACCGAACACCTCGCTGAACAGGCGCCGCCATTCGTAGGTGAGGTTGGTGAAGTCGCGACTCCAGGAGGGTTCGCCTTCCAGCAACTGGGCGATTCGTTGGGTGCCGAGAGGTGAACCGGAGCGGCGAGCTCTCTCGGTCATCGGGGAGGCGGCAGCGACGGTAACATAGGCCCACTATCCCCAGCCCAACGTCGACTTAACCCGGGATGAACAGCGCCCGTCAACCCTGCCTAGGCGCCACCGCCCGACGCGGCGCCCCCACGGCCGGCATCGTTGGCAGCGTGGCCGCTGTGGCGAGCTGGCACTGCGCGGGCGCGGCGGTTGTGGATTAGATCTGCGGCTCCCACGGCCGCGGCCAGCGCGACGAAGCCCAGCGCGGCGACGATCGCCATGCGCAGAGCGTGGCTGTAACGCATGGCTGTGGTTCCGGGTCCGGAAACGCTGGCGAAGAAGACCGCGCCGATCACTGCCTGGCCGATGGCGAGCCCGATGCGCTGCCCTGTCTGGAGCACGCCACCGGCCGTGCTGCCCGTCACCGGATCGACCTCCATCAACGTGAGGGCCTGGTTGGGGGTGATGACAGAGCCGGACCCGGCACCCATGACGAACAGAGCCGGTGCAAGGACCAGTGCGACTCCGGCTGGCGGAGCATGCGCCGCGAGCACCGCCAATGCGGTCGCCCCGGCGCCGAAGGTGACCGTCCCGGCGACGACGAGGGGCCGTCCGACCCGGGTGATGACTCGTCCGGCCAGTGGTGCCGCGACCGCGCTGCCGAGGGCGTAGGCCGTCACACCCAGACCGGATTGCAGCGCCGTGTAGCCGAGGCCCTGCTGGTAGTACAAGGCCAGGACGAGCGGGATCCCGGCCATTGCCGGAAAGAACGTAATCGCGAGCAGTACTCCCGCACTGTAGGACGGAACCCGGAACAGGCGCAGATCTATGAGCGGATCCCGGTGCAACTGGGTAAGCCGGCGCTCGCGACGGACGAACAGCGCGACAAAGGCAAGCGCTGGCACCGCCAGCCACGCCAGTCTCCGGTCGCGCAACGCGTCGTACTCGACCGACCCGAAGAGCACACAGAAGGTCGCGCAGCCGAGCAGGGCCGCGCCCAGTACGTCCAGCCGATGCCGTCCGATGGCCGGGTCATGCGGCAACAGGCGCCGGGCAAGCACGATCACGGCAATTCCCACCGGAACGTTGACGAAGAACACCAGACGCCAGCCGACATGCGTTCCGCCCAGCGCGATGAGCCCGCCCCCCACGACCGGCCCGAGGGCCGTGCCGACGCCCACCGTCGTGCCAAGGACGCCGAATGCCCGGCCACGTTCGTCGCCGCGGAACGTTTGCTGAATCAGGCCAGATACCTGAGGGTTGATCAGGCCACCGGCCAAACCCTGGAGCACGCGGGCAGCGATGAGCACGCCGGCCGTCGGCGCGAACCCAGCCAGCATGCTTGTCGCCGCGAACGTCCCGACCCCGACCTGGAACATCAGCCGCCTGCCGTGATCATCGCCCAGCCGACCGGCCAGTACCGGAACCAGGCCGAACGCCAGGGTGTACCCACTCACGATCCATTGCAGCTGTGACGGGGAAGCCGCGGTGGCACGGCTGATCGAGGGCAAGGCGACGTTGGTGACGCTCACGTCCAACAGCGTCATGAACAGCGCGCAACAGCACGTGACCAACGCCAACCATCGCCGGGGATCGCGCTCGACATCGGCGACCTCCAGCATGTCCAAAGGTAAACACACCCACAACGACGCTCAGTCGGCACGGGCCGGCAGACGCAACGCTGCAAGCCCGGCGGGCCGGATGCCACCCGGTGTTAGATCGTGTCGTGAGCTGGTCTGAGATCTCCGGTCCGAACCGGGGCGTGAACTACGTCGCCAGGTTCGCGGCGCTGGCGGCATCGGGTGCGGATGTACACGGCGAGGCGACGTTCTGTGCGGGACTGGCCGCGGCCGGCGCCCGGGTCCTGGACGCCGGGTGCGGTACCGGCCGGGTGGCTGTTCGGCTTGCTGAGCTTGGTTACGACTGCGTTGGTGTGGATGCAGACGAGGCGATGCTCGCCCAGGCTTCGCTGACCTCACCGGGCTTGCGGTGGGTCCGAAGCGACCTGGTCCACCTGCGCGGCGCTGAGCTTGGCCGCTTCGACCTGGTCATAGCCGCCGGCAACGTGATCCCGTTGCTCGATCGCGGCACTGAGGCCCAAGTCGTGTCGAACCTGGCAGGGTCACTGGCGCCCGATGGGGTTCTGATCGCTGGATTCGGTCTCGACGGCGAGCACCTACCCCATGATTCAGCGCCCGTCAGCCTTGAGGAGTACGACGACTGGTGCCGTGCGGCCGGACTTGAGCTTCTCAGCCGATACGCCACCTGGGGCCGCGACCCGTACGACGGTGGTGGCTACGCGGTCAGCGTGCACCGCTGAGCGGCAGCCGTGACCCGAGTACCACGATGGACAGGCCGAGCGACAGGCCGGCAAGAACGTCGGTGAACCAGTGCACCCCCAGTACGACGCGACTCGAGGCGATCGCCAGCACCAGGAGCGCGACCAGCCCGGCGACCAGGCGTCGGAGCCGGACGCCGGCGATACCTGGCAGGGCGACGAGCAGGACAGCGCCGTACACGACGGTGCTGTTGGTCGCGTGTCCGGACGGGAACGCGTAGCCGCTTGCGGCCACCAACGCGTGGACGGGCATCGGTCGGTGGCGCGCCGTGATGGTCTTCATGATGAGCACCAGAATCGAGGAACTCGCGCTCACGGCGACGACCCAGACCGCCGAGCGCCATTGGTGGCGCCAGAGCAGCACGAGTGTCGCTCCCAGGACGACAGCGACAAGCCACGCCGTGGACCCCAGAAACGTCGCCCCACGTGCCAGCGACACCAACCATGGGCGAGCCAGGGCCAACCGCTGGCCTGCGCCAGCTATGGAACGATCCAGCCGGTTATGTTGCATGGTGGTCCCGACCGTGATCAGCAGTGCGAGGAACACCGCCAAAGCCACGGTCCCGCAAACAAGTCGAGCGTGACTAGGCTTGCGATGCGTGAGCGCTGACACGCCTACCATTCTCGCTACCTCTGGTGGCCTCGTCGCCGGCCGGCGTATCCGCTGGGAACTCGGTCCGCTGACGGAGTTCGCCATCGACCTCGCGGGTACTGACGCACGTGCGCCGAGTGTTTGTTTCCTCGCCACGGCGGTGGGCGACAATCCGTCGGCCGTGTACTCGTTCTATGAGGCGGCACAACATCGCGGATTGCGGGCGAGTCACGTGGCGTTGTTCCCGATGCCGAACCTCGACGACGTCCGCTCGCACCTGCTGGCACAAGACGTTATCTGGGTCAATGGCGGCAGCGTGGCGGGGCTGCTCGCGATGTGGCGGATACACGGCCTTGACGACATCATGCGAGAGGCGTGGCAAGCTGGCGTGGTGCTCACCGGCGCATCCGCGGGCTCGATCTGCTGGCACGTCGGCGGCACAACCGACTCGTACGGGCCCGAACTGCGGCCGATCACCGACGGCCTGGCCTTCTTGCCCTACTCGAACGGGGTCCACTACGACAGCGAAGATCAACGCCGGCCATTGTTTCAAGCACTGATCGCCGACGCGGTGTTGCCGGCGGGCTACGCCACTGAGGACGGTGTCGGCCTGCTATACCACGGATCCCAGCTCGCCGAGGCGTTGACCGAAGTCGAGGGCAAGGCCGCATATCGAGTCGCGCGCGACACTCAGGGCCGCGTGCTCGAGGAGCGAATCGAACCGCGACTTCTCACATGAGGTCAGGCCCTGCGGGTGGCGCAGACGCTAACTCGCTTGGCGTGGTTGAGAAGATCGAGATGTGGAGCTCATCCGCCCGTCCGAGGTTTATCTGGACTCCTACGTCCGCGCGCTTCGACGCGGGTGGTCACCGGACAACACTCCACCACATGTCGCAGACGAGCAGTTGCGCCAGATCGAGGAAAACCCGCAGGCGTTCTTCGCTTTGATGGATGATCGCGACGGTGCGGGGCCGCCCATAACGCTGCCTGATGGGAGCACGGCTTCCCGGCTTCCCGGCTTCCGGCTGTGGATGTGGGACGGCGAGGTCAGTGGAAGCATCGGGCTGCGGTGGCAGCCGGGAAGCCCAGGTCTGCCGCCGCATTGCCTGGGCCACGCCGGGTACAGCGTTGTTGAGTGGAAGCGAAACCGCGGCTACGCCACGCGCGCGCTTGCTCAGCTATGTCCGCTGGCCCGCGAGGTCGGGCTGCCGTGGTTCGAACTCACCACGGACCTGGGCAACGTCGCTTCGCAGAAGGTCATCCTCGCCAATGGTGGCGAGCTGATCGAAGAGTTCGCCAAACCCGCCGTATACGGCGGAGGATCCGCCTTGCGCTTTAGGATCTACCTGAACCGCTGACGCCGGTGCGGAGTTCGGACCCTCTGAACGGGAGTACCGGCGTGGCCGCTGGCGTTGAACTGTCCATGAGCCGACCTGTGAAGATCCCCGACGCCACCCACCCGATCACCATCGAGCCGACACCGGGGCGCGTCATCGTCCGCGTGGGCACCACTGTCGTGGCGGATTCGACCCGCGTGCTCGGTCTGCGCGAATCGGCGTACCCGGTCGTGCAGTACGTACCGGTCGCCGACGTGGACCCAGCGCTGCTACGCCCGAGTAGCAACGAGAGTTACTGCCCCTTCAAGGGCGAGGCGAGTTACTACAGCATCGTCACGGCCGACGCCCAGCTGACAGATGCGGTATGGACCTACGAGCACCCCTACGACGCTGTCGCGCCGATCGCCGGACACCTCGCGTTCTATGCCGACCGAGTGGACATCACGATTGCGGAAACACCGAGGGTCTGAGTTGCTGTCATCGCCCGACCGCGCCGAAGCCGAATTGCGGATGACGTCAGAACCGTAAAGACAGGGATGGACCTATCGGTCGGACGAACGGACCCTGCAATGGTGCTCAGCGTCAAGCGCGCCGGCGCCCTATCGGCCTGCGTCGCAGTCCTACTTGCCTGCGTGATTGCGCCAAGCGCCAAGTCGGTGATGAACTTCTCCTGCGCATCGTCACTCGCGTAGACCTCCGCCAGCGCTCGCAGCTCGGAGTTCGAACCGAAGACGAGGTCGACGCGAGTGCCGGTCCACCTGAGTTCGCCTGTGGCGAGGTCTCGGCCCTCGAAGGTCGCTGAAACCCCGCCATCTTCGGATGTCGCCTTCCAGGTCGTGCGCATATCCAGAAGGTTCACGAAGAAGTCGTTGGTCAGCGACTCCCGCGCTGAGGTGAATACGCCCAGCGAGGACTGCTGGAAGTTCGCGCCCAGGACCCGCAAGCCACCCACGAGGACGGTCATCTCCGGCGCGCTCAGGGTCAGCTGGTTCGCGCGGTCAAGCAGCAGGAACTCCGCCGGTAGCCGGTGTCCCTTTCCGAGATAATTGCGGAACCCGTCTGCGCTCGGCTCGAGGACGGCGAAGGACTCCACGTCGGTCTGCTCCTGCGCGGCGTCCGCGCGGCCCGGGGTGAAGGGGACCTCGACGTCGTGGCCAGTGTTCTTGGCGGCCAGCTCCACCGCGGCGCACCCGCCGAGCACAATGAGATCGGCCAGTGAGATCCGCTTACCCCCGGTTTGGGAGCTGTTGAAGGCCTCATGAATCCCCGTCAGGGTGCGGAGCACGGTCGCGAGCTCGTCGGGATTGTTGACCTCCCAACCGCTCTGGGGTTGCGGGCGGATACGGGCCCCGTTCGCCCCGCCACGCTTGTCGCCGCCGCGGAACGTCGAGGCCGACGCCCACGCGGTCGAGACCAGTTGGGAGACTGACAGTCCTGAGGCGAGGATCTGACTCTTCAGGGTGGCGATTTCCGGCGCCCCCACCAGCTCGTGCGTGACCTGCGGGATCGGACCCTGCCACACCAGCGTCTCGCGCGGGACCAGCGGACCGAGGTAGCGCACGACCGGCCCATGTCACGGTGCGTCAACTTGAACCACGCGCGGGCGAAGGCGTCCGGGTTCTCCAGGAAGCGACGCGAGATCCGCTCGTAGACCGGGTCGAACCGCAGCGCCAGGTCGGTCGTCAGCATGCTCGGCGCGCGGGTGATCGCGCGGTCCTGCGGATCGGGGACCGTTCCGGCCCCCGCGCCGCCCTTCGGGGTCCATTGATTTGCGCCGGCTGGGCTCCTGGTCAGCTCCCACTCGTAGCCAAACAGGTTCTCGAAGAAGCTGTTGTCCCAGCTCGTCGGGCTGGCCGTCCAGACGACCTCCAGCCTGTTGGTGATCGCGTCCCTGCCGTTGCCAGTGCCGAACGTGTTCCGCCAGCCGAGACCCTGTTCCTCGAGCGGGGCACCTTCGGGCTCCGGCCCGACATACTGCTCCGGGTCGGCGGCGGCGTGGGTCTTTCCGAATGTGTGGCCGCCCGCGATCAGAGCGACGGTCTCCTCGTCGTAATTCTGGAATGAATCAAGAACTGGTGACTGGGAGCGCGCTACCCATGGTCGTGGGATAGCGCGGGTCGTGAAAGAGCTTGGCGGTGAGCGTGTGGGTGTCGCGGAAGGCCGCGAAGATCGCGACGGCCAACACCGCGCCCCCGAGCGGGCCGGCAAGGTAGATCCAAAGATGGGCCAGATGGGGCGCCACGAACGCGGGGGCGACGCTGCGCGCTGGATTGAGGCTGGTGCCGGTATACGGCGCTGCCCGCCAGACGAGGGTAGCCACGAGGATCCAGTTACCCATGGGCGTCCATCGCGCACTTCGGGGGTAGGAGGTCATGAAGAGGATCATCAGGATGAGACTGGCAGTCATGATCATCTCGAGGGTCACGGCATCGAGGCTGTCGAAACCGTGGCCCGGCTGCGTGACGCCGAGGTGCAGGACGCGCGCAGTATGCCCCCACGCGATCCGCAAAACCGCACACGCGGCGAGTGCGCCCAGCAGTTGCGCCACTATGTAGCCGGCTAGATCGTGAGGGTGCACCTTGCGCTGGGTCCAGAAGGCAAACGTGACGGCCGGATTGAGATGGGCGCCGCTGCGTCGCCCGGCGGGGCTCAACGCGACCAGACTGCCCGTCCCGGCGAAGAGCAAGCCAGTGATGAGCAGCCGCGCCGACGTGCTCGGAACGTGTGCGGCCACCGGACTGGACGGGCCGAAATCGAGGAATACGGCCGACAGGCCGCCTGCTAGGAGTGTCCCCGTTCCGAGCAATTCACACAGCCACGGCACCCAGTGCCATCCGCCGACGGGCGCCTGGGCCGTGGCATTCACAGCCCGACGCTGCCTTGCATGAGTCCGCCGTCGATCACCACCGTGGTGGCGGTCATGTAGGCCGCCTTGCCCGAGGCAAGGAAGACGACGACCTCCGCGATGTCGTCGGCATGCGCTATTCGCCCCAGCGGGATCGCCGCGTCGAGTGCTCTCAGCTTGCCTGGGTCAGAGGTCGTGACGGTGTTGATCGGGGTGTCGACCGCACCGGGAGCGACGTTCACCACGCGGATCTGATGCGGGCCGAGCTCGACGCCCGCGGTGCGAGTCAGCATGCGGGTGCCCCCCTTGGAGACGCAGTAGGCGATGTTGCCAGGCATGGGCCAGTCCTCATGCACGGAGGAGATGTTGAGGATCAGTCCCCCGCCGCCCTGGGCAATGAACTGTTGCGCCGCGAATCTGGTGCCGAAGAATGCGCTCTTCAGGTTGACAGCGATGACCTTGTCGAAGTCGGTCTCGGTGGTCTCGAGCAGACCGGTTCGAGTCTCGATACCGGCGTTGTTGATCAGGACATCCAGGCGTCCGAACGTGTCGACGGCTGTCTGGATCATTCGCTGCAGGTCGGCGGCAACCGACACATCAGCGGCGACCCCAATTGCTTGCCCGCCCGCGGCGCGGATCCTCGCGATCAGGTCATCGGTCTGTTCCGGGTGGGCGACGTAGTCGATGACCACGTTCGCCCCTTCGGCGGCGGCGGCGGTGACGATAGCTTCACCGATCCCGGAGTTCCCGCCAGTGACCACGATCGTCTTGCCGGTTAACAGCATGGCACCTCCTCCAGTGCTCGGCTTGTTTCAACTTAACCGCATCGGCAGTCCGCTCGGCGCGGGGCACGACGTGACTCGCCCAACCCTGGGAGCATCGTGGCGTGAGACATCCTGGGAGCATCGTGGCGTGAGCCGAATCGAGGACTATGCGCTGCTCGGTGATCTGCAGAGTGCGGCGCTCGTAAGCACGACCGGGTCGATCGATTGGCTGTGCCTGCCGCGCTTCGACTCGCCCGCGTGCTTCGCCGCCTTGCTGGACACTCCCGAGGCTGGGCACTGGCAGATCGCCCCCCAGGCAGGCGGCGTTTGCAGCTCGCGGCGATATATCGATGACACGCTGATCCTGGAGACGACCTGGACCACGGCGGACGGCGCTATCCGGGTCATCGATTTCATGCCACCCAGAGGCCGGGCGCCGGACGTGGTCAGGATCGTGGAAGGCGTCCGCGGCACCGTGGCCGTCGAGTCGACGTTGCGGCTGCGCTTCGACTACGGCCGGGTGGTGCCGTGGGTTCGGCGGCATGGGGACCGCACGATCGCGATTGCGGGACCCGATGCGATGCGACTGCGCACACCTGCGCCGACTGAGGGCCGGGACCTGTCCACCGTCTCGAACTTCACGGTGCGTCCCGGGGACCGCATTCCCTTCGTGCTCACCTGGCACCCCAGCCATGAGCCCGAGCCTCGCGTCGTCGACGCCGAGCTAGCCTTGACCGACACCGCCGCGTTCTGGACCGACTGGATCCGAAGTGGTAGGCCGATCCGCGGTCGATATCGCGATGCCATCACGCGCTCGCTGCTCACGCTGAAGGCCCTCACCTATGAGCCCACCGGCGGCATCGTCGCCGCGGCGACGACCTCATTACCGGAGCAGATCGGCGGCCCGCGCAACTGGGACTACCGGTACTGCTGGTTGCGTGACTCCACCTACACGCTGCAAGCGCTCATTTCTGCGGGATATCTCAGTGAGGCCAAAGCCTGGCGCGAGTGGCTCCTACGCGCGATCGCCGGCGACCCTGCGCAACTGCAAATCATGTACGGAATCGATGGCACGCGCCGCCTGCCCGAGATCGAACTGCCGTGGCTGGCAGGATATGAGCAGTCCAGACCGGTCCGCACCGGCAACGCCGCCTCGGATCAGCTCCAGCTCGACGTCTGGGGCGAAACCCTCGACGGCCTCGCCCTGGCCCGTGAGGCGGGCATAACCGCCCACGACGACGCCTGGGACGTGCAGGTTGCCCTGATCGAGCATCTGGAGGGCAATTGGACCGAACCTGACAACGGCCTCTGGGAAATGCGCGGCCCGCGACGACACTTCACCCATTCGAAGATCATGGCGTGGGTCGCCGCGGACCGCATGACACGGGCCGTGCAGACGCACCACCTCCCCGGACCGGAACGCCGGTGGGCCCAGCTGAGGGAAGCGATCCATGCCGACGTGCTGGCCCACGGCTTCGACCCCGACCGCAACACCTTCGTGCAGGCCTACGACACCAAGACCCTCGATGCCAGCCTGCTGCTCATCCCGCGCGTCCGGTTTCTGGCGCCGACAGACCCGCGCGTGCTGGGCACGATCTCGGCCATCCAACGCGAACTCACCGAGGATGGCCTCGTCATGCGCTATCAGAGCGCCGAAGCCGACGACGGGCTACCGGGCGGAGAAGGCCTGTTCGTCGCTTGTTCATTCTGGCTCGTCGACGCTCTGCACCTCGCCGGACAGCAGGCGCCGGCGACACTGCTGTTCGAACGGCTGCTCGGCCTTCGCAATGACGTCGGGTTGCTGAGTGAAGAATGGGACCCGCAGGTCTGCCGACCACTCGGCAACACGCCGCAGGCATTCAGCCACTTCCCGCTGGTCACAAGTGCCTTGCAGCTACACACCGGCCGCGGGCACCACAGCGATCAACCGATCCGAACGCCAGGTATCGACTCTGGCGCGGCGAGGTAGCAGGATGCCACTCATGAGTCCCATCGCCATGACGCAGCACACGGGCGTGAGACTCGCCGAAATCGGATTTCTGCTCATCCTCTTCGCGGGAATCTGGCTCGCGCCGCGCAGTTTCCGATACTCAAATTTGCCGCCGCGCGTTCGGTAGTCGCAGGCATCGCACTGGCAATCGCCGGTGCGCTTCTCATCGTCGCCACACACTGGGGCCACTCGCCTAGCGGCAGGTTTGGGATCGACCCTAGGTGGCAAGAACCACGGTATGGAAACCGAATCCGGTGGCGACACCGAACCCGAACTCACTCATCCGGAGATCGAACCGAATTCCATGCCCGACCCTGATGGACAGGAGTACCTTGACCGCTCCAAGCTCGACTTCGATCCGGTCGACGGGCACTACACGGGCACGGCTGTCGACGGCACCACTGAGATACCGGGCCCGCACGCGTTCGAACACGACAACGACGCGGGAGAAGAAGACGACGGAGTTCCGAGCGAACAGGGGCCGAGCGAGCAAAGGCCGAGCGAGCAGGACTAGCCCAAAAGGGCCGAGTTCCGTTGGCCGCAATTCACCCGTTGATCCCCCACCGATTCGAGCCACCGATGACTTGAGGCGACGCGAACTGGCCCGCCCTCGATGAGAGGGCGGGCCAGTCTTGCGTCTCCCGTCGCGCAACTTCGACGCGCCAGCGGGCGTCAGTGCTTGAACGCGTCCTTAACCTTCTCGCCCGCGTCTTTCAGGTCCGACTTGGCCTGATCGGTCTTGCCTTCCGCCTCGGTGCTGTGGTCCCCGGAAACCCTGCCCAGCGCTTCCTTGGCCTTGCCTTCGACGTCCTCGACCGCGTTCTTGGCCTTGTCCAGCGCACTCATGATGTCTCCATTTCAGTCGGTGTGAAACCGTTGCCCGCCACACAGGCGCCGCCACCTAGGTCGGTCAGTCCGACGGGCACACACTCGGTATACCCAGGGCTGGAATGCAGCAAACCCAACAACCTAGGAACCTGCGCGCCAGACGCGCAGCATCGCCACCGCCGCGACGCCGGCTAGGCCCGCGGTGGCGATCGCCGGCGACGGCCCGAATTGATCCCCGAGCGCGCCGGCTGCCGCGAAGCCGGCACCTTGAATTGCCATGAGGCCGGCGCTGCTAAGGGCGTAGGTACGGGCCAGCAACGATGGTGGGGTGGCCGATCGCAGCGCCTGATCGAGGCCGAGGCCGTACGCGGACATCGCGCCGCTGATCACCAGTAGCGCAAGCGCGAGCGGCAAGTCCGGCGCAGCGAGGAAACCCGCCAGCGTGCCGGGAACTGCGAGCGCCAGGGGCCAGGTGAGCCGTTGGCGGTACCTCGACGGCACGAACCAGACGAACAGAAGGTCGCCGGCCACCGTCCCGACTGGGATGGCGGTAAGCCACAAGCCGACGTATGCCGAGGAGTAGCCGGAGTGGGCGACTGCAGGGGCTGCCAAACCCTCCGGCGCCACCGCGACGAAGGACACCAGCCAGCTGAGCAGCAATAGCCGCCGCACCCGCGGCTGCGCCCAGACATCGCGCAGGCCGGCGAGCGAGCCAGCCACCAACCGGCCGTCTACCGCAGGTCCTGCAGCCGGTCGAGCGTTCAGCACGCCGGTGATCACCCCCGCGGAGATGACGAAGCTCACGGCGTCGAGCATCAGGGCACCCTGAGGGCTGAGGAAACCGAGCAGCGCCCCACCGGCGGCGGCGCCCACGATCTGCGCGCTCTGCGCGATGATCCTCATGACCGAGCGGCCCGGGACGAACGCGTCACCGGGCAGGATGTCCGCGACGATTGCGCTGGCGGCCCCAGAGCGAACGGGGGCGAGGGTACCGACGAGAAACAGTGCGATAAACGCGGTGGCGATGGGCATTCCCGGAATCGCCATCAGCACGACCAGCGTGGCCGCCACGAGATCGCAGCCCACCAGCAGTCGTTTCGGGGGCCATCGGTCGACCAGCCCGGATAGCAGGGTTCCCCCGAACAGGTAGGGCACGAACGCGACCGCGAAGGTGAGCGACGACAGTAGCGCCGAGCCGGTGCGCTGGTAGACCAGCACAGTGACGGCTAGGTAGGCGGCGCTGTCGCCCAGGATCGATACCAGTGAGGACAGCGCGATCGCGCGGAACTCGACGACCCTTAGCGCGTCGCGGTACCGGCCAGTCCCGGTCTCAGCTGCGGTCACGGTTCGAAGCCTCTCGCGGGCGCGGCCCATGACCCGAACGATTCGGCTATACATGAATCATGGGCCGGAGCGTTCTTACCTTCACCACCGCGGACGCGCTGCGCTGCCGCTTCGTCCGATCGTTGCTGTGGGAGACGCTGCACGCGGTCCGGACGCTCGTCAGCGCGCCCCAACAGCGCTTGCATGCCAGCTGGCTGGCGACGATCGACGCGCCCGCGGCACGACGGGAACTTCCCGTACTGCTCGCGCTGAATCCTCGCCACGGGTGGGTTCCAGACTTCCTAGCGCCACCCCCACAGGCCGGCAGGCGGACATTCGAGGATGAGCTGGCCGAGGTGTTGACCCACCCGGACGAGCTGGTCGCCGATGACCTGCGCCGCAGCCTGGACTCATCCCCGAGCCGATCAAGGCAAGCGATCCTCGCGACACTGATCGCCCGACCGGCCATCGCGCGCGAGGTCATCGCAGCCGAGTTGGCGCACGCATGGACGAGGATCGTCGCCCCCTTCTGGACGTCGCTGCGCGAACTCATCGACGCCGATATCACTTTCCGCACTGTCGCGCTCGGGTGGGCCGGGCTAGGTCCCGTGCTCGCCGAGCTACACCGCAACGTGCGCTGGGCCGAGGACCGGGTAGTGGTCGACCACAGCGACCCGGTAGACATCGAGCTCGACGGCCAAGGCTTGGCCCTGATGCCCAGCGCGTTCGTCTGGCCACGAACGATCCTGGTCTACGAACGCCCCTGGCCGCCCACCCTGGTCTACCCGGCACGGGGAATAGGCGAACTGTGGACCGCCCCGAGACGACCACCTGCCGCACTGGTGGGAATACTGGGTCGCACCCGTGCGCTGCTGCTGCTCGACCTGGAGGCGCCGGCCACTCCGAGCGCGCTCGCCGGGCGCCACCACCTCAGCCGAGCGAGCACATGCACCCAACTGATCCGGCTACGCGATGCTCGACTCGTCGTCGGGGAGCGCGTCGGCAAGGAAGTCCGCTACCGGCGCACACCCCTCGGCGACAAACTCGCCTCAGTCAACTGACCCGCGTCTGTCAACTGACTCGCCTGCGACAACTGACTCGCCTGGCGACCGACTCGCCTGCGTCAACTCAGCGGTGGACCCTGGCACCGGTCCGGGGTGTGACTACGTGTCGTAGCTCTGTCCCGGGTATCCCCAAAAACGCCGTTCGGAGTCCTGCATCGCCGGATGCCACGTGCTCACGTCGTCAAGATGGCCGGCAAAGCGTGCGGCGGCGCGAGGCAGGGCCGACTCAGCTGCTTGCTCGTTCATCCTGCGCGGTGCTGTCGAAGCGCTCGGGCGCAGTGGAAGCGGTCCTCGGGGCTCGTCGCGGGGTCGGCGAGCCTGGCGCGCGCAAACTCACGAGTTCCTCGACGGTCGTAATCACGGCATCGACCTACCCGCCGCCCGCGCTATACCTAACCTGAGGCGCCCGGGCGTTGCCCCTGCTCCAGGCTTGCGGGGTGCGGGCACGGTTGCGACCGAGTCCGCCCATCCGCCCGCGCCGCAGATGAGCCCTCTGACCCGCCCGTGCTGCAGGGCAGGGCGCCATTGATAGCGATCGTCGGGATGATCGGCGAACCTCGCCGCCATGCCGGGCATCAGAGCCTCGGTCTCGGACTGGGCTACCCGCGTACCAAAGGTCTCCAGGACACTTTCACATCGCAACCGGTCGGCCTTGCGACTTCGCGATCGCGCGTTCGGGCGCGGAGGAATCCAGTCAGATCCGCGATGTCACCCACACGCCGATGTTAGTCAATGTTTGGCCGGTAGCCTGTGAGCCCGAAGATAGCGCGATATCCGGCCAATCCCCCGCGGAACTTGGCCGGATACCGCCACAGATGAGCCTTCCCAAGCAACGTAAATAAGGCGTCAAGCGACGCTGCGCGTCATGACGTTGCCACGGCGACTGGCCGGCCCAGTCGGCCGCGCGCCTGAGACATGTTAGGCGGTGTTTACACCGGGGTAACACAAGGCAGCTGTCGCGAAGGCAGCTATCGCGGCAGCACCACATCATGGAGGTTCGTTGTGATCGTTCTCGGAGTCATCCTGCTACTGATCGGCTTCATCGCGAAGATCGCGATCGTGTGGACGCTGGGGATCGTCGCCCTGGTCGTCGGAGCGATCTTGGCTATCGCCGGAGCCGCAGGCCGCGAGCTCGGTGGGCGCCGGCACTGGTACTGAGACCTAGTTGGCGAGCTGGGCAGGTCTATGAGTCACGCGACGCGCGACTCATAGACCGCCTGGAGGGCCTCGCCCAGCCGAGGCCGTCGGGCGATCACGTCGCCCAGCGTGTCATAGTCAACCCGAAGACCAGCCAGACGAGTTGCCGAGGAAACGGTGGCGTGGCGCCGGCCGCCATCAAGAAACGCCATCTCGCCAACGACGTCGCCCGGGCCCAGCGTGGCAATTTGAGTGCGACCGTCGAACACCCGGGCTGTTCCCTCCCGGATGACATAGAAGGCGTCCGCGGGAATGCCTTCCTGAAGCAGGCTCCACTCCGCCGGGAGCCGGAATTCACCGGCCGCGGCGACCAGCTCGCCCACGTCATCAGCGCTGCAACCAGCGAAGGTCGGGTACCCACGCAATTCTGCGACCAGGGCACTCCTGACGTGCCCATGGTGAATATCGACGTCCCTGATGCGACGCATGTCATTCCTCCTTGGCGTGAACCAGCGTGACGTGATCGCTCAGATAGGGCTCGGCGCAACCGACACGAGAACCTCGCGCAACCGCTGCGAAAGCTTCGCGGCGATCCATGCCGCGGACGCCGGGTCGGCGAAGAGCTCGGTGAACTGCCGTGGATCCAGGACATACACGCGCAGCGGTGTGAGGGCTACGACAGTGGCGCTCCGCGGGCCACCGTCGAGTAGAGCCATCTCACCGACCAGGTCGCCTGGGCCGACCGAGCTAACCGCTCGACCGGCGACGCGGACCTCGGCGATGCCGTCGACGACGATGAACGCTTCGCGCCGGTAGTCGTTCTCCGTGGTCAGCACAGAGCCGGCCTCGACGACGATCTCGACCATGCTCGAGTCGATTCGGGCCAGGGCGGCATCGGACACATGGGCAAACATCGGGGTAGCGCGCAACGTCGTGGCGCGGGTCCTCGATATCCGGTGGCTTCTTGTGAACATGATCAACCTCGTCTCGGGGTCACCGGCGTTCGCGTGCCGATGTCGTTGCCGGCTCGTGGCCGTTGGGTTTCGTCCGTTCGCCGTTGAGCGAGACCTGGAGATCGGCCCGAATTCCCTTGTGGATTAAGGGAATTCTCTGTCGATCGCCACGAACAATGATCCACCACGACTATGAACGAAGCTCGAACAAACGCCCTCATGAGACGCGGATTACAGGTGTTCTACGTCGCAGCGCTGATGCGGTGACGACGGCGCGAATGGCTGCGCAGGCACGAAAGTCGATGCGGCGGGAATCCTTGCCCGGCTCGCCGCGGCCGGTGCCGGGCTTTGCCACCTCGGCTTCAGCCGATGGTGTCGCGTTCTCTCACCGGCGAGGTCCGGGCCCAAGCAGACGCCAGGTCTAGCGGTCCTTCTGCGAAAGAGCCGGCACAGCCCGCTCGTCATCCGCGCCGCGCGCCGGGTCGCCAAGCGACCGCAATAGGTGTAGGCATCGGAGCACGGGGGTGGACTGTCGGGTGTGGCGAAGGAGGACGGTCATGCAAACGGTTGGATTGGTAGCCATCATTGTGGTGGGAGTATTTGTTCTGTCGGCGTTGGTGTTTCTCCTGCTGTCGATTCCGGACATGAGGCGATATATGAAGATGCGGAGCATGTAGCAGCAGCATTCGAAAGCCAGTCGAACCATGCTGGCAGACCGTCACCTCGAGTGGCTGACACGTGCAGGATGACCGCTCGAGGATTCACCAGTCGCACGTCGCGTTCGAAGCGGGCTACGTCGAAGTCGACGTAGGGCAGCAGATCAATCTTGTTGAGCACGACGGCGGTGGCCGCGGCAAATATCTGCGGGTATTTCAACGGTTTGTCTGCGCCTTCGGTCACCGACATGATCACAACGCGGGCGTCCTCGCCCAGGTCGAACAGGGCTGGACAGACGAGGTTGCCGACGTTCTCAATCAGCACCAGCCCTTCAGTAGGGTCCAGCGTCTGCAGGGCCGTTCGCAGCATCGCGGCGTCCAGGTGGCAGCCGGACCCGGTATTCACCTGCAGAACCGGTGCGCCCGCGGCGAGGATTCGCTCGGCGTCGAATGTCGTCTCCTGATCGCCTTCGACCACGCACACTGACGAATTCGGCGAGTTGGACGAGACGACAGCTCGCACGGTGCGCTCGAGCAGACTCGTCTTGCCCGAGCCAGGTGAACTCATCAGGTTGACTGCCACCAATCCCCGCGCGCGCAGCCAGCCCCGGTTTTCGCCGGCGAGCCCGTCGTTCTTTGCCAGGACGCGGGCTTGCAGCGTCAGCGTCTCGGTGCCCGTTCCGTTTCGCTCGGCGGACTCATCGCCCAGAGGGTGGGCGTGCGCGGGGTGCGGATGGGTGTGGTCAGCGGGGTGCGGATGGGTGTGGTCAGCCGGGTGCGGATGGGCGTGTGGCGCGATGTCGGCCCCGGGACGGAGATCGATGACTCGAACTCCGCCGTCGTCACCGCATCCGCAGGTCGCGCACATCTACCGGCTCACCTCCACTGACAGGATCCGCAGCTCCTCGCCGCCGAGCACGCGTACGTCCGAACTCCCGCACGCACAGAGCAGGATTAGGTCCTCGACCAAGAAGTCCTCGCCGCAGCCCGCACAATGTGCCTTCCCCGGCGGCTCCTCGATGTGAACCTGGGCGCCGCTGACCGGGGTGTCCGTCGTTGCCAACTCCAGGCAGAACCGCAGCGAATCGACCGATACGCCGCACAGGCGCCCCACTTCCAGGCGAACCTCCCGCACTATCTTCTCGCCGGTGCGCGCGGTGATCGCCTCGACCACGCTCTCCGCGACTGCGAGTTCGTGCATCTGCACACCACCCTCACTGGAATTGCGCACTGGAATTGCGCACTGGAATTTCGCCTGGTCAGATCACCACCTGATCACATCACCATAAGTGCGCCGACTGAGTCGCGGGCACCGCAAGAAATACCGAATCCCGGAATCGCGGATTCGCTCCAAAGCGGCTCACCCATCCTCGCCTCAACCGTTCTAACGTCGAAGCGAATCGTCCCAGTTCGATCGATCTTGCCGATGTGCGCAGGCACGACAGGTACGGGAGATTGTGCGAGTGCCATTCGAGACGGAAGGCGACGCCCATGACGAGCGCGACCACGAGTAGGCCCAAGCCCGGCCCCGAATCCGCCGAGGCTCCGGTACTGCACGTCCTCTGGATCAATGCGGGACTGAGCTGCGACGGCGACTCGGTTTCGCTGACCGCCGCAACGCAGCCCAGTATCGAAGAAATCGTTCTCGGGGCCTTGCCGGGCCTACCGAACATCCAGGTGCACTGGCCCTTGATCGACTTCGAGTGCGGCCCGGAGACCGGGGCCGACACCTTCATCGAGTGGTGGTGGAAGGCCGATCGCGGCGAGTTGGAGCCGTTCGTCCTCGTCGTCGAAGGCTCGATCCCCAACGAGTCGATCAAGTCCGAGGGCTACTGGTGCGGTTTCGGCAACAACCCCGTGACCGGCCAGCCGATGACGACGAGCGAATGGCTGGACAAGCTCGCGCCCAAAGCGACCGCGATCGTTGCGGTTGGCACGTGCGCCACCTATGGCGGCATCCACGCGATGGCCGGCAACCCGACGGGCGCGATGGGGGTGCCCGACTACCTAGGTTGGGATTGGAAGTCGAAAGCAGGGCTGCCCATCGTGTGCGTGCCCGGCTGCCCGATCCAACCGGACAACCTGTCGGAAACCCTGCTGTACCTGCTGTACCAGGTGGCGGGCTCGGCCCCGATGATTCCGCTGGATGACCAGCTGCGTCCGCTCTGGCTGTTCGGCATGACGGTGCACGAGGGCTGTGACCGAGGCGGCTACTACGAGCAGGGTCAGTTCGCCGATGCCTACGGGCAGCCAACGTGCCTGGTGAAACTGGGCTGTTGGGGACCCGTCGTGAAGTGCAACGTCACCAAGCGCGGGTGGATGAACGGTATGGGCGGTTGTCCGAACGTGGGCGGCATCTGTATCGGATGCACGATGCCTGGCTTCCCGGACAAGTTCATGCCCTTCATGGACGAGCCACCCGGCGGCAAGATTTCGGCCACTGCGAGCGGCGCCTACGGCAAGGTCATCCGGCGTCTGCGCACCGTCACCACGGACACGCTGAACAAGGAACCAAAGTGGCGGCACACCGGCCGCGAATTGACCACCGGCTACAAGCGGAACTGGTAAGGGGCACCCACAGATGACAGACATCCAGGAAGCGCCGAGCATCGCCCAGCACGCTGACACCGACGTGGTGGAGATGGCGTGGGACCCGATCACTCGCATCGTGGGAAGCCTCGGAATCTATGCCAGCATCGACTTCAAGCAGAAGGAAGTTCGCGAGTGTCACAGCACCTCGTCGATCTTCCGCGGCTACAGCATCTTCATGAAGGGCAAGGATCCTCGCGACGCCCACTTCATCACCAGCCGCATCTGCGGCATCTGCGGTGACAACCACGCCACATGTTCGGTGTACACGCAGAACATGGCCTACGGGGTCGCGCCGCCGTACCTGGGCGAATGGATCATCAACTGTGGTGAGGCCGCGGAGTACATGTTCGACCACAACATCTTCCAGGAGAACCTGGTCGGCGTGGACTACTGCGAGCGGATGGTCCGCGAGACCAACCCGGGTGTCCTGGAGCTGGCGAACCGGACCGAGGCACCGCATGCCGGCGACCACGGCTACAAGACCATCGGCGACATCATGCGTTCGCTCAACCCACTCGAGGGTGATTTCTACCGCGAGGCTCTCATGGTCAGCCGCTACACGCGCGAGATGTTCTGCCTCATGGAGGGACGCCACGTCCACCCCTCGACGCTCTACCCCGGTGGGGTGGGAACGGTCGCAACCGTCCAGCTGTTCACCGACTACTACATCCGCCTCATGCGCTACGTCGAGTTCTTGAAGAAGGTTGTCCCCCTTCACGACGACCTGTTCGACTTCTTCTACGAGGCGCTGCCGGGCTATGAGCACGTCGGCGAGCGACGCATCCTGCTTGGCTGCTGGGGCAGCCTAAACGACCCCGCAGTCTGCGACTTCAAATACCAGAACATGACCAACTGGGGTCGGCACATGTTCGTGACCCCTGGGGTCGTCGTCGACGGCAGACTAGTCACGAACGACCTGGTGGAGATCAATCTGGGCATGCGCATCCTGTTGGGCCACTCCTTCTACGACGACTGGGAAGGATCCGGCAACGAGAAGTTCGTCGATCGCGACCCGCTCGGCAACCCGGTCGACATCCGTCACCCGTGGAACCAGCACACGCTGCCGCACCCGCAGAAGCGCGACTTCGAGAACGCCTACAGCTGGACGATGTCGCCGCGTTGGTTCGACGGCACCGACCACCTCGCGCTCGACACCGGCGGCGGCCCGCTCGCGCGGCTGTGGTCAACCGCGCTGTCCGGCCTGGTGGACATCGGCGGATTCGTCAAGGCGACGGGGACCAGCATCAAGTTCGAGCTACCGCGCACGGCACTCAAGCCGGCGAAGAGCTACGAATGGCACATCCCGCGGTGGAGCAACGCGCTCGAGCGCAACCGCGCGCGGACGTACTTCCAGCTCTACGCCGCGGCAGCCGCGCTGCACTTCGTCGAGATGGGCCTCGCGGAGGTTCGCGCGGGCCGGACCGAGACGTGGACACCGTTCACGGTTCCGGATGAGGCGATTGCGGTCGGGTTCACCGAGGCCGTCCGCGGAGTGCTGAGTCACCACATGGTCATCCGCGACGGCAAGATCGCGAACTACCACCCGTACCCGCCGACCCCGTGGAACGGCAGCGTGCGCGACTCGTACGGCACGCCCGGCCCGTATGAGGACGCCGTGCAGAACACTCCCATTTTCGAGGAGAATCCCCCGGAGACGTTCAAGGGGATCGACATCATGCGGGCGGTCCGCAGCTTTGACCCTTGCCTACCGTGCGGCGTGCACATGTACACCGGCAACGGCGCGAAGGTAGAGCAGGTCCATTCGCCCGCTATCGCCGTCAAGCCGTACTGAGATGGCGGCGCCGGACGCGGGTCTCGACGTACGTGCGCTGCCCGCCCGAATCGAGACGTTGCTCGACGAGTTGGGTGCGTACGACGACGTGGCCGTGACGGGGCGCGTCGAAGAACTCCTCGCCTCGGTGGTGGGCCTGTATGGGGCCGGCCTGGAGCACATCGTCGCGTTGCTGGCCGAGCGTAGTGATGGTGAGGGCATCATCCGCCAGCTGGCAGGCGACGATCTGGTCGCCAACCTGATGATCCTGCACGATGTGCATCCTGACGACGTCGGCACGCGTATCCAGGCTGCTTTGGATCGCGTACGTCCCTACCTCGGCTCGCACGCGGGCGGCATCGAGTTCCTCGGCGTCGACGAACGCGGCGCGGCCCAGCTCAGACTCCAAGGCAGCTGTGACGGCTGCGCCGGCTCAGCGGCGACAGTCCACACCGCGGTTGAACGCGCCGTGCTCGAGGCCGCACCGGAGGTGTCGAGCGTCGAGGTCGAAGGCATGGTGGAGGAGAAGCCAGCCACCAGCGGGTTGCTGCAGATCGGAATGCGGTGCCCCGACGGACTCGCCGAGGCGGTCGGGGCGTGAGCCAGGCCAGCATCACCCCACCCGCGGCCGACCCCTACGGCGTGCTACGTCGCGTCATGCAGCCCCGGGAGCGCCCGCGCCCGGGTGAGGTGTGCGAGATGTGCGGGGAGGTGGTCGCGCAGGCGCACAGTCATGTCGCAAGCCTGAGCGAGCGGCGGATCCTGTGCGCCTGCCGCGCCTGCTACCTGCTGTTCACCCAGCAGGGCGCTGGCGCGCGCCGGTTGCGAGCGGTTCCTGAGCGCGTCAAGCAGGCGAACGACTTCGCCTTCAGCCAGGCCCAGTGGGACGAGCTGGCCATCCCGGTCGACCTCGTCTTCCTGTTCCAGCAGAGCGATCTCAGTGATCCGGCCGTGCAGCCCCGAATCGTGGCGTGTTACCCGAGCCCCGCTGGGGCGACCGAGTCCGAACTCGACCTCGCCTCCTGGACCGACCTCGCCGCGGCCAACCCGACGTTGGCCGACGTCGAACCCGATGTCGAAGCCGTACTCGTCCGGCGCAATGGCGACGGCGACTTCACCTGCCTCGTTGTCCCGATCGACGCGTGTTACGAGCTGGTCGGTCTGGTGCGCCAGCATTGGACGGGTTTTCAGGGTGGCCCCCAGGTGTGGCAGCACATCGAAGGATTCTTCGACCAGTTGCACAGGCGCGCTGGTGGTAAGGCCGGCAGCTGATGCCTGAGTTCGGTTTCGAATGCACGGGAGCCTATCCGGACCTCGCGGCGGCAGCGCCGACGATCTCGCTGCAGCTGCACATCACCGAAACCACCGGCGTTGTCGTGCACGCCCTGGCATTGCGTAGCCAGATTCGCATCGAGCCGTTGCGCCGCCACTATGACGACACCGAGGCCGAGGCAATGCGCGACCTGTTCGGGGAGCGCTCGCGGTGGGGCAGCACGCTCAAGCCGTTGCAGCTGAGCTTCGTCAACCAGATGGTGCCGACCTTCACCGGGCAGACCGATGTCGAGGTCGCACTGCCGTGCAGCTATGACTTCGACGTCGCCGCCAACAAGTACCTGTATGCCCTCGACGACGGCGAGGTTCCGCTGCTGCTGCTGTTCAGCGGAACGGTGTTCACGGCCGAGGGCAACGGCTTCTCGGTGTCTCTGGTCCCGTGGGACCGCGAGGCGAGGTACCGGCTGCCGGTCGCGGTGTGGAAGCAGACCATGGCCCTGCACTTTCCGGGAACCGCCTGGCTGCGTCTCGGCGAACAGGCCTTCGACGCCCTGCACCGCTACCGCACCACGGAGCAGCTGACCAGCTGGGACGACGCCATCGAACGGCTGCTCAAGCAGGTGGCCGAATGACGACCAGTTCCATGCCGTCGGTCGAGGCATCGCTGTCGAGCATCGCCGAACTCGCCGACGCGGTCTTGTTCGAGGGATACATCCTGTATCCCTACCGGGCTAACGACCCGAAGAACCGGGTGCGGTGGCAATTCGGCGTGCTCGCTCCGCCGGGCTACGTCGCGCTCGATCCGTCCGAGCGCTCCGTCCTGCAGACCGAGTGCTTGCTCGAAGGCTCGCAGCGCGCTATCACGGTGCGGGTGCGCTTGCTTCACGTGCAGCGGCGCATCGTGCAGCGGGCCGAAGGCGATCACTTCGTGCCGACCGAGGCCCTGGATGTGGGCGAGGCCACCTATCTGCCGTGGGACGAGGCGGTCGTGCACGAATCCACGGCTAACTTCCAATTCCCCGAGGGGCCGGCCGACGATGTCGAGAACGCCATCGACATCCACGTGCCCGGCGCCACGGAGACCACCCTGCTGCACACCCCCGAATCCCAAGACTGCGAATCGCGCATCGCTGGCCGGTTGGTGCGCGAACGCCTGCCGCTGGACGCGCATCTCTCCCTGTGCGTAAGAGCACTGCCGGGACCTTACGGTGTCCGCCAACTGCGACTTCGCCTCGAGAACCGGACTCCGTGGGCCCCTCGCGGCAGCACTGAACCGGACCGCCCCGACGCCCTGCGGAAGGCCTTGGTGGCTGCGCACCTGGTGGTGAGTGTCACCGGAGGCGCGTTCATCTCACTCATCGACACGCCGGAGTGGGCAAAGGGCTATGCCGAGCTGTGCGAGCAGATCGGGGCATTCCCCGTGCTCGCTGGGCCGGTTGGCGATCGCAGTCTCGTCCTGGCCTCACCCATCATTCTCTACGACCACCCCCAGGTGGCTCCCGAAAGCGCCTCGCAATTCTGCGACGCGACGGAGATGGACGAGATGCTCACGCTGCGCACGCTGACCCTCACCGAAGAGGAGAAGCGGATGGTCCGCGGCAGCGACCCGCGCGCAGCGGCCCTGGTCGATCAGATCGACAACCTCCCCCCGGAGCTGATGGATCGCCTGCACGGCGCCATCCGATCCATGACCGCCGTCGCACGGCCCGTGCGGCCCGCGCCGCAGCCCTGGCCAGCCCAGCGTCCCGACGAGATCCCGCCGTGGTTAAACGCCGAGGTCGACGCGAGTTTCGACCCGGAGACCGACGTCGTAGTGGTCCAGGGTGTGCCGCTGACGCGAGGGGCTTCGGTGCGCCTGCGTCCGGGCGCGCGCAGGGCAGATGCGCAGGACATGTTCCTGGCGGGCCGTAACGCGACAGTGCAAGCCGTGCTCTCAGATCTCGACGGCGCGCAGCACCTCGCCGTCAGCCTCGACGATCTCGACGAGGACGGCTTCAACCCTCATGGCAGATTTCTTTACTTCGCACCCGACGAAGTTGAGCCCCTCGGGGTGACCGGCTGATGCGTGCTCTCGTCGCGGGTTTGGGCAACATCTTCGAAGGTGACGACGGCTTCGGGGTAGAGGTCGCGCAGGCCCTGTCATCGACGCAGTGGCCGGCAGGGGTCGAACTGCGAGACTACGGAATACGCGGCGTACATCTGGCATATCAATTGCTCGATGCTTACGACCTCGTAGTGATAATCGACGCCGTTCAGCGCGGCGGCGAACCAGGCACGATCTACGTGATGGAGCACGCGGCCGACGCCACGGCGCCCGCCCCTGCGCAGGACGCGCCGATTCTCGATGCGCACGATCTCGCGCCCGACGGGGTGCTCGCGCTCGTCCCGATGCTCGGCGGGACGCTCGGCAGGGTCATGGTGATCGGCTGCGAGCCGGCGACGATCATGCCGGCGTTAGGGCTGTCTCGTGCGGTCGCGGGTAGCGTTGAAAAGGCAGCACAGATCGTGACCGAAATCGTGCTGAATGCATATGCCGGCGCCGAAGCGCCAGCGGACGAAATTCGAGTTGGAGGCGTTTGATCATGGGACGAATGCTGACCTTCGTCATGCTTGCCGGAGCCGCTGCAGTGACGGCGGTCTCCTTGCCCGACATCAAGCGCTACCTCAAGATGCGCTCGATGTGAGGCGTCAGACGTCATGTGCCTAGGAATCCCGGGCCGTATCGTCGAGGTGCTCGATGGGGGCGATATCGCTCTCGTCGATGTTGCCGGCGTGGTTCGGGAGATAAACCTGGGCATCATCGACGGGCCATTCGAGCCAGGCGACAACATCCTCATTCACAGCGGGTTCGCCCTGGAGCGGATGTCGGCTGATCAGGCCCAGGACGCGTTGAACGTATTCCGAGACGGCTCGATGACCTCAGGCTGACGTTCATAGCGGGTTGCCCGGGATTACAGGCGACCGAACCTTCGACCCGGAATCTCGTCGCCCAGGATCAGCGTGACCGGCGCCGTGACGGGTTCCCGGACGCCCGCTGCGCCGTGCCCGTTGGCCGCAGGGCTGAGCTGGTTGGCTGCTGGGCTGTGCTGGTTGGCTGCTGGGCCGTGCCCGTTGGCTGCTGGGCCGTGCCCGTTCGACGAGATGGGCGCTTGCGCGCGTCGAGACGGGACGATCACCTCGTCGTCAGGTTCCCAGTTATGCGGATCGTCGGTGAGTCCGACCAGGTAGGTCACTGTGCAGTCGAGTGCCGCCGCGAGCTCAGGCAGCTTGGCCACATCCAGACCGGTTCCGTGTTCGAGGCTGGACAACGCCCGGTTCGTGGTGCGCAGCCCGCAGCGGCCCAGCCGGGTCACCACCTGCTTCTGGGTCAGCCCCAGGTCGTCTCGACGCTGCCTGAGCCTCGTCGTGATCAGCAGGTGCCGAGCTTGGATGTCGACCGTTGACGCGATGGTCATCGAGCCTCCCGGGTGTCAGGAACAGCCACGTTCATCTGGGCTAGCGGGTGTACCTCGTAGCGAGCGAAGTTGAACACCGGTGAGCGGGCCAGCAGTCGCTCGAATTCCTCATGCGAGTCGACGTCGTAGATCCACGCGCCACCATGGGCTCCGACGAGGTGATATCGCGCGTCGACCTTTCCCTCGACCTCGAGGGTCGAGCCGTACTCGGGCATCCGCCCCACCGCCCGCGCCATCTCCGGAGACAGCAGCGACAGCTCCATCCGCCAGAGCACCAGAAACTTCATGTCGTCATGTTCCGCTCTCGCGCGAGGCGCTGATTGGTGAGCCGCAGCTGCCACGCCGTGCCCCGTTGCAGGTAGGTCAGCTGGTCGGGACTGAGGCGTTCGCACGCCGAATCCCAATGCAGCGCCAGCCAGTCACCGGCCACGGGGTTGCTGACAAAGCTTCGCCCGTCAGTGGCGAAACGCACGCGCTGTCCGGTTGCCGGGCCGAGTCCGAGTTGGCAGCCGTCCCAGGTCAGTTGGCGGGTACGGACGATCACGTGCTCGCCCTCGACTGAACTTACCTGGCCGAATCGGATGCGGCAGTTGTCCAGCACGTGCAGCGGTTGCTCGGCGTGGCCGCCGGCGAGCAACCGGGTCCACGGATAGACGCCGAAGACGTGAAATCCGTGGGTGGGCGCGGCCTCACCGAGCAGTTCCGGCCTCAGGTGCGTCCAATAGTGGCCGGCCTGTGCGCCGATCACCTCCAGCAGCTTCACCCCGAACGTCTCGCGGTCGACGGCGTCCAAGAGCGGGCCCCCGGTCCAGTAGGCGCGCATGACCCGCTCGTCGAGGGGGTCCGCGATTCCGGCCAGCTCCGCAAGCAGCGCGGCGTATGGCCACGCGCCGGAGAATCGCCGGGCGATCGATTCGATGTCGGCGTGGGCGCGACCGGTGACGCCGACATCGAACAGGGTCTGCGCCTCAGCCGGCCCGCAGTAGCCGAGCTCGTTAGGCGCGTAGGCGTAGCGCGCGAACAGCACCGCACCCGACTCGCTCACGACGTCGCCGCCTCAGGCTTGCGCGGACTGACCGACGAGTTCGGCGGTCTCGCGATGCAGGCGACCGAAGTTGTAGTAAGCCGCGCAGGCGCCTTCCGGGGAAACCATGCACGTCCCGATAGGCGTCTCCGGCGTGCACGCGGTGCCGAACACCTTGCACTCCCACGGTTTGATGACGCCTTTGAGCACCTCACCGCATTGACAAGCCTTCGGATCGGCCACCCGAATGCCCGGCATGTCGTAGAGCCGCTCCGCGTCGAACTGCGAGTACTTGTCGTTGAGCTTCAAGGCGCTCTGGCTGATGAAGCCGAGCCCGCGCCACTCGAAATGCGGTCGCAACTCGAACACCTCGCTGAGCAGCGCGAGCGCCTGGGGATTGCCTTCGTCGCGGACCACCCGGCTGTACTGGTTCTCCACCTCGCAGCGCCCCTCGCGTATCTGGGCGAGCAGCATGTACACCGACTGAAGGATGTCGAGCGGCTCGAAACCGGCCACCACGATCGGCTTGCCGTAGACCTCGGGCACGAACCGGTACGGCCGGTTGCCGACAACCGTCGATACGTGACCCGGGCCGAGGAAGCCCGACAAGCGCAGGTCGGGTGAGTCAAGGATCGCCTTGATCGGCGGCACGATCGTGACGTGGTTGCAGAACACGCTGAAGTTCCTAACCCCCAGTTCCCTGGCGCGGACGAGGGTGACGGCAGTCGAGGGCGCAGTCGTCTCGAACCCGACGGCGAAGAAGACGACCTGCTTGTCCGGGTTCTCGGCCGCGATCCGCAGCGCATCCAGCGGCGAATAGACGAAGCGGACATCCGCGCCGCGCGCCTTCGCCTCGAGCAGGCTGCCCTTGCTCCCGGGCACCCTCATCATGTCGCCGAACGAGGTGAAGATGACGTTCGGCTTCTCTGCCAGCCACATCGCGTCGTCGACGCGACCCATGGGTATGACGCAGACAGGGCAGCCCGGGCCATGCACGAGTTCGATGTTCGGCGGCAGGATGTGCTCGATGCCGTGGCGGTAGATGGTGTGGGTGTGACCGCCGCAGACCTCCATGAACTTGTATTCGTCGCTGCCGGCCAGGTCTTTGATCGACTTCACGACCGCGCGGGCGGCGGCGGGGTCCCGGAACTCGTCGACGAACTTCATTTCAATCTCCTAGACGATCGCGGTCGAGTTGAATGCGGACAGTTCGTCGGCGTAGCTCTGACCCATGTGCTTGACGGCCTCGAGGGTGAGGTCCGCCTCGCGCTGGTCGATCTTGGCCATGGCGAAGCCGACATGGACGAGGACCCAGTCACCCGGCACGAGGCCGTCCTCGGCGAGGAGCCGGACGCTGATCGTCCGTTTGATGCCGTTCACGGCGACCTTGGCCAGATGGTTTCCGGGATCGACGATCTCCACAACCTGGCCCGGTATTCCAAGACACATGACAGGTCCTCTCTGACGGGATCAGCAGATTCGTGGCAGGGGATCGCCGACGAGCATGTCGACGATTCGACTGCCTCCGAACGGGGTACGGAGAGCGACAATGCCCTCCGGCTCGGCCACGATCTCTCCGATGAGGGTTGCGGCCTGTCCGAGCGGATGGGCACGCAGGGCAGCGACGGCTGCCTGCGCCTCTTCCGGGGCTACAACGGCGACGAACTTGCCCTCGTTCGCCACGTAGATCGGGTCGATGCCGAGCATGTCGCACGCACCCTGGACCATCGGCGCCACCGGCAGTGACTGTTCATCGAGGATGACGGCAACGGCGGCGTCTTGGGCAAGCTCGTTGCAGATCGTGCCGAGGCCACCCCTGGTGGGGTCCCGCATCCAGCGGGTGTTGGGCGCAGCGGCGAGCAGCGCCTCGACCATCCCATGGACGGCGGCGGTGTCCGATTCAATCTCGGCCTCGATGTCGAGGTCTCCCCTGGCCATCATCACCGACATGCCGTGGTCACCGAGCGTGCCGGAGAGCACGACACGGTCGCCGGGACGCACCTTCCGGGCCGAGAGTTCACGGCCGGCCGGGACGATGCCGACGCCGGATGTCGTGATGTACAGCCCATCGGCCGCGCTACGAGGCACCACCTTGGTATCGCCGGTCACCAGCATGACCCCGGCCTCGCGTGCGGCCTCCGCCATGTCCGCCACGATCTCGCGGAGTTCGGCGATCTCGAGACCCTCGGCAATGACGAATGCGACCGAGAGCCACTGCGGCTTGGCCCCGCTCATAGCCAGGTCGTTGACAGTGCCGTGGACGGCGAGCCGGCCGATCGAGCCACCAGGAAAGCGGCGCGGTGAGACAACGAAGGAGTCGGTGCTGAAGGCCATTCGCTGTCCCGACGGGAGCGTGATAACCGCTGCGTCGCCGAGCTCCTCCAGTTCAGGATTGCGAAAGGCTTCGAGGAAAACGGCGTCGACCAGCGCAGCGGAGGACTTTCCGCCCGCCCCGTGCGCCAGGGTGATGACGTCGTCAATCAGCCTCGGACGCCGCTTGCGGAACTTGTCGATCTTTTCGAGCACCCGGTCCTCGCGGGACCTCACGTCGGTGAGCGGGATTACCTGATTCGTCATGCTGTACCTCCTACAGCCCCCGGTGCCAGCGGTCTGTCCGATGCCTGAGTCGCCAGGCATCGCTGCGCCGTGGCCCACAACTGGTAGCCGAGCAGCGCCTGACTCTCCTGGATGCGGTGGATGCTCTGCGATCGGACGACGAAGCAGTAGTCGACCGCGGCCGACTCGGCCATCTCGCCACCGCTGTAGCCGGCAAAGCCCACGGTCATCAGTCCGCGGTTGTGCGCCTCGCGCAAGGCGGTGATCAGGTCAGCGGAATTGCCGCTGGTGGAGAACGCGACCGCGATGTCCCGCCCGCGGGCATGCGCGATGATCTGTCGCGAGAACACGAGGTCGAATCCGACGTCATTGCCCAGCGCCGTCACCACAGCCTGATCAGCAGCGAGATTCAGCGCCGGCAGCGCTCGCCCGGACACGGGCTGGGAGAACAGCGCGGCGAAGGTTGCCGCGTCCGTCGAACTGCCACCGTTGCCGAAGGAGTACATCCGAGCGCCCGCGGCGAATCGCTGTGCCATCTCTGCGCCAGCCGCGAGGACCTGCTCGGCGCACTCAGCCAATGTCGAGAGCTGCAGCGCCGCACTCTCGTGCGCCTTGTCCCGCGCCGAGGAAGCCAAGTCGCTCAGCAGAGCATCCGAGTCGCGTTCCTCGGCATCGATGAAGGGATAGAGGAACGCCGTGCTCTCAGCCTCGCTCATGCCCGCTCACCAAGCCTGGTCAAGGCGGCGCCGGCATGAATCAGCAATAGAT
Organism: Actinomycetota bacterium; assembly: GCA_030775825.1. Lineage (GTDB taxonomy): Bacteria > Actinomycetota > Actinomycetes > Mycobacteriales > Jatrophihabitantaceae > JALYIL01. Next base: position 60,400 of record JALYIL010000186.1, read on the forward strand.
CGCCGGGCTCGACCTCGCCCACGAGGGTGGTATCCACCTGTTCCTCGCCCGTCGCGGTCCGCACGAGGGCACCAGAGAACGGCCCACTGCCCACCAGCACCACCTCAGCGGGGCGACCCTCGTCACTGCAGGTGATGCACACCTCGTCCCCGCATGGCGCGGCCTCGGTGGCGAGCAGCCCCGGGTGTTCGAAGCAGACGTGGGTCAGCTCCCACAACAGGTGGTACATGAGCACGAACCGCCCGGTCGCGGGAGCCAGCGGACTGGGGTCCTCGATCCACAGCACGTGGTCGGCGCAGCCGCGAGCGGGCCGAACGCCTGAGCCGATCCACACACTCAGCGCACCCCATGCGGCGGTGCGCCGCATCAGGTCGCTGACGGCGAAGTCAGCCGCGGAGGCCACCGCTATGACAATGTCGCCCGGTCTCACCGACACCCGGGCCTGCGCCACGACCTCATGCGCCGTCAATGCCACGGCCGGCAGCGCGCGCTTGCCGACGATGACCGGATGGACGAACTCCACCGCCATGTGATGCGCGTGCGGTTCCCACTGCGGGGCGACGCACCACATCGTGGCGCCGTGGTGGAATCGGCGGGCGACCGAGAGCGCAGCTGCCGCGAGATCGTCGGCCAGACCGCGATCGAGGATGTCGGCCGTGATTGCGGACGTGACGTCGAACTCCGACGTGTCGGCAACGTGAACGCTCACGCAACCACCCCCTTGTGTGCGATTGACCTAGTGTGCGATCGACCCGCCCGGCGCCCGCGCCAGCGCAGCCACGACCGCCTGCCCGAGGGCCAGGCCGCCGTCATTCGGCGGAACAGCGCGATGTGTCAGAACCTGCAACCCGAGCTGCTGCAGCTCGCGGCGGCACTCGAGCAGCAGCAGCGCGTTCTGGAAGACCCCCCCGGTCAACCCCACGACCGAGACGCCTGTCCCGCGCACAGCTCGCTGCGCGCTCACCGCGACTGCCTGCGCGAGGCTCACGTGAAACCAGTACGCCAGCGTTTCGCGAGCCACGCCCGATCGGATCCCGGCCACGAGGCCGCCTATGACCGGCCCGTAGTCCAGGACGCCGTCCTCGCCGAGGACAAAGGACCATGGCGGCGCATCGTCAATCGCCCCTGCTGCTTCGGCGAGTATCTCTACCTCGATTGCCGCCTGGGCCTCGTAAGCGACCCGTTGACGCACGCCGAGCAGGGCCGCTACGGCGTCGAACAGCCGCCCGACGCTCGAGCACGGCACCGTCGCCAGGCCCGACTCGAGCTGCGCTGCGACGGCGGCACGTTCGGTGCGGTCACAGGCCGCTACCGGCGCGAGGTCAGCCTCCCAGGCCACCTCACTCGCCGCGAGATAGGCGAGTGCCATACGACACGGATTGCGGATCGCGGCATCGCCGCCAGGTAGGTCCACCGTGCGCAGGTGGCCCACGCGCGTGTAGCGCGTGGAATCGCCACCGAGCAGCAGGAACTCGCCGCCCCAGATCGTGCCGTCATCGCCGTAGCCGGTGCCGTCGAACGCCACGCCGAGCACCGGCTCACCAAGGCGTCCGTGCTCGGCGATCAACGCGACGACGTGGGCGTGATGATGCTGAACCAGGTGCACGGCTGGCAGGTCCGGCGCGCCGGAGTGGTTCTCCGCCCACCGTCGCGTCAGGTACGCCGGGTGCGCGTCGGCGGCAATGACCTCCGGCTCCAGCCGGTGCAGCGCGCGCAGCTGCGCCACCGCGCGCTCGAATGCCCGCATGGTCTCCAGGCTGCCCATATCGCCGATGTGCGCGGAGCAGAAGGCGTTCGCGCCGTCGATGAGGCAGCAGGTCCCCTTCAGCTCGGCGCCCACCGCCAGCGTGGGGGCAAGCGTGCGGCCGAGCGAGATCGGCAGCGGCGCGTACCCGCGCGAACGCCGGATGGGCAGTTCGCACCCGTCCACGACGCGCACCACGCTGTCGTCGCAGGGGACGTGGATACCACGATCGTGGGTAAGCACCACGTCGGCCAGTAGCGGCAGGCGGGACCGGGCATCCAGGTCGTCGAAGCACAGCGGTTCGTCGCTGATGTTCGCACTGGTCATGACGAGCACGTCCGGCGGGTCGACGTGCGAACCCGGGACGGCGGCGAACAGCAAGTAGTGCAGCGGGCTGTACGGCAGCATCACCCCGAGCAGGGGGTTTCCCGGGGCGACGCCGAAAGCCACCGGCGCGTCGTGGCGCCGGCGCAGCAGAACGATCGGTCGGGCTCGATCGGTGAGCACTCGCTCCTCGTCGGCGTCGGTTCGCGTCAGGCGGCGAGCGACGCTCAGGTCGCGAACGAGCAGCGCGAACGGCTTCTCATCCCGCGACTTTCGGGCCCGCAATCGGCCGATCGCCGCCGGATCGTCCGCGCGGCAGGCGAGGTGGTAGCCGCCGACACCTTTGATCGCCACGATGCGACCGTCGTTGAGTGCCCGCTGGGCCGCGGCGATGGCCGCGTCGGTACCTTCGATCCGCAGGGCGTCGGACTCGAACCACAACCGCGGGCCACAGTCGCCGCATGCGATGGGCTGGGCGTGAAAGCGCCGGTCGAGGGGATTTTCGTATTCCTCGGCGCAGCGTGCGCACATTCCGAACTCAGCCATCGTCGTGGCCGGACGGTCGTAGGGCAGGTCCTGGATGATCGTGAATCGTGGACCACAGTCGGTGCAGGTGATGAAGGCGTGGCGGTAGCGACGATTGCCCGGATCGAACATCTCGTCGAGGCAGTGGCCGCAGATAGCGACGTCAGGCGAGACCAGCGTTCGTGTCCCCGAGACGGGTGCGCTGGCGACGATGCTGAATCCGCTTTCGCTGACCGGGGCGAGCTGCTCCCGCCCGATCGCAGTGATGATCGACATGGGGGGCGCCTCGTCGCGCAGACGCCGCTCGAATACCGCCAGCCTTGGCGCAGCGCCTTGGACCTCAGCGAACACGCACTGAGCGTCGTTACCGACGAACCCGGTGAGCTCGAGTTCGGTGGCCAGACGGTGGACGAACGGCCGGAAGCCAACGCCCTGAACGACGCCTGAGACCGTGAACCGCGATCGCGCGACCCGGGCATCTGCCGCACCGCCCGTGGGGCGGTTCGCCTGTTCCCGGGTCGCGGTGGTCACGCTCGCTCGCACACCGCTGTCGCACGTTCCGTGTGCGCGTCATTCCCGGAATCACAGATCACGCGAATCCACCTGTCAGAGGTGCTGGGATCACCGGAATCAACATAGGTAGACCGATCGTTCTCTGTCTACACTTTGGTGATTATTCGAGGGAGCTCATGGTCAGACAATCGGCCGCACCCATCGCTGACGACTCGGCGCGCGAACGCGTGCTGGCCGCCGCATATGACCTGTTCGCCCGCCGCGGTATTCGCGATGTCGGCGTGGATGAGATCGTCACCGAAGCCGGCATCGCCCGGGCAACGCTCTACCGTCACTTCAAGTCCAAAGACGCCCTGGTGCTCGCGTTCCTGGAGCGGCGCGAGCAACGGTGGACGTTCGGTTCGATCGAGGCGGAGGCCCGGCGGCGCGGCGAGACCCCCGACGATCGGTTGTTGGCGATCTTCGACGTATTCGACGAGTGGTTCCAGCGTGCAGACTTCGAGGCCTGTTCGTTCGTCAACGTGCTGTTCGAGATGAGATCAACTCACCCGCTCGGGCAAGCGAGTATCCAACATTTGCGAAACATCAGGGGGATGGTCGAACGCTTGGCGGCGGAGGCAGGGATCGACGATCCGGCCGAGTTCGCCCGGTCTTGGCACATCCTGATGAAGGGGTCGATCGTCGCCGCTACCGAGGGCGACCTGCTCGCGGCCAAGCGAGCCCAGAAGATGGCGCGCACCCTGATCGCCAGTCACCAATCCTGACCAGACCGCCGAGGCGCGGAGGCCGCCGAGGGCTGGCACTCGCGATCAGGCTGGTAGTTCGGACTCAGACCGGGATCTGCGCGGCCATGCTGATCGACGCCTCGGCGGGTAGGCCGAAGTAGTCGATGGGATCGGCCGAGTTGTGCGCGATGGTGAGGAACAGTCGCTTCTGCCACGGCGGCATGTTCCTTCTCGGCGATCGCACGACCGTGATCCGAGAAAGGAAATAGGTGATGTCCTCGAGGCAGTCCACGTCCAGCAGACCCTGCTCGACCGCTAGGCGCAGGGTGGCCGGAACATCGGTGTCATCTTGAAATCCGAATGCCGCATGCAGGTGGGAGACGCCGTCGGCGACGAAGCGCAGATCGTCCATGGATAGGTGCTCATCGTCGCGGACGTGGGGGGTGTTCTCGACACGGATGTTGAGGATGACGACCCGGTGCTGCAAAACATGGTTGTGCTCAACATTGGCCCGCAAGGCCAGCGGCGTCGTGCCGGGAGTGGCGTGCAGGAAGACCGCGGTTCCGGTAACTCGGTGTAGTGGCGGATCCATCGCGTGCACGCGCTCCAGAAAGTTGACCAGGTCGCCCTCCTCCTCCGTCCGGTTCCGGGTAACGACGATCTGGCCACGCCGCCACGTCATCATGACCGTGACAACCACCACTGCAACAATCAGCGGCAACCAGCCACCATGGGCGATCTTGGTCAGATTGGCCAGGAAGAAGCTGATCTCGGTACTCAAGAAAACCACTGCGCCCGCAGCGACCAGCCACCGAGGCTTGCGCCAGAGGCTACGCGCCACAATCAGGAACAGGATGGTGTTCAACACGAACGTGCCTGTCACGGCGACGCCATAGGCGGAGGCCAGGGCTGCGGAGGACTTGAATCCGATCACCAAGGCGAGGACCAGGACGAACAGCGTCCAGTTGACGGCGGGTACGTACACCTGTCCTTCGCGTGCCGAGGTGTGCTTGATCGTCATCCGCGGCAGGAACCCGAGCTGGATCGCCTGGCGCGTGACGCTGAATGCGCCTGAGATGACCGACTGGGACGCAATCACCGTCGCCATGGTGGCCAAGAGCACCATCGGAACCTGCGCCCAGTGCGGCAGCAGCAGAAAGAACGGATTCGCGATCGCCGTCGGCGCGTGCACGATGAGTGCGCCTTGGCCGAGGTAGTTGAGGGTCAGGGCTGGAAAGACCACGAAAAACCACGCTCGGGTGATCGGTGGCCGTCCGAAGTGCCCCATGTCCGCGTACAGCGCCTCCGCGCCCGTAACCGCCAGCACGACCGAACCGAGCGCGATGAAGGCTACCGCGCCGTGCGAGGCGATGAAGTGCGCCCCGTATGTTGGCGAGAGGGCTCGCAGGATCGCCGGGTGCTTGCTGATACCACTGATGCCGGTAACCGCAAGGGCTGCGAACCAAACGATCATCACCGGGCCGAAGAGCCGTCCGATCACCCCGGTGCCGTAGCGCTGGAGAACGAAGAGCAAACCCAGCACGGTCGCCGTCACGGGCAGGACAAAATGAGCCAACCCTGGGGTCGCGACCTTGAGCCCCTCGACGGCGGACAGCACGGAGATCGCTGGAGTGATGATCCCGTCGCCGTAGAACAACGACGCCCCGAATAGCCCCAAAGCAATGACGATCGCCTTGCCGCGCACCGACTTGATCGGGTTCTTCTGCAACAAGGCGGTGAGCGCCATGATGCCGCCCTCACCGTCGTTGTCCGCCCGCAAGATGAAGGTCACGTACTTGATCGAGACGATGACAGTTATGGCCCAGAAGACCAACGAGATCACGCCATACACCTCGGTCGGGTCGGTCCGCACCCGGTGGTGGTCAGCGCTGAAGACAGCTTGGATCGCGTATAGCGGACTGGTCCCGATGTCACCGAACACCACGCCCAGTGCACCGATGGTCAGGGCGGCCAGTCCGCCGCGACGCCGAACCTGCCGCCGTCTGGACGAGTTCTCGTCGTGCGGGCCGGACTGCGCGGATTCGCCGGCATCAGTGGACACGTCGGATCCGATCGGGCTAAGGGCGGTGCGGCCCTACCGCGGTGACCTTAGACCGATTGCGAGGATCGAGATAGCTGCGTGGCCCGGGAGAGATCCGCGGTCGTGAGCAGGCCGATGGGGCGGTTGATCTCATCGACCACGACCGCTACACTGCCGGATCTGCGCAAGGACAGCGCGATCTCGGTCAAGAGGCTTTCCGGACGGATGACCAGGGGCTTCAGCCGACGGCCACGGACGAGGTCGCGCAAGCGGATCTCCCCCCGCTGCGCGAGCGGCACCCGTTGGAGATCTCGCAACGTGATCGCGCCGGTGGCCTGCCCGCCGAAGTCCACCAGCGGGAACACGTCGCTCGCGCCGAGGGCTGCGTGATCTGCCTGTTCCACCGTCCACCACTCGGGCAGAGCCGGCGGGGACAGCGACATCACATCTGCGACGTGCACGCCCCGCAGACCCTCGACTTGCGCGAGCTGCCCCTCGACGGTTGCCCCCCCGACGATGAACCAGCCGACAATGGCAATCCACAACCCGGCGAACGAACCGGTGGCGAAGAATTCGACGAATCCCAGGCCGACGAGCACGAACCCGAGTACCCGCCCGGCCTGCGACGTGGCGCGGGCGGCCCGCGCACGATCCTTGTACCGCATCCACAGCAGGCCACGCAGCACCCGCCCGCCGTCGAGCGGCGCGCCGGGCAGCAGGTTGAACACGCCCAGCAGGATGCTGATGCCGGCGAGCCAACTCAGTGCGGCACTCAGCAGACCAGAACCGGTGGCCCACGCCAGCGCGCCACTCATCGCGCCAAGTCCGATGCTGGTCGCGGGCCCGGCGGCCGCGACCAGCACCTCAGCGCGCGGCGACGGCGATTCGCCGTCTAGCTCGGTGAAGCCACCCAACAGCCAAAGGGTGATCCCCCTGACCCCGATCCGGAAATGCCGCGCCGTCAGGGCATGCGCGAACTCATGGGCCAGCAGGGTGATCAGGAAGATGGTCGCTGTGAGTAACCCGGCGAGCCAGTAGGTGGCAGTAGCGTGGCCGGGTCGCGACGTCGGCAGCGCCGATGTAGCGAGCACGTCTGCGAACACTGCGAGGGCAACCAGCACCGACCACCGCGCCGAAATCGGCACGCCCCTCCACCGCCCCAACGGGATTCCCGTACCGGAAACACCACCACGGCGCTGCACCGGTGCGGACGTTCGGTTGATCGGTTCTTTCGTGTCGGTGTCGGTCATCGTCCTGCTCGTCTCACTGGCAATCGCGCATCGGCAATAGCCTCACGCGTTCGTACCAGTGGAACGAACGTCGCCCGGGCGTTGTTCCGCCGGCCGAGTCGGCCGGCACCGTTCTTCGCTAACTCTGAAGGTCTCAATTGCGGATGTGGCCGGCCACGGCCTCTGCGGCACGATCGGCGTCCGTTTCGGTGTTGTTCACATGAAACGCCAGCCGTAGCCGCCCGGCCCGGACGCTGCCGAGGACACCGGCTCTGCTAAGCCGGTCGGCGACACTGGCGTTGGTCGCGACGCTGACGATCGCGGAGTTTCCTGGCTCGAGCCCGATGCTCGTTCGGAACCGGTTCGCCAGCCCGAGCGCGTGAGCGTGCAAGGCAGCCGGTCCGACGCCGGCGAGGAGCTCCAGGGCCGGCGCCTGGGCGACCCAGCTGTGCCACGCCGGCGAGACGTCGAACCGGCGCGCGCCTTCGGACAGGCGCAACGGGCCGCCGTAGATGCTCTCCCACGGTTTATCGCTGCCATACCAACCCGCATTCTGGGCGATGCAATCGCCGACGAATTCCGGCTGCACGGTAAAGAAGCAAGTCCCGCGCGGGGCCAACAGCCACTTGTAACCGCCGCCGGTGGTGTAGGCGAAGCGGCTGGCATCTACGGGCAGCCACCCGACGGCCTGGGTGGTGTCCAGCAGGATCCGGGTACCGGTGGCCGCGCACGCCGCGGTGAGCGAGTCCAGGTCTGCGAGGCGGCCGTCGGCGGACTGGACAGCCGACACTGCGACCAGCGTGGTCGACGCCCGCACCGAGCAAGCCAGCTTTGCCAGCGGGACCTCGCGGACCACGACCCCGCGTCGCGCCTGCGCCAGGAACGGGAAGACGATGCTGGTGAACTCGCCGGCAACCGTGAGAACCTCGCTGCCGGAGGGCAGGTTGGACGCGATGAGGCCGGCAAAGACGCTGACCTGGCTGCCCGTGGAGACCCACGAGGGATCGACGCCTACGAGCGCCGCGTAGCAGCTGCGGGCGGCTTCCAGCGACGCGTCGTAATCGGCCGGGCTCGCGGTTCCCGCCCGCCAGTCGTTCAGGGCACGGCACAGGGCATCCAGCGACCGGCGGGGGGGTAGTCCGAGCGACGCCGTGTTGAGATAAATGACGTCGGCGTCGAACTCGTCCTGAGCGCGGGCGAGCTCACCTCGCCGGTCAGCCGCAGCGGCAGGGTCGGCCGCAGGGTCGGCGGCAGCGGCGGCCGCCGTCTTGGTCAGCATTTGCCCAGCTTCGACCATCGCCAGCCTGTGCGGTAGACCGATATTGACGCATACAGACCCAAGCTGTGCTTTGGTTGACGGATGAGGCTTGACGCGGAGCCGGCACACCCCGTGAGTGACCTGCTGGACCCCCGCCGCATGCTGATCCTGGCTGAGGTCGCCCGGGGCGGTTCGTTCGCCGCCGCAGCCCAGGCCCTCGGTTGGACACAGCCCGCCGTCGCCCAGCACATCAAGCGACTCGAGCGCGACGCGGGCTGCGTACTGGTCGTGCGAAACTCCCGGGGCGTCACGCTAACCGAAGCGGGCCGCTGCCTGGCCGCGCACGCCGAGGCGGTGACAGCGCGGCTTCGCGCCGCACGTGCCGATCTCGCGGCCTTGACCGACCTGCGAGCCGGACGCGTTCGCATGGCGGCCTTCCCGTCCGCGTGCGCGACATTCGTGCCCGCGGCTATCGCATTGTTGCAGCGGCGCGCGCCCGGGCTGGACATCCGGCTGACCGAGGCAGAGCCGGAGCAAGCTCGCGAGCTTCTGTCCGAGAGCGAGGTCGATTTCGCCGTCACGTTCGACTACGAGAACGTCCCCTCCGCCGGCGACCCACTAGTCCGGACCCCCCTGTTCGACGACCAGATGCTCCTCGTCCTCCCGGTCGGTCACTCGTTGGCCAGCTACGCAGAGCTGGACCTCGGCACCGTAGCCGACCAGCGTTGGATTGCCGGGTGCCCACGCTGTAGAGCCCATCTCGTGACCGCGGCAGCTGCCCACGGGTTCCTCCCTGATATTCGCCACAGCACCGACGACTATGTCGTCACGCAGACCCTCGTCTCGGCTGGCCTCGGCGTGGCCCTGTTGCCATCTCTGGCCGTCGAAGCCTCCCGCGGCGCCACCGTGGCGACCGTCCCGCTACGCCGCCACGCGCCACGACACATCGACCTCGTCGCTGCCTATGACGTGCCACCCAGTCCCGCCACGACGGCTGCAATCGAAGCCATCGTCGAGATCACGCAGCCACGGCGCCCGGAGCTCGGGCCCGACCGCGCCTAATCGCTCGTCATTTGCTCGCCACGACCTCGGCGAGCTCGCTGGGTTGCGGTTCCGGCGCCCGATCCGGGGCGCGCAAGGGTGGCAGGACCACCAGCGCGATGGCGGCGGCGACAACCATCAGGACGGAGCCGACGGCGAAGGCCCTCGTGTACCCGCCGGTCTGCGCGACGAGCGGACCGGCGTTGTGCAGCGCATGCGTCCGTGCCGCGACGATCGTCAGCAGCGCGGCCAATCCGAGGGATCCGCCGATCTGACGGGTGGTGTTGATCAGACCCGAGGCCAGCCCGGCTTCGTGCCTGGCCACGCCGCCGGTGGCTGCCAACGTAATCGGTACGAACGACAGGCCAACACCAAAGGTCGTGATCGCGCCCGGGAGCCCGACGTGCAGCAGGTAGGAGCTGTTCTCGTGCAATCGCGACAGCAACAGCAGTCCGGTGGCCGACACCAAGGGCGCGATGACAAGCAGCGTCCGCGGTCCAACGCGGGCAACCAACCGTGACGAAATCTGAGTACCGATGATGATCGTGATCGGCATGGGCAGGAACGCGAACCCCGTGCGCAGCGAGCTGTAATGCTGGACGTCCTGGACGAACTGGGACAGGAAGAAGAACAGCGAGAACATAACCGACCCAATGATGATCATCATGAGGTTTGCCCCCGTCAGCGACCGCGAGCGGAACAGCCGCAGCGGAACCAGCGGGTGGGGATGGCGAGTTTCGATCGCGAGGAAGACACCGATCAGCGCGACTCCCGCCACGAGGTATCCGACCACCAGCGAGGAGCCCCACGCGTGCGCGTCGGTCGACACGATGCCGTACACGAGCGCAACCAGGCCGCCCGTGACCGTCAGCGCGCCTGCCCAGTCGAGCGTCGGCCGCTCTCCTTCGGCGACCGACTCGACGATCGCAAACCGCGCGACGAGCAGGACCAGGACGCCGATCGGCACGTTGATGAACAGGATCCACCGCCATGAGAGCAGGTCGGTGAGCACCCCGCCGGCGACCACGCCGGTCGCTCCGCCGGCGCTGGCCACCGCGCTCCACATGCCCAGCGCACGGGCTCGTGCCTTCGGCTCGACGAATGTCGTGGTGAGGATCGTCAGCGTCGCGGGTGAGAGCACCGCCCCGCCGAGTCCCTGCAGCCCACGCGCGACGATAACTTCGCCGCCGCTCTGCGCGAGTCCTCCGACCAGCGAGGTCAATGAGAATAGGGCGACGCCGATCAGGAAAAGCCGTCTGCGTCCCCACAGGTCCGCGGCGCGGCCACCCAGGAGCAGGAACCCGGCGAAGGTCAGCGTGTACGCGTTGAGGACCCAACCGAGGCCGTTCTGCGACATGTGCAGGTCACGCTGCATGTTCGGCAGAGCCACATTCACGATGCTGATGTCCAGCACCACCATGAACTGCGCCACGCAGACTACGGCGAGGACGAGTGCGGCCGGTCGGGAACGGGAAGCGTCGGCGCCGCGCCGAAGATATGCCAAGGGGCTCATGACTAGAGCCAGCGCGTCACCCCCGGCGTGTTATTCCCCCGGACCCGAGTGATCGCGATTGGCGCCACGAGGACGACGGCAGGTCTACTTCAGGATGTTCACGGCGCGAGCGATGACAAGCGCGGTGGTGGACAGGGCGATCGCGCTCTGCAGAGCCATCAGGAGTTTCGCCCAACGGGTCAGGGGCATCGTGTCGGTCGGCGAGAAGGCGGTGGCGTTGGTGAAACTCACGTAAAGGTAGTCGCCGAATTGCGGCTCCCAGTCCTTGGGCGCGAGATGGTGTTGGGTCATCTGCGGGAAGAGAAAGTCAGGGTAGGGCCGGTGTGCGGCGGCTCGGGCAAATGGGCCGCCCCGGTCGAACTCCCAGAACCAGATGGCGAACGCGATCATGTTCGTGAGGTAGATCGCGGCGGCCGAGGCCAGCAACGGCGCCGCCTGATTGCCCGCGGTCCCCCGGATGAGCTTGCTGTCCAGCAGGACCGCGCTGATCGCATTGTCGGCCGAGATGAACGCGACCAGCAGCAGGCTCAGGTATCGACCCGCCGGCGTGTACCGGGTGAGCCGCACCGGATTGATCACGGTCAGGGTCGCGAGCAGGACGAGCTCGAGGCTGGGCAAGACCCACTGCGGGCGTATCAAGGTGAACCGGCCGGGCAGCAGGAGTTGCAGGATCGCCGCGGCCGCGATCGCTACGGCTACCGGGATCCTGTTCTCGCCCAGCGTGGGACGTAACCAGGCCGGAAGCAGGTCCGCTTCCAGTCGCGCGATTGCGGACGGCGAACGGCGCTCATCGGGACCAAGGTCGCTCACCGGTCTATCTTGGCATCGTGTCAATTTGGCACCGTGCAGGCACACTGCAGCTATGGAAGATGATGATGGCACGGTCCGCGGCCGGGTCTGGCGCGACGGGAAGGTCGTCGCCGAAGACTTCGACTTCGAAAAGATCTCCGATCACCTCGAGAACGGCGAGTGCCTCACCTGGGTAGACATCTGCGACCCCGATCACCGCATCCTCCAAGAACTTGCCGGTGAGCTGGTTCTGGAGCCGCTGGCCGTCGAGGACGCCATCGCTCATTCCGAGCGGGCGAAGGCCACGCGATACGCCTCCCACACATTCATCACGCTGTACGCGGTCAAGCTGAACCCGAACGCGGAGTCTCCCGCGGCCGCGATGCACGGGTGCCTGTCCGTGCACAAGGTTTCCGCGTTCGTGTTCCCGCGCGGCCTGATCACCGTCCGCTCCGGCCCTGACTTCGATATCGAAGAGGTCGTGCGGCGGTGGGACGACAATGCCGACCTGCTCAAGTACGGAGTCGGAGCCCTGGTGCACGGCCTGCTCGACACGATCGTCGATGGCCACTTCGAGGCAGTTCAGATCCTCGACGACGCGATGGAGGGCCTCGAGGACGGCCTGTTCGACGACCGCGCGATCAATAGCGAGGTTCAGCGCGCCACGTATCGAGTCCGCAAGGACCTGGTCGAACTGCGCCGCGTCGTCCTCCCGATGCGGGAGGTCATCAACTCCGTGCTGCGTCACCGCAAGGATTTTCACTCTCCCAGCGAGCTCGATCCCTGGTACGACGACCTCTACGACCACGTCCTGCGGGCCTCGGAATGGACCGAGTCGTTGCGTGACATGATCAGCACCATCTTCGAAACGAACCTGTCCCTCCAGGACGCTCGCCTCAACACCGTCATGCGCAAGCTCACCGGATGGGCAGCGATCATCGCCGTCCCGACCGCGGTCACCGGCTACTTCGGCCAGAACTTGCCCTATCCAGGCTTCGGCAAGCATTGGGGCTTCGCGCTGAGCGTCGCCGTCATCCTCACCATCGGGATCGGGCTGTTTATCTGCCTCAAGCGCAAGAAGTGGATCTGAGCCGGCTGGTCTCACCCGTTCCAGGCGCCGACGATCGGGGCAGCCTCGGCGCTGTGGCCCAGCGGCGGGAGGCCGTACATGGCCTCGGCGGTGCGCAGCAACCCCGACGGTGAATCTGCCCCTGAGCGCCTTTCCCGCCGACTTCACTCGACTGCCCACCGTGTCTTTCCTCATCCCGAACGAGGCGCACGACATCCACAGCGGCACGGTCGCCGCCGCCGACTCGTGGCTGGCCGGCGCTGCACCCGAGATAGCCGGCCGAGGGCAGGTCCTCGGAGTAGCCGGCAAACGTGAACCCGGCTTCGAACAGGGATCGCCCCAGGTTCGGCCCCGAGAAGCTCTGCGGGCACGAGTCG